>NZ_JBBPFR010000001.1:0-462644 GCF_037969685.1 Stenotrophomonas sp. G106K1 | reverse complement strand
TCCATGGACGGATTTACGGCGTCCCCCGCAACCGGACCCACCCCGCCAACTCTCAGGAAACCAGCTTTTGCTTCGGTCGTTGCCGTTGCCGTTGCCTCGGCAGGTGCAGGGCGCAGCCCTGCAGAAGAACCCCCTCAGTGCGCAGCAGGCTTGGACGACGGCAACCATGCCGCCACGATGCCCAGCAACGGCAGGAACGCGGTGAGCTGGTAGACGAATTCGATGCTGGTCTTGTCGGCCAACAGCCCCAGCACCGCCGCGCCCAGACCGCCCATGCCGAAGGCGAAACCAAAGAACAACCCGGACACCATGCCGATCCGGTGCGGCATCATTTCCTGCGCGTACACCACGATGGCCGAGAACGCGGAAGACAGCACGAAGCCGATCAGCACCGCCAGTATCGTGGTCCACAGCAGATCGGCATGCGGCAGCATCAGCGCGAACGGTGCCACGCCCAGGATCGAGGCCCAGATGATCGGCTTGCGACCGATACGATCACCCAGCGGCCCACCAAAGAAGCCGCCCGCGGCGGACGCCACCAGGAAGGCGAACAGATGCAGCTGCGCCTGCGCCACCGGAATGCCGAAATGATGCATCAGGTAGAAGGTGAAGTAGCTGCCGATGCTGGCCATGTAGAAATACTTGCTGAAGATCAGCACCAGCAGGATCGCCAGCACCCGGGCGATCGTGCGCGGTGGATGGCGCGCCGCGATCACGCCATGTGTTGCTGGGCGGGGAGCGCCCAGATGCAGCGAGTACCAGCGGCCGACATAGGTCAGCAGGGCAATGCCGATCAACGCTGCACCGGCAAACCATGATGCGGAATGCTGGCCATAGGGCACGATCACCGCTGCGGCGATCAACGGCCCCAGCGCCGTGCCGAAGTTGCCTCCCACCTGGAACACCGACTGCGCCAGGCCATGACGGCCGCCGGAGGCGAGGCGCGCGATGCGCGAGGCTTCCGGATGGAAGATGGCCGAACCGATGCCGACCAGCGCAGCGGCCAGCAGCACCATCGCGTAATTGGGCGCAAAGCCGAGCAGCAACATGCCGCACAAGGTCGAGGCCATGCCGATCGGCAGGGAGTACGGAGCCGGCCGGCGGTCGGTGGCAAGCCCGACCAGCGGCTGGAAGATCGAGGCGGTCAACTGGTAGGTCAGCGTGATCAGGCCGATCTGGGTAAAGCTGAGGTTGAAGCCACCCTTGATCACCGGATAGATGGCCAGGATCAGCGACTGCATCATGTCGTTGACCATGTGCGAGCTGGAGATCGCCGCCAGCACTCCTGGCGATACGGGGCGGGCGGGTACGGCGGGAGAAGCCAGAGTCGACATTGCGCGCGGTCAGGATGGGGGCGAGCCGTGCATGCTACGGTGGCCTTCCACTCCCTTCTGCCGCGTTCTGGTCATGGCCTATCGCAAAAAGGACACCCCTTGCCCCGTCCGCGAAACCGCGCCGTGGAACGAGGTGCCGGTGCATCGTCCGGTGACCTGCCGCGCGCGAGACTACTGTGCCGGCACCCACATCGCGGCACACAAGCACCGCCGACACCAGCTGGTCTATTCCATGTCCGGGTTGATGGTGGTGCGATCGGAAGTCGGCCGCTGGGTGGTGCCCTCCACCCGTGCCATCTGGATGCCGGCGGGCATGGCGCATGCGGTGGACTGCATCGCCGAGGTGCACATGCGCAGCCTGTACATCGAACCGGCGTTCGCCCCGCAGCTGCCCGCCGAGCCCTTCGCCGTGCAGGTGGCGCCGCTGCTGCGCGAACTGCTGCAGGCGGCCATTCTGATCGACGGACCGCATGAAGAAGACAGCCGCGATGGCCGCGTAGTGCGACTGATGCTCGATGAGCTGCACCGCATGGACGTATTGCCGTTGCACCTGCCCGAGCCCGTCGACCCGCGCCTGCACAGGATCTGCCAGCACATCCAGAAGCATCCCGGCGACGAGGCGACCCTGCAGGACTGGGCGCAGGCGTTGGCGATCGACGTCAAAACCATCCAGCGTCACTTCGCCAGCGAACTGGGCATGACCTTCGGCCAGTGGCGGCAACAGGCGCGCCTGCTGGCCGCGATGGAACGGCTGGCCCGCGGCGAGAAGGTGATCGATGTGGCGCTGGCGATGGGCTATGACAGCCCGAGTGCGTTCACCAGCATGTTCAAGCGCCAGCTTGGGCAGACGCCGGCAGCATTTTTCCGTTGATCCGTTGAACGGCATCCACGCATGGCGTGGATCTACTGCAGCCGGAAACGAAAACGCCGGGCAGAGCCCGGCGCTGTCGTTCAACGTATCCGTGCGCAGGTCAGGACGTCATCCGATCCCAGAAGCCCTTGACGCCGTCGATGAAGGTCGCCGACTTCGGCGAATGCTTGCGCGCATCCTCGCCGTTGAAGGTGGCTTCGAACTGTTCCAGCAGCTTGCGCTGGTCGCTGGTGAGGTTAACCGGCGTCTCCACCACCACGCGGCAGTACAGGTCGCCTTCGCTGCGGCTGCGCACCGAACGCACGCCCTTGCCGCGCAGGCGGAACAGCTTGCCGGTCTGGGTCTCGGCCGGGATACGGATTTCCGCCTCACCACCGAGGGTGGCCACGCGCACGGTGTCACCCAGTGCGGCCTGCGAAATGCGGATCGGTACTTCGCAGTGCAGGTCGTCGCCGTCGCGCTGGAAGATGTGGTGCTCACGCACGCGCACTTCCACGTACAGATCGCCCGGCGGCGTACCGGCCGGACCGGCCTCGCCCTCACCCGCCAGGCGGATGCGGTCACCGGTATCCACGCCTGCCGGTACCTTCACCGACAGCACCTTGTCTTCCTCGACACGGCCGTTGCCGTGGCAGGTCTTGCAGGGCTTGGCGATGATCTGGCCACGGCCGCCGCAGTTGTGGCAGGCCTGCTGCATGGCGAAGATGCCGCGCTGGATGCGCACCTGGCCGCGACCATGGCAGACGTTGCAGGTCTCGACCTTGCCGTCTTCCGAGCCGCTTCCATCGCAGTCGCCACATTCGGCCAGGGTCGGAATCTCGATGCGGCGTTCGACACCCCGCACCGCTTCTTCCAGGTCCAGCTCCATCACGTAACCGATGTCGGCGCCGCGACGCGCCTGGCGCGGACCGCCGCCGCCGGCACCACCAAAGATGTTGCCGAAGATGTCACCGAAAATATCGTTCATGTCCGGGCCACCCGGACCACCACCGCCACCGCCCATGCCGTGTTCGAACGCGGCGTGGCCATGGCTGTCGTACATGCGGCGCTTGTTGCCGTCGGACAGTACTTCGTAGGCTTCCTTGCACTCCTTGAAGGAGGCTTCGGCCGCCGCATCACCCGGGTTGCGGTCCGGGTGGAATTTCATCGCGCAACGACGATAGGACTTCTTCAGTTCTTCGTCGGTGGCGGTGCGGGCAACGCCCAGCACTTCGTAGTAATCGCGCTTGCTCATATCGTGGATCGCATTCCGGAAAGTCGGGATTCGTCAAAGCGGAAGAGCGGAACCAGGTCCGCTCTTGCGTCGGGCGCCCCGACGCGCCAGAGGGCGGTCAGGACCCTGATACGACAACGGGACGCTGGCAAGCAGCGTCCCGCGTCGGTCCGGATCAGGACTTCTTGTCGTCCTTGACTTCGGTGAACTCGGCGTCCACCACGTCATCCTGCGCCTTGCCCGCATTGCCGGCGTCGGCACCCGGGGCTGCACCGCCCTGGTCGGCCGAAGCGGCAGCGAACAGCGACTGGCCAGCTTCTTCCAGCACCTTCGACTTGGCTTCGATCTGTGCCTTGTCGTCGCCCTTCATCGCGGTTTCCAGATCGGCCAGGGCAGCTTCGACCTTGCCGATCACTTCGCCACCGACCTTGCTGCCGTGCTCGGTGATCGCGCTGCGGGTGCCGTGGATCAGGGCATCGGCCTGGTTGCGGGCCTGCACCAGCTCCTGGAACTTCTTGTCTTCTTCGCGGTTGGCTTCCGCGTCGGCGACCATGCGTGCGATCTCTTCCTCGGACAGACCCGAACCGGCCTTGATCTCGACCTTCTGTTCCTTGTTGGTCTTCTTGTCCTTGGCCGACACGTGCAGGATGCCGTTGGCGTCGATGTCGAAGGACACTTCCACCTGCGGCAGGCCGCGCGGGGCCGGCTCGATGCCGGACAGGTCGAACTTGGCCAGCGACTTGTTGAAGCGGGCCTGTTCGCGCTCACCCTGCAGCACGTGCACGGTCACGGCCGACTGGTTGTCCTCGGCGGTGGAGAACACCTGCGAGGCCTTGGTCGGGATGGTGGTGTTCTTCTCGATGATCTTGGTGAATACACCGCCCATGGTTTCGATGCCCAGCGACAGCGGGGTCACGTCCAGCAGCAGCACGTCCTTGACGTCGCCGCCGAGCACGCCGCCCTGGATCGCAGCACCCAGTGCCACGGCTTCGTCCGGGTTGACGTCCTTGCGCGGTTCCTTGCCGAAGAACTCGGTGACCGCCTGCTGCACCTTCGGCATGCGGGTCTGGCCACCGACCAGGATCACTTCGCTGATGTCGCTCGAACGCAGGCCGGCATCGTTCAGGGCGACGCGGCACGGCTCGATCGACTTCTTGATCAGCTCGTCCACCAGCGATTCCAGCTTGGCGCGGGTCAGCTTGATGTTCAGGTGCTTCGGACCCGATGCGTCAGCGGTGACGTACGGCAGGTTCACTTCGGTCTGCTGGGCGCTGGACAGCTCGATCTTGGCGCGCTCGGCAGCATCCTTCAGGCGCTGCAGGGCCAGCGGATCCTTGCGCAGGTCGATGCCCTGGTCCTTGTTGAACTCTTCAACCAGGTACTCGATGACGCGGTTGTCGAAGTCTTCGCCACCCAGGAAGGTGTCGCCGTTGGTGGCCAGCACTTCGAACTGCTTCTCGCCGTCGACGTTGGCGATCTCGATCACCGAGACGTCGAAGGTGCCGCCGCCCAGGTCGTACACAACGATCTTGCGATCCTTGTTGTCGCCCTTGTCCAGGCCATAGGCCAGCGCGGCCGCAGTGGGCTCGTTGATGATGCGCTTGACGTCCAGACCGGCGATGCGGCCGGCGTCCTTGGTTGCCTGGCGCTGGCTGTCGTTGAAGTAGGCCGGCACGGTGATGACCGCTTCGGTGACCTTCTCACCGAGGAAGTCCTCGGCGGTCTTCTTCATCTTTTCCAGCACCTTGGCCGAGATTTCCTGCGGGGCCATCTTCTTGGCATCGCTGGTGGCCACCCAGGCATCGCCATTGTCATGGGCCAGGATGCTGTACGGGACGTGCGCGATGTCCTTCTGCACTTCGGCGTCGGTGAACTTGCGGCCGATCAGGCGCTTCACCGCGTAGAAGGTGTTCTTCGGGTTGGTCACGGCCTGGCGCTTGGCCGAGGCACCGACCAGGACTTCACCGTCCTTGGTGTAGGCGACGATCGACGGGGTGGTGCGATCGCCTTCCGAATTTTCGATGACGCGGGCCTTGCCGCCGTCCATGATCGCCACGCACGAGTTGGTGGTGCCGAGGTCGATACCAATGATCTTGCCCATGGGGGAGACTCCTTGAAGGATGTTGTTTTTGTCAGTCCGGCCGTTCGGCCGGTGGATGAATGGGATGTGGGGGAGGCTCGTGGAACATTCAAGCCATCCCCCGAACGCTGTGTTTCCGTTCGCCCAACACGTTCAGCGTCAGTCGTGCCGATGCCCCGTCCGGGGCAGGGGAAACCCGCGCCAGGCCCGGCCCGGCGCGCGGGGTCAATCGGCGGCAACCACCACCAGCGCCGGCCGCAGCAGGCGCTCGTTGAGCAGGTAGCCCTTCTGGAACACGGTCACCACGCTGCCCGGGGCGGCGCCGGGGGCCGCAACCTGGCTGATCGCCTGGTGGTGTTCCGGGTTGAACGGCTGGCCGGTCGGGTCCAGCAGCACCAGGCCGTTGTCACCAGCGACCTTCAGCAGCTGCTTGTAGGTCAGCTCCAGGCCCTCGCGAAGCGGATGGGCATCGTCGCCGGCGGCCTTGAGGCCGGCATCGAGGCTGTCGAATACCGGCAACAGCTCGCCCAGCAGCTTCTCGTTGGCGAACTTGCGCGCCTGCTCGATGTCGCGGGCCACGCGCTTGCGCTGGTTGTCGAGGTCGGCGCGCTCACGCAGCGCTTCGGCCTTGACCTGCTCCACTTCGGCACGGAGCTGTTCGATCTGTTCGTTGACGCCCTCGGCGGCAGCTGCGTCGGCGGCGGCCTGCTGGGCGGCGATGTCTGGCTGATCTTGATTCATGTCTGGGTCCCTGGCGGTCACTCTCCGCCTCCACCCACCCTAGTGTGGGCGGGATGCTGCGTTTCAAGCGTCCGATGCACCTGGACTTCGCCCGCCGGGCGAAAAGGCCGCACCGAGCACATCGGCGGTGGCCTGCACCAGTGGGATCATGCGGTCGTAGGCCATCCGCTTCGGCCCGATCACGCCCAGCACGCCCAGTACCTGACCGTTGGCGGTGTAGGGCGCGGTGACCAGCGAGACGCCCTGCAGCGGCACCACGCCGGTTTCTTCGCCGATGAAGATGCGCACGCCGGGGGCCTGGATGGTCCGCTCCAGCAGCTGCAGGATCTCGCGCTTGCTGGAGAACAGCTCGAATAATTCGCGCAGGCGCTCCAGGTCGGACAGGTCCTGCACCCCCATCAGACGGGTCTGGCCGGCCACCAGCATGTCGTCGGCCGGCGGTTGCAGGGCCTGCTCGGCCAGCTCGATGCTGTGCGCCAGCACCTGTTCCAGCTCGGACCGCGCATCGCGCAGCTCCAGCAGCAGGCGGGTGCGGATCTCGGCCAGCGGCAGCCCGGCGAAGTGGGCATTGAGGTAGTTGGCCACCTGCTCCAGCTGCCCCGGCGCGAAGTCCTGGCGGGTCTCGATCACCCGGTTCTGCACCTCGTTGTCGGCAAACACCAGGATCGCCAGCACCCGGCGCCCGTCCAGCGCCACGAAATCGATCTGGCGGAAGGCGAACTGCTCACGCCGCGGCGCGCTGACCACGCCAACGAAATGACTCATCGCCGACAGCAGCTCCGAGGCGCTGCCGAGCAGGGCCTGGGTACTGCCGCCTCCGGCCAGCTCCTGACGCAGCCGGGCCAGTTCCCCTTCGCCCGGCGGCTGCATCTGCAGCAGGCTGTCGACGAACACCCGATAGCCATGCGCGGTCGGAATCCGGCCCGCCGAGGTATGCGGTGACGCCAGCAACCCAAGATCTTCCAGGTCACCGAGGATGTTGCGGATGGTGGCGGGACTGACCTCCAGGCCTGCCACGCGCGCCAGCGTCTGCGAACCCACGGGCTCGCCATCCTGGATGTAGCGCGCGATCAGCGTGCGCAGCAGGTGCCGCGCGCGCGGGGCAAGTTGGTCGGGAGAACCGTGCATGGAATCAACCTGTGAGACAGGGACATTAGATAATGGCGACGCATCCCCTTGGCAAGTCATTGGACGACCCCGCCGCGCGTGCTAGCGTTGCGCGGCTGCAGACACCCCCTTACCCATGCTCAGACATCTTTCAATCAAGGATTTCGCCGTCGTCCGCGCCACCGAACTGGAGTTCGGGCCGGGCATGACCGTGGTTTCAGGCGAGACCGGTGCAGGCAAGTCGCTGATGGTCGACGCCCTGGGCTTCCTGTCCGGCCTGCGCGCCGACAGTGGCGTGGTGCGCCATGGCGCTGCCAGGGCCGAACTGTCGGCCGAATTCGCGCTGGACCAGCTGCAGGCCGCCCGCCAGTGGCTGGCCAGCAATGAGCTGGACGATGAAGACCAATGCCAGCTGCGCCGCGTGATCCGCGCCGACGGCGGCTCGCGCTCGTGGATCAACGGCCGCCCGGTCACCCTGGCGCAGCTGGCCGACCTGGCCGGCCTGCTGGTGGAGATCCATGGCCAGCACGAGCAGCAGGCCCTGCTGACACGTCCTTCGCAGCTGGCCCTGCTGGACGCCTATGCCCGCAACGAAAGCGAACGCCGCCAGGTGCGCCGCGCTGCCGCCACCTGGCAGGCGCTGGTCGATGAATCCCTGGCACTGTCGCAACAGGGCGATGTGAGTGACCGCATCGGCTTCCTCGAACACCAGCTGCGCGAACTGGACCGCGAGGATCTGGAACCGGAGTCGATCATCGCGCTCGGCGCCAGCCATCGCCGTCAGGCGCACGCCAGCGCCCTGTTGGCCGCCTGCCAGGCAGCTTCGGACCAGCTCAACGGCGACGAAGGCCACTCGGCGCTCGATCTGCTGCAGCAGGTGCGACATGAGCTGGCCCGGGTGGCCGAACATGACCCGCGCCTGGGCGATGTCGATGCCTTGATCGACAGCGCCTCCATCCAGCTGCACGAAGCCCTGGCCCTGCTCGACCGGGTACATGACGACCTGGATGCCGATCCGGACCAGTTCGAGGAGAACGAGCGCCGTCTGGGCCGCCTGCACGATCTGGCACGCAAGCACCGCGTGCCGATGGACGAGCTGGGCGCGCAGCGTGAGCGCATGCACGCCGAAGTTGAACAACTGCGCGGCGCCGACGAACGCCTGCAGCGCCTGGCCGGCGAGATTGAAAAGGCCGCAGCGGCCTGGCGTGTCGAGGCCGCAGTGCTGACCACCAGCCGCCGCACCGCTGCTGCCGAACTATCGGCCACCACCACCGGCATCATCGCCGAGCTGGGCATGGGCGGCGGCCAGTTCCTGATCGAATTGGAGCCGCAGGACAACGGCAAGCCGGACCCGCAGGGCGCCGAGCGCGTCGAATTCCTGGTGGCAGCCAATGCCGGCCAGCCGCCGCGTGCGCTGCGCAAGGTCGCTTCCGGCGGCGAGCTGTCACGCATTTCGCTGGCCATCGAAGTGGCCGCGCTCGACCTGGACGCGGTACCGACCATGGTGTTCGACGAAGTCGACTCCGGCATCGGTGGCGCAGTGGCTGACATCGTCGGCCAGAAGCTGCGCGCCCTCGGCGAGAAGCGTCAGGTGCTTTGCGTAACCCATCTGCCACAGGTTGCCTCCAAGGGCCACGCGCACTACCGGGTCAGTAAGGCGCCGGTGGAAGGCATGACCCAGAGCGCGGTGGAGAAACTGGACACCAAGGCGCGCGAGGAAGAGCTGGCGCGCATGCTGGGTGGCGTGGAAGTGAGCAAGGAAGCCCGCGCCGCCGCGCGTAAGCTGCTGCAGGTGTAGGCCCCTCCACGCCTGCTGGCGCGCGTGAATCGCGGGCATTCATCCACGCATGGCGTGGATCTACTGCAGGTCTGACGCTCGCGTCAGGTTGCCGGCCAGCGGCCGGCACTACCCACGCGGCTGCGTCAGGTCGACGTTCTCCACCAGGAAATCGAGGAACGCGCGCACCCGCAGCGGCAGGTAACCGCCCTGCCCCAGGAACACGGCGTGCACCTCTTCCAGGTCGCCCGGGTTGGCGTCCTCCAGTACCGGCAACAACCGCCCTGCGGCGATGTCGGCCTTTACCTGGAACGCCGCCAGCCGGGCCATGCCCAGCCCGCCCAGCACCAGCTGGCGCAGCGCATCGCCATTGCTGGCGCGCGCATTTCCGCTGGGCAGCACCCGCTGCTGCTGGCCATCCTGCAACAGCGGCCAGCCCTGCACCGACCGCGCGTGGCCGATATCCAGCCGGTTGTGCGCCAGCAGCGCGTCGACATTGCCCGGTAATCCGTGTCGTGCCGCATAGGCCGGTGCCGCCACGATCATCATCCGCGTCGCCCCCAGCCGGCGCGCGACCAGGCTGGAACTCTTCAGCGGACCAGCCCGCACCGCCACGTCGGTGCGCTGCTCCAGCAGATCGATCACTTCGTCGGTCAGGGTCAGATCCACCCCTACCTGCGGATGCCGCTGCAGGAATTCCGGCAGCAGCGGCAGCAGGAAGTGCTGGCCGAACGGCACGTTGGCATTCACCCGCAGCCGCCCGCGCGGCTCGGCATGGGCGCTGGCGCAGCGTTCGGCTTCTTCCAGATCAGCCAGCACCCGCAGGCCACGCTCATAGAACGCACAACCCTCCGGGGTCAGCTGCAGCTGGCGGGTGGAGCGCTGCAGCAGGCGCGTTCCCAGCCGCTGTTCCAGCCGTGCAACCAGCTTGCTGACCGCCGACGGCGTCATCTCCAGGCTGCGGGCGGCAGCGGAAAAGCCGCCGGTCTCGATGACCCGCACGAACACTTCCAGTTCGCCGGATCGGTTGATGTCGGTGCGTGCCATGGCAATGAATTTGATTCACAGATGATTGTCCATGCGCAGTCTAGTTCACAGGTGAGCGCGGACGCACCATGGCCGTCCCTGCCACCGGGTCATTCCCATGAATCACTTGAGCCAGCTGACCGCCACCGCCCTGCTTGCCCTGTCCGGCGCCGCCGCCGCGTCACCTGACCCGCACTGGGTCGCCAGCTGGCAAGCCAGCCCGCAGCCGGTGTGGGGGAGCGATTTTCTGTTTCCGACGCTCATCCCCGGCCAGCTGCAGGACCAGACCTTCCGCCAGAGCGCGCGCCTCAGCCTGGGCGGGCCCCGCCTGCGGGTCCGGCTGAGCAATGCCTATGGCACCCAGCCATTGAAGATCGGCGCTGCCAGCGTGGCCGCACATACGGGTGATACGCCGCAGCCGCTGCGCTTCGACGGCCAGCCCGGGGTCGTGATCGGGCCGGGGCAGGACCGCCTGAGCGATCCGCTCCCCCTTCCCACGGCTGATCGGCAGGCCTTGCAGGTCAGCGTCTACCTGCCCGACCCCACGCCGCTGCAGACCTTCCATTGGGACGGGCGGCAGACCAGCTGGATTGCGCCGGGTGACCAGCATCAATGGCCCGCACTGCAAGGCACCAGCAGCACCACGGCCCGCCTGCTGCTGTCGGGCATCGAGGTCGAGGCTGCGGCCAGCGCGCGCAGTGTGGTGGTGATCGGCGATTCGATCACCGATGGCGCCACCGCCAGCCTCGACCAGGACCAGCGCTGGACCGATCATCTCGCCGCGCGGCTGGCACCAGAGGGCGTGGCAGTGGTCAACGCCGGCATCTCCGGCGGTCGCCTGCTCCGCGATGGCATGGGCGAATCGGCGCTGGAGCGCTTCCAGCGTGACGTGCTCGACCAGCCCGGCGTCGCCAGTGTGATCGTCCTGATCGGCATCAACGACATCAGCTGGCCGGGCACCGCCTTTGCCCGCGACGAGACGCGGCCGACCCTGGCCGAGCTGCAGGCCGGCTACCGCGAGCTGGCCAAACGCGCCCATGCGCGCGGCCTGCACATCCTCGGCGCAACCCTGACCCCGTTTGCCGGTGCCCTGCCCGGCACCCCGCTGGACGACTACTACACCCCTCGCAAGGACGCCCTGCGCCAGCAGCTCAATGCCTGGCTGCGCACGGACGGTCCGTTCGATGCGGTAATCGACCTCGACGCCGCCCTGCGTGATCCGGCCGATCCCCCAAGGATGGCGGCTGCCTATGACTCCGGCGACCACCTGCACCCGGGCGATGCGGGGAACCGGGCGATGGCCGAGGCGGTGGATCTGGAGGTTCTGCTGGGTCCATCCACGCATGGCGTGGATCTACCGCGACGCTGAGGCCAGACAAGCAAAAACCCCGGGCATGCCCGGGGTTTCGTCACAATCAGCTGGCTACGTGGCTTACTTGCGCTTCTTGCGCACGTACAGCACCAGCGAGTGCTCTTCCAGCTCGTAGCCGTGGTCGGCAGCGATCTTGCGCTGCAGGTCTTCGATCTCGGTGCTTTCGAACTCGATGATCTTGCCGCTGTCCACATCGACCATGTGGTCGTGGTGGCCGCCGCGGTCGAGTTCGTAGACGGCCTGGCCGCCTTCGAAATTGTGCTTGAGCACGAGGCCGGCGGCCTCGAACTGGGTCAGTACCCGGTACACCGTGGCCAGGCCGATCTCGTCGCCATGCTCCAGCAGCTGGCGGTAGATGTCTTCGGCGGTCATGTGGTGCTGGGCATTGCGCTGCTCGAGCAGCGCCAGGATCCGCATCCGCGGATGGGTCACCTTCAGGCCGACTTTACGCAGGTCGTGGGTTTCCATAGGTCTCCGTTCATTGGCGATTTAGCGCCAGCTGCCTCGGATTGGGTCGCGGTGGCACGCCGGGAGTGTATCATCGGATTGATTTCCCCAACCGCCAGTCCCGATGCGCAATCTCCTGTTGGTCGCCGCCGTCGCCTTGTCCACCACCGGGTGCGGCATCATCTACAAGCAACCCATCTACCAGGGCAATCTGATCCGGGAAGATGCCGTGGCCAAGCTCCAGGTCGGGCAGAGCAAGCAGCAGGTCAACGCTCTGCTGGGCACCCCCTCGGTGCCGGACCCGTTCCACGCCCAGCGCTGGGACTACACCTCGACCGAGCGCGTGAACCGCTTGGGCCGTACCGACGTGAAGAATTTCGTCGTGTACTTCGAAAATGATGTGGTCACCCGTTGGGAAGGCGATTACTTCCCGGCCAACGACAAGGCCCTTGCCCAGCAGACCGTGCGCCAGTTCGGCCGCAATCTGCCGAAGGACAAGAAGAAGAAGGGCGGCCGCTGAGCCACCCTGCCCGTCCTTCGGGACGGGTCTTGAGGATCATCCGCCGCGCGCGCGGCGCCGGCGGTTTTCCTTCGGGTCGGCCTGCAGCACGCGCAGCAGCTCGACACGATCGCCATCCAGCAGCACCTGCTGCGGCCGCGCCAGCACGCCATGCACGGCAACGGCCGGACAGTCGGCACTGCCTTCGAGCCGGGCCGCTGCCACGGCATCAGCCACGGTTGCCCCTTCCTCCAGCTGCAGCCGGCGCGACAGCACCTGTTGTGGCCAGGCCAGCACGACCTCGACCTCGATCATCGTTCAGCCCTCGTCGGCGACGCGGACGAAATCGTTGACCATGCGATCGGCCAACCCCTGGAAGCCGATCGCCAGCGCCGGACCCAGCAGGCGTGAGCTCGGTTCGAAGTCCAGGGTGAGGGTGACCTTGCAGGCATCTTCGGCCAGGGCATGGAATTCCCAGCGGCCATGCAGTTGCTTGAACGGCCCCTCACGCAGCTGCATGTCGATGCTGTGCGGGCGCTGCAGGGTGTTTTCGGTCTGAAACCAGGTACTGAACGAACCCAGGCCCAGGTCCAGGCGAGCGACCAGCCGGTCTTCGCCCTGCTCGAGGATGCGGGCGTCGGAGCACCAGCGGAAGCGGCGCGGATAGGCCTGGACGTCGTTGACCAGATCGAACATGCGCGCGGCCGAATGTTCGACCAAGGCACTGCGGCGGATAGTAGGCATGAATACAGGACGCTTCGGCAATCGACCGGGCGGGCCCGAATCGGAGACAATACGGAAATGAGCAAGAACACCGGCAAGGATAAAGCAAAGAGCGCGACGGCCAACAAGACCATCGCGTTGAACAAGCGTGCCCGTCACGAGTACCACATCGAAGACCGCTTCGAAGCCGGCCTGGCCCTGCAGGGCTGGGAAGTGAAGTCGATCCGCGCAGGCCGCGGCAACATCGTCGACGCCTACGCCTATGTGAAGGATGGCGAGATCTTCCTGATCGGTGCGCAGATCACCCCGCTGATCCAGGCCTCCACCCATGTGGTGGCCAACGACCGGCGCGAGCGCAAGCTGCTGCTGCACCGGAGCGAGATCGACAAGCTGGTCGGCAAGGTCGAGCGAGATGGCTACACGATCGTGCCCACCGCCATGTACTGGAGCAAGAACAAGATCAAGCTGGAAGTGGCGCTGGCCAAGGGCAAGCAGACCCACGACAAGCGCGATGCCGCCAAGGATCGTGACTGGGCGATCGAGAAGCAGCGGGTGATGCGTCGCGGCAACCGCGACGCATAAGGACGCCGGCCCGCTTTCGTGTAGAGCCGAGCCCATGCTCCGCTTCGGCAAAGAAGCAGCCGGGCGCAGGCTCGGCTCTACAAGACGCTGATCAGCCCGCCAGCAGGCCCTGCCCGCGCAGGCGCGGGGACAGCGCCGCGTGCATCACCGCCAAGTGCATCACCACCGACAGCTCCGGGGTATGGCGATCATCGCCGGCACGCCACTGCTGCGCTAGCCGCGCGGCATCAACGGGCAGCAAGGCCAGCAGCTGGGCATCATCCAGCGCATCAGCGGAGGCCTGTAGTTGCCGGGCCAATTGCCGCGACTGCCACACGTGCACGCCGATACTGAGGCTGGCCAGCGACATCAGGGTCAAGGCCAGGCCGTGTTCGAACCACTGTGACAGCACATCCGGGCCCCACAGCAGCGCGGCGAGCACCGCCAGCGCCGGCAGCCGCCAACCCAGCCAATGGAAGCGGCCACGCCGCGGCCAGTGCACCACCACCGCACTGGCGATCAGCGCAGCTGCCGCCGTGGCCGGCAGCTCGGTTGCCCACGTTCCAGCCAGCAACACCGCCAGCACCGCCCAGACCCAGCCGGGCGGCAGTGCCCGCCGCTGGTAATCGGCCCCTACCGGGCCAACCAGCTGACGCAGGCTGCGCTGTTGCATTGCTTCGGTCACCGGCCGTCTCCGTCTCTGTGCTGGCTCGAATGGTCGTGGCCAGTGTGTCGCAAATTCGTGCCAGCGACGTTAGCAATCCGCTATGACGGTGGCTCTACAAGACGGTGGCTCTACAACATGTTGCGGATTGACGGGGGAACGGTTGTGCCCCTACCGCTCAGGCGACAGACAGATCCTTGCTGAGGAAGACCCGGCTGGTGCCCGGCGGATCGCACGGCACCTGGCCGAACACAGTCCAGCCATGCTTCACGTAGAAGTCTGGCGCCTGGAAGCTGATGGTGTAGAGCACGGCGGAACGGCAGCCGCGCCTACGCGCCTCCTCTTCGGCGGCGGCAAGCATCTGCGACCCCAGACCGTTGCCGCGCTGTGCGGGCGGCAGGTAGAACAGGTCGATGAACAACAGGCCCAGCGAGGTGCGCCCGCTCAGGCCCCCCACCACTTCACCGCTGGCCGGATCGGTGGCCAGCACAGCCAAGGTGCGTCGATCGGCATGGCCGGCGGCCTCCAGATTGAACTGATCCAGGCCATCGGCGATCAGCTCCAATGCTTGGGTGCCGGGGGCGTCGGTCACGGCGATTTCGAGCTTCATCCTGTCCTTTCCTTGGGCGGTTGTACGAACCGTCGATGCTAGCAAGGGACCCAAGGGGCCGGGTGACTTTTCAGGTTTTCTGCTTGGCACGTGCAGCGTCAGTCGTGTGCCGACCGTGGCAAAACGAAACAGGCCTTGTACTTTGCAGGACTTGAAGAAACCGGGGGGCATTGTCCCCGTGACGTCATCGGCGCCGGTTTCGCAAACACCAGAATATCGAAGCCCATCAATGCGTTAGCTTGATGGGCTTTTTCGCTCATGACTTCCGCATGGCCAGAAATGGGAGTCGATTGGCAGCGCTTGGTCAACTTCTTGGCCAACATTTGATGTTGACCATTGCCGTCGTCAGCGCGCCGGCGGATCTCTGAGCTGCTGGTTCTCGTCCTGAAGCTGCGTGATTGCTCTGCCCATCACACCAAAGCCGCCTGATTCAAACCCAGAAGCCTCCAGGAATGCCGAGGAGCTTCATCCCCGAGGAAGATGAGCCAGCCCGCGCCACTGTCCAGCGCGGTGAATATATGCCCCTGCTACTCATCAGCCCCATCATACTGCGCTCCAGCACAGCGCGACTTGCGCTGGCGCTTCTCTTCATCGGTGCAGGGGAAATCCAGCGAACCGGTCGCAGAAAGCAGCAGTTGAGCCGCTCGCGATCGATGCGCCCATGTCTTCTGCACGGCCCCCCCGTCGGGGGTCCACGCCTTTGCAAACCGCGTTTGCTCATAGGCCGGCGGAGATTTGGATCTGTCCAGGGCGTGCGAGTCGAATGTGCCCTGACCTGTGGTAAAGGGGACGGTAAGTATCAACTGGGCCGCTGGCTCATTGGAGACCGTAGATCCGTCGGGCGTACCAGCCGGGGCGGGCGATACAGTGCGCACGACGGATTCCGTCGCTGCATGGGTCGGCCTTGGGGGCGCCGCAGGGAGTATATGCACTGGCGGAGAAGGCAGATACGGTCGCTCGACCCATGTTAGAGCTGAGCGGAACTCCTGCGCCTCCCCTTGCGCAGGGCCCAGGTCGCCATGCAGAAGCAGGAACAGAGCGAAGCTGATCTGCAGGGCAATGGTGATAAGCATGCCGACAACGACTTCCACCGACACGCGCTGTCGCCACGGAGGCAACTTGGCACGTACGCGGTCAATCATTTGCTGACGCGGAAACATCAATGATCGGACGCGTATGCGCCGATAGCCACGGGTCCTTCAGAAGGTCACGGACCAGCCCGTCGCCATACGGCGGATTCGTATGCAACTGGAAGGGAGCCGAATAGCTTAGCCAGTACGTCCAAAAGCCTTGCCTGTCACCGATAATGGCGCTCATGCTTTCGAACATCTTTCTCATGATGCTGTAATCAATGTAGTCGGCGAACCGCCCCGCGTCATCTACAGGAGCGGCAAGCGTGGCCGGCATGATCGGGCCTCCGATAGTCAACGACTCATCGAACGGCGTGCGCGGGATGATTGGGATGAGGGGGACGGCGGCCTTACGTACGATGGAGCCAATTCCAGTCATGGCAACGAAACTGCGCGAAAGAAACGGCATCGCTGTACCGAGCGATGAATCCTTGACCACGTCGGGCATGATGATCAACGTGCCCCCTGAGCGGACCACTCTGAGCGCAGCCAACAATCCACCGGCATTGTTATGGCAGATCACCACATCGCGTTCAAGTTGCGGAATTGTTCGTTCAGCGATGCGGTTGAATACGGCATTGGTAGCGACCGTATCAGGAGATTCATAGAAGATGGCCACGCGACGGCCAGGAGGAGAGCACAAGGCTACGGAGATGATGGCGGGTATGAATTCGGCGAAGTGCGGAATGGCAACCACCGCGCCGCCTGTCGGATGGATCCTACCGACCTCTTCATCGCTCACAGGGCACATTGCGCGCACGAATGGCACCATTGCAGCGCCCGGAAGCTGGATAATCAGCGCGTTCCTAAGGTTGTTTGCACGAATCCACGCAGCGAAGTCAGCCTTCGACAATCCCGACGGTACCGCAACATCCTTGTCATCCGCAGCGCGATAGAAACTCCGGACGATGCTGTCGACGTGCGCCGACGACAACCATTTGAAGGCAACCCTGCAAGTGCCGAGGTAGACTACGCAGAACGCCCCGAGCACTTTGGCTAGTGCGCGGTACAGCTGAACAGATCCTTCCTTGCGCACTTTTCGATCTCCTTGAGCCGCTCTGAAATCATCCGCCCTTCATCAATGCCGAGTCAATCCAAGTAGATCTCCTGCATGACCGAGGAAAGGTGCTCCCGAATTCGATAGATCTGGATCAGCAGATGGCTGCGTCTAGTCCTATTGCTGGCCAACACGCTCGCAACACTGCCGGCCTTGGATTCTTCCATGATCAACCATTCGGACAGGGCGGCAAGAAATTTTTTCTGACCCCGCCCATCCGAAGATATTTCGTACACCGCACCGCTCTCGAAAGATATCGTGGCCGAATGCGCCATAGCGCAAATCATTTCGAATGAAGAAACGGATGCGGCTTCATTCCCGGAATGGGTATAGATCTGGCCAATCGGAACTGCAGCGATCTGATCGGAGAAGACAATTACCTCCGAGAAGGCCTGCGCCTTCTTCTTCAATAGTTTCATGGCCTGTGTGGGCGTCCGGGCGTGCCCAATGTCCAGACCGATCGCAGCAACGGAATTGGGATTTCCCATAACCAAGGCCGACCCCTGATATACCAAAGATTTCGAAATTTCGATGTTGGCGATCGTGGTGGCCAATATGCGGATGCACATGGTCTGGGAAACGAGCATCGCGCTTAATCTCCATTCAAACTGCCCCAATCATTAGGCCTGGGCACTGGAAGGAGGGGCAAACGCCCCTCCTTCGACTAGCGGCAGATCACCAGAAACATTCGCAGATGGGGGTAGTTGGCTGCTGCTCAACCAGCATCACCGTTTCTTTGGCCTCGTCAGCCTGTGCGAGAGCGAACTCCAGTTCAGATGTATCAAGAGCAAAATCCATATTCAATCTCCTATTTGTACTGCACCGCCCAATCCGGGCGTAATTAGATCTACATCCCAAGTTCTTCTTCGTCAACATGACCTTTCCCGCTGGAGAGTCTGCCGCCCTTTGCCTGGCGATTCCCAGCTACGCCGGAAACGGACAATCGCCAATAAAGCATTGACGCCTAAGCGTCGTGGCCGGGGTCGGGGGACCTTGATAGATGGTTGAAGAGGAATCCGGAATGGTCGTGTTTACTAGGCTGGAAGCGACATCACGCTATCGACAGGAGGCGACGGTGAAGGCCAGCATTGAGCCTACCCAGTTTGCGGTGGTGTTCAGTATGCCGCCGCCATCCAGCAGCCCAACTGCATTAAGTCGAGGGCGTCGAGGCTGCTTAGACTCAACTTCCAAGTGCAGCGCCCCGCAATCACGTAGGGTGCCCGCATGGGAAAGCAGTACAGTCATTTGAGTTCCGAAGAGCGTGCCGTGCTGCAGATCGAGGTCAGCAACGGTGCCAGCATCCGATCCATTGCCAGACGCCTCAAGCGCAATGCGTCCACGCTGTCTCGTGAATTGGGCCGGCAGGAGGGGGCCGCATACGCTGCCAGGCTGGCTGGTGAGCGCTACCTGCTTCGGCGAAAGAGCAGCGTGCGTAGACGCAGAATCGTCGAGGGCAGTGAATTTTTCCAGAGCATTCGTGACGATCTCGTGCTGTATCGCTGGTCGCCTCAGCAGATTGCTGCCAAGCTTCGATCCATGCATCCGGATGACTCAACCCAACGCGCAAGCCACGAAACGATCTACGCCGCCATCTACGCCCATCCTCGCGGCGGGTTGAAGAAAGAGCTCGTGGAAGCGTTGCGCCAGCACAAGCCGACGCGCGGCCTGCGTCGCACCACGGCAGCCAAACGCACATGGGTGCCGGAGGAGCTTCGCATCGTCCACCGTCCCGAAGAAGTCGCTCAACGTTTGATTCCAAGGCACTGGGAAGGCGACCTGATAAAAGGAGCGTTCAACCGCTCATGCGTGGGTACGCTGGTGGAGCGCAAGACGCGTTTTGTCGTGCTGTGCAAGATGGACGGCTGTACTGCCCAGGACGCATTGGAAGGCTTCACGCGGCAAATGAAAAAGCTTCCTCATTTCCTGCTTGGAAGCCTGACCTACGATCGCGGCACCGAGATGACGTGCTACCCGGAGTTGATGAAGCGGCTGAACATCGACCTTTGGTTTGCCGACCCGCATGCACCTTGGCAGCGCGGCAGCAACGAGAACACCAATGGCCTGCTGCGCCAGTTCATGCCCAAAGGCGCGGACCTGTCCAAGGCGAGCCAGGAGCATCTCAACAATGTTGCAGACCTGATGAACGCTCGTCCGCGACAAACCCTTGGCTGGAAGACGCCCAATCAAGCGCTGGAAGAAGAGTTCGCTCAATTCAACTCACGTGTTGCGCTTGCAAGTTGAGACCGCCCTTTCGGATCAATAGAAAGCCCACCAACCAAATCTGGTTGGCGGGCTCTGGCCGCAACAGCAAGCTACCGATCTCTCCAATCGGCAAACTACCGCGACCGCGACGGCATTACTTCTCTGGCGAATAAACAGGGCCGCGAGCGCGCCTAAAATATAGAAAAATAGATACCACCGATGCAACGAAACTTGCCGCATAGAACAATCCAGCCAGAACTGCAACAGGGATATACGAATTAAAGTAAGGCGCGCTATTCACAGCAAAAAAGGCCGCAAAAACCGGTGCGACAGACAAAAGCACCAAGGCTGTGACGCTGGCGCGATACTCCCAACCCTGCCGAGAGCGGACAAGGGCGGGCATCGACATAATTAATACTGCCAAATAAAATATAGCCAGTATCACGAATATTTTCATACACCCCTCACTTCAAGCCCGCAATATTCCGCATATTGTTGTAGCTACTCATTACGGCACTTGAATCCATTGCCCCAACCTTATTCGAAAAGGCCTGAAGCAATTCTGGCGACCTCGTGTCGCCCAAGTCACCGGCAACTGCTATTGAGGCAGCAATAGGGAACTGCATCCCACCAGTCACGGCGCTAGTCTGCCCGAACAAGTATGCGGCAAACGGACTGGGATGGAATTTAAGAATCTCGGCAGCGGCAACTTGCGTATCAATCGCCAACTTCTGATATTCATCACGAGCAGCGGGCGAAGCCTGGAACACCTCAGTAATATTTTCAGCCCCAGAAGATGACACCAAGCCCTCAAGCTTAACTATCCCCCTATCAACATAAAATGCTTTCGCCTTAACATCCCCCTGCTTAGCCCTATCGAGGAGCTCATCGTCAGTAAGATCTTTCGCATCCAGCCATTCTTTGGAGGTTGGAAAACCCAATGCATCGACCTCACTTTGGGGCTTTCCGTCTAGGCCTGCGAAAATACCATTATATCGAGTCGAAAGATCGGTCAGATATTTACGCTGCTCGGAAGATAGTGAAGAGCCATCACCATCCCACTTGAAGGTGGAGTACCCGTTCCCCTCGGTCACTTTTTTAGGTCCAGATGCAGAATCACTGGAACGCGACTCAGCCTTACTAACCTCCTGCCCCGGAGGCTGTCCGCAAGCAACCAAGAGACTTGCCGATATTGCGGAAAAAATAGCGAATTTCGCACCGAATTTAGTACTCATGGTGCACATCCATTGGCTTTCATGTCATGAACCCACGCAGCACAGGAATTCTCACTAACCGCCTTTGCATACGCTTCGTTTGACCCATTCGTAGTCGAAACGGCGCCGTGATACATCCCGGCATACCCCATGCAAATATTGTAAGAGTCGGGATTTGACTGCCCTGAGCAAGCGGACTCCATCGCCCCTCGGAATTGAATATCACAGGTGCCTCGATGCATCGCACTGCCCCAACAGGCATCATGGCTATTGCATGCAGCGAGAAAGCTCACGCCTGCAAACGGGGCATTTAGATCTCCCGAATAGGTTGACGAATTAGACTGAGAAAGGGCGCTATCCAGAAACCAATTTGCACGAGGCCCCGTCCCACAGCCATTTGGGCTCCATCCGGGACTAAATCCAGGCACAGATGGTGGGGATCCATAATCACAGTTTGCGGGGCGGCTTGCGCGCATCGCCCTGCAGACTTTCTCCTGATCGAGCTCCGGCATCTCATCAGGATATCGCGCGTGCTCTTCTAGAAACCGCTGATTGGCTGCGAATGACTCCTGATTCACTGCACCAGCACATGCGGTTCCGAGACAGCTAAACTGCCCCCCGCCCGCTTTTGGCGCTGTGACCTTGACCGGCGGTAGAGTGACCGTCTGGGAGTAAGCCGAAAAAATACCGCGCTCGCTGCCACTGCCAGCAATATTCCTTTGCCCTTCATACGCACTCCTTGCTTTAGTAGGCCATTAACAATCAAATTTTTTGAAATCTACTTGGACCTCTTGCGACTTTGCCCCCAATTTGCTATCCGCTTATTTATTATCAATCCTTAACGACGGTGTCAAGATGTTTTAGCGCGACGCCTCGCCCTGCCTGATTTCGTCCGGAGGCAAAGATCATCGCTCAAACAATCGTGGGGCAGCACGCCGGTCTTACGGGCCTGTGAGTGTCCAGGAGCGCTGAAGGGGGCCGCCGCGGCGGCCCCGTGGACCTTACAGCTCCGGCAGGCCCAATCGTCTCCGCAGAGCCGACAGAAGCACGGTCGAGGTCCGCACCAGCGCGTGTTGGTCGCGGGTCAGCTCGTCATACATCTTCAGCACCTCCGCGGGAACCTGCCCTGTCCAGGCGATCCTGGCCACCTGCCGCAAGGACCAGGTCCGCAATTGCTGCCAGTTCAACTTCGCCACGGGCCTGCGCACCTCGGAAATGATCGGCCTGTGCTGGTCGGACATCGACTGGCGTAAGGGCACGGTCAAGATCCGGCGCGCCTGGGTCATGGGCAAGATGAAAGCCCCCAAGACCGAGTCCGGCGTGCGCGAGGTGCAGCTGCTGCAGCCGGCGATCGATGCCCTGAAGGCTCAGCGGGCCCACACCGCCACCACCGGCGAGTTCGTCTTCCACGATCCCAGGACAAATGCCCGATGGGGGTCCGACCAAAGCACTCGCGCCGGCGAATGGCAGCGCGCGCTGCGCAATGCCGGCGTGCGGTACCGGTACCCGTATCAGATGCGCCACACCTTTGCCTCCCAGGCGCTCAGCGCCGGCGAGAACGTCATGTGGGTGGCGCGGCAGATGGGTCACCGAGACTGAACGATCACAGCCAAGAAGTACGGGCGCTGGATCCCGTCCATGGTTCCTGATGCCGGCGCCAAGGCCGCGGCAGTCTGGGTTGCCAGGAGGTTCTCTGATCAAGGGCATCCAGTGCCAGTTGCGCTCGATTGCGCACCTCTTCCAGCGGATGCTGCAGCTCAGCCTGCAAAGTCGGAATAACGGTGCTGTCGCCTGATTCGCCGAGCAGTTCCAGCAGTTTTCCGCGCGAGTAACCATCGTGCGCAGCCTCTAGGCGGGCGAGCAGGTGCGGTACCGCAATCGTGGCGGCCGGGCGAAGACCCCAGTAAGCGTCTTCGAAGGTCGCTGGGTCCTGATCCAGGATCTGGTCGAGCCAGAAAACAACGTCGATTCTGTCGAGATCCATGGCAGCTCCTCCTGGAGCCAAGGATTACACCATCTGCACGCCAGAGGCGTCGGTTTCCACCGTGATCATTTCCACCAGCGCCCATAGGCCGGTGATCATCACGCCGATCAGGAGCCAGCCCAACAGCAGCGTGATCAGTAGTTGGCAGATCGCACGTCCGTGGTAACCGGCGTAGAAGTTGTGGGCACCGAAAATGCCCAGGAACAGGGCGAGGAGGATGTAGATTGCCCGGTTCCTTGCGATCGGCAGGGATTGCGATACCGGTGCCGCATAGACGGCGTCGATCGGTCGCTGAATGGCCGGCGGGGCGCCTGCATCGCAGAGTGGGCAGGTCGTCGTATCGCTGCGTGCCTTGCAACTGCATTCGGAGCTGTTCATCAACGCCACGGTGTTTCTCCCTGTCTAAGCGGCGGTTCTGGACATGATGTGGCCAACAAAAAAGCCAGACCCCAATCGACGGGAGATCTGGCTTTTCGTGCCCCGAAGGGCGGTACAAATGGTGGAGGTGGGCGGAATTGAACCGCCGTCCGAAGGCACTCCATCCCCAGCACTACATGCTTAGCTCACCGTTGAATCTCATCCCGGGACAGCACGGCGTGCAAAGCGCATCCAAGGACCAGCCTGTTGTGTTCTTGTGCCGGACTGACAGGCAGCCGCCCAGCGCGATTCCATGATAATGACTCTACGCTGCGAGCATGGACACAAGCAGTTTCGAGGCTCCGCCTAAGTCGGCAGAAGGTCACGCACCGCAGTTTTTAGGCTGCGAGGGCGACCGGAGCGTAGTTGTCGTCGTTGGCAACTAGAGTTTTGCAGCTGGATTTACGAGGAAAGCTACCCCCTCGGCATGCGCCAGGCGACTTCACAACCCCCGTCGAAACCAATGCACCCCCGGCTTCTTCAAGTATTGCAAGGCTTCTGGGGTCAATGCTCGCAAAAAGCTGGCACTGACCCTGCCTAACGATGCGAATACTACGGCAAAGAACCTGAACAGTCACGCGCACGCCGGCTTGGCACTGGCTCCGTTCAGTCGCCCGTGCCGTCCAGAACCAGGCAGGGGCAGGGGGCGGCCAGCGGGTTCCAGCATAGGGGCCTAGCCGACAACGCTGCCCTGCCCCACACTTCCGGCTGTCGCCGGACTCCGTTCCGGCGCCCATGCTCCTCCGCGACACACAGAAGGATCTGCAATGAACAAGCCGCTGATTGCCCTGATGCTGGGCCTGGTCACCGCGAACGGTGCACTCGCCGCGCCGGCCACAACCAGCACCGCCGCACTGGAAGCCCTGCTGGCCTGCAAGGCCGGCTCCGACTTCACTGAAGCGCAGGTGGACCAGGCATTCCATGCCGCTGGCCTGACCCGCGACCCAGGTAGCGTGTTCGAGCCGAAGGACAAGCCCGTGGCGCTGTTCGGTGGAACCGTGGCCAGCGCGGATGTGAGCGTGTCAAATGTCCACAAGAGCCTGCACGTGTACCTGAACAACGTCGACCACAAGCGCCTGGCTAAAGCATGGTCGGTGACCACCGTCGACGATGCCGCCCAGACGGAGGAACCGTCGTACATCAAGCAGACCGACGCCCGTCACACCCTGCATGTCGGCGCCGCTGACGACTACGAGGGCTATTCGGCCTCAGTGACCTGCCAGATCCATCCGTGACCGGACCAATGATCAACTGAAGAGCCGGCCCGGGCCCTACAGCCAACGCCGGACCTGCTGCCGGTACGCGGTGTACTGGGCGCCGAAACGCTCGCCGAGAACACGCTCTTCCGGATGGATCTGAAAGCGCGTGATGTACAGGACAAACATCGGCACCACTGCGAGTGCCAGGAGATTCTGCAGATACAGCATGCCTCCGAGCAGGAACGCCGCTTGGCCCAGATACATGGGGTTGCGCGTATAGCGATAGACCCCTGCGGTGATCAGCACGGTCGATGATGCCGGTCGCATCGGATTGACCGTGGTGCCCGCATGCTGGAATGCCAACTTGGGCAGCAGGTTCATCACCAGTCCCGCGGCCACCACCGCCACCGCAGCCCACCATGACGTGGGCAATTCCGTTGCGGGAAGCCAGAGGCTGATGCCGAGACCGAGCAGGCCGCACAGCAGCATTACAAGAGGTGGAGGAATGACAAGAGGTGGAGGAATGCGGGTTTCCAAATCGCATCGGCCGTCCCGGCATCGTACGTCCGAACCAGTGTCACACGCCGATGCCGGAGCCGTACACCGGCCAGCAATGACCCCACCTGCGCCCTGCTTCCGCGTTGACACGCCTGCCGCTAGAGTGGCGCCAGCGCAGGGAGTCCACATGGCAAGAACAGGCATCGGCTTCATCGGCCACACCACCTTCATTCTCATTGCCCTGCTCACGCTGAGCGGGTGCGCGACGCTGCGCCAGTTCGGCCCATCGGTGCAGGTGGGCACGGTCACCCCGGGCCAGTACATCGCGCTCAAGCGCGGCGACATTCTCACCAGCGGCAAGCTCAGCGCGGCCACCATGGAGACCCTGCGCGTGGCCGGCCTGGACGAAGGCGCCTGTGCCAAGCCCGGCCTGCCCTGCATCGAGGCAATGGAGGGCAGCATCGTCGTCCGCGAGGAAGACAAGCGCTCGTCGCTGGCCGAACTGTGGGTGCAGTACGCGATGACAATGCCGGCACCGAAGCGCGAATCGGCGTCGGTGGCGCGCAGCAAGGCCGCGACCGCTCAACCCGACCCGACCTTCCAACCGCGCCTGGATGCGTGGATGCAGATCGCACGGCAGTCCTATGCGTATCTGTTCTTCACCGAACGCACCGCCAACCAGCGTGGCTTCGAAGACCGCCAGACCCAGGTGCGCGATTACTACAACCTGGCCGTACAGGAATCGGCCGTGCTGCTGTTCGAAGCCTATTCAAGCAAGCAGGTGCGCAACGACAACGGCCGATTCCAGCTGGGCCGCTGGACCTTCGTACTGGCACCTGCTGACGATGGTGCGGCAGCGGACACCCGCGAGCCGCTGGAACTGGTACCGGCCGCATCGATGTCCTTCACCGGCACCCTGCGCAGCGTGCATCGCCGCGATGGCTTCGGCGCCGAACTGGTGGCGGTGATGGCTGAACCGGCCAGCACCGGGCTGGCGGCGACCGCTGCAGGCACCGCACCGGCGGCCGAGCGCGACTGGAGCGAGATGCCATCGCCGTCGATGACGGTGCTGCTGCGTTTTTCCGGCAACAACCTGTGGGAAGTGCTGCACGACGACGAGCCGGAACTGGAGATCCACGACCCCTACCAGGTGGCGGTGGTGGAACTGCACGGCGAACAGGTGCCACTGGCAGCGAACTTCACCGCCGGCTACGCGCTGTGGCTGGCCCGCTCCAACTTCAGCCGGCAATCGCTGCGTACGCTGTTCGGCGGCAAGGGCGGCATCGACAAGCCGCACCTGTTCATGATGCAACCCTATGATCCGGACCGCCGCGTGCTGCTGATGATCCATGGCCTGGCCAGCAGTCCGGAGGCGTGGGTCAACGTGGCCAACGAGCTGATGCGTGACGATGAGATCCGCGGCGACTTCCAGATCTGGCAGTTCTACTACCCGACCAACATGCCGATCGCCCTCAGCCACGATGAGATCCGGCGGATCCTGCACGAGGCACTGCGGCACTTCGACCCAACCGGCACGGCGCTGGCATCGCGCGACATGGTGGTGGTCGCGCACAGCATGGGCGGGGTGATTTCGCGGCTGATGGTGTCCTCCTCCGGTGACCATCTGGTCGACACCCTGCTGGCGACCGCGCAGATGACCCCGGCGCAGCGCGAACTGCTGCGCACGAAGGGCGCGCCGGTGCTGACATTCCAGCCGGAGCCGGAAATCTCGCGGGTGGTGTTCATCGCTACCCCGCATCGCGGCACCGATGTCGCCGGTACGCGCCTGGGACGCTGGCTGGGCCGCTTCGTGCGCCTGCCGCTGACCGTGCTGGAGGATGTCGCGACGTTGGCAAACGACGGCAAGGTCGAGCGCAACGATGACAAGCACGGCTACCAGATGAACAGCATCCAGAATCTGGACAAGGACGATGCCTTCGTCAAGGCCGTGGCCGATCTGCCGATATCGCCGAAGGTGCGCTACCACTCGATCATCGCGCGGGCCAAGGCGGACGGTCCGCTGGAAAAGACCGATGACGGACTGGTTCCCTACTGGAGTTCGCATCTGCCGAAGGCCGTCTCGGAAAAGGTGATCGTGTCTGGTCACAGCGTGCAGGAAGCCACACCGGCCATTGTCGAACTTCGCCGCATCCTGCATGAGGACATGGAGGCTCATCCTCTGCCGGCGAGGTAACGCCGCGTTCGCCGGTCGTGCCGCTCCCTTCGATCCTGGTTGCGGGAAATCCCTCATCGCGCGTACGCATCCACCCTCCTATGCTGACCCGACATCCCCGAAGGAGGTCCACATGAACACGTCAGAGCCCAGCCGCCAGCCCAGCCCCGATCCGGCCGAGCGCGATGCGTTTTTCCCGTCACCGTACTCGCTGTCCCAGTTCACTTCGGCAACCACCGATCTGTCCGGCGCGGACTATCCCGATGCCCGACGTGACGGACGCTGGAAAGTGCTGATGATCGCCGCCGACGAACGTTACCTGCCAACCGCCAACGGCCATCTGTTCTCGACCGGCAACCATCCGGTGGAGACGCTGCTGCCGATGTACCACCTGGACAAGGCCGGTTTCGGGATCGACGTAGCCACGCTGTCGGGCAACCCGGTGAAGTTCGAGTGGTGGGCGTTCCCACGCGAGGACCGCGAGATCGGCGGCCTGTACGAGCGCTACGAATCGCGCTTCCGCCAGCCTCTGCAGCTGGACGACGTGGCGGGGGCACTCGATGCCGGTTCGGACTATGCCGCAGTGTTCATTCCCGGCGGTCACGGTGCGTTGATCGGCCTGCCGGAAAGCCGCGCAGTGAAGACCACCCTGCAGTGGGCGGTGGACAATCAGCGCCACATCATCACCCTCTGCCACGGCCCTGCCGCGCTGCTTGCTGCCGGCGTGGATGAAACCGATGGCGGTTCATTGTTCCGCGGCCATCGGATCTGCGCGTTCCCCGATGCGCTGGACCGGCAGACCCCGGATATTGGCTACATGCCCGGTCAGCTGCCGTGGTTCTTCGGCGAGCGGCTGGCCCAGCAGGGCGTGCAGATCGTCAACGAGGGCATCGATGGCAGCGTGATGCAGGACCGCCTGCTGTTGACCGGTGACAGCCCGCTGGCGGGCAATGCGCTGGGCAAGCTGGCCGCGCGCACCCTGCTTGACGCATTGGCCGCGCGCTGATCGACATGGACAGCGTCGTGCCGTCATTGCTGGTGCTGGAGCGCGCACGTTCGCTGGCGGCGGTTGGCGCGTTGCTGCGCAGCACCGGCGCGCCGCTGGGCTATGACCGCACGCTGATGTTCGCCACCGGGACCGATCTGGAGCGTGGCGCGCAGCGCCTGTACTGGATCGATGGCGATTGGTTCGACGAGGGCGCCAGCACTGACATGGTGCACTACCTGCATGCGTGCCCGGTCAACCGCCATGTGCTGGACAGCGATGCGCCGTTCTTCTGGAGCAAGCAGCAGGGCGCGCGTGGCGAACGCTACCAGGTCGTGCGGCAACCACGCGGCGAAGGTCTGCACGGCCTGCAGGTGCCCGTGTTCGGTGCTACCGGATTGGAAGGCGCGGTCAGCTGGGGCGGGCGCACGATTGACGCATCTCCATCAGCACGGTTGCTGCTGGAGCTGATCGGCACCGCCGCCTTCCGTGCGGCGCATCGGCTGTCTGTCGCTCCGCCTCTGCTGACTGCCGGAACGTTGAGCCCACGTGAGCGCGAAGTGCTGCGCTGGATCGCCGCCGGCCGTCGCCAGGCCGACATCGCTGCCACGCTTGGGCTGTCCGCGCGCACCGTGGAAAACCACCTGCGCAGAGCACGCCAGCGACTTGGCGTGGCGACCACCGCACAGGCGGTGCGCGCGGCCAGCCGGCGCGGTGAGATCGGAGACTGAAACCAGGAGCCGTGGCTGCGGCGGGCGCACGGAAATCGCCCGCTCCGGCATACCTCCACCCTCCGTTTCCGTGGCATCCTCCATGAAACCGCTTTCATGGAATGGAGGGATTCCACGATGTTGTCTCGCTTCCGCACGTCCGCGCTCTGCGCGCTCCTGGCTTTTGCACTACCCGCCGTCACCTGGGCAGCCTCGCCCGCCACGTTGAAAGTGATGTCCTTCAACGTACGCACCCCTGCCGACACCGACCCTGGCAAGCGCTGGCAGGACCGCCGCGATGCCATGGTCAAGGTGATCCAGCAGGCGCACCCGGCGGTGATCGGCACCCAGGAGCTGGTGCTGGAGCAGGCCAACTACCTGGCCGAGCATCTGCCCGACTATCGCTGGTTCGGTGAAGGCCGGCGCGGTGGCAGTGGCGACGAACACATGGGCGTGTTCTACGACAGCAAGGTGCTGGCGGTGGAAGAGTCCGGCAATTTCTGGCTGTCCGATACGCCCGAGGTCGCAGGCAGCATCAGCTGGGGCAACCTGTTCCCGCGCATGGTCACCTGGGCAGTGTTCCGTCGCCTGGATGACGGCCGTCGCTTCTACTTCATGAACACCCACCTGCCCTACCGCGACGAGGACGAACCGCGCCGGATCAAGGGCGCCGAACTGATTGCCACGCGCGTGGCCGCGTTGCCTTCCGACCTGCCGGTGGTGCTGACCGGTGATTTCAACAGCGAGCCCGGCGGCGGCACCTATCAGGCCTTTACCCGGGTTCTGCAGGACACGCGTACCCAGGTAAAGACAGCACAGGGTCCGCGCCTGACCTTCCATAACTTCACAGGAACGGCGACCGCCGAGCTGGACTGGGTGCTGGTACGTGGCTTCCACGCACGCAGCTTCCTGACCGATGACCGCCGCATCGACGGCGTGCTTCCCTCCGACCACTTCCCGCTGGTCGTTGAGCTGGACTGGCCGAAGCACTGAGCACTGCAGCGACCCTCGCTACGACGGGGGTCGCTTGCCCAGCAGGCGGTACAGCGCCTGGTGCTGGTCGCGCGCCTGGCAGATGCGTGCGCCGACGGCGAGGAACAGCGCAATGCCGACAAGGCCAATACCCAGCATGGAATCGGGCAGGCGCAGGAAGCCGATCACCGCAGCCATTGCCGCCAGTACCAGCAGCATCACCACGGCGACCGACAGGCCGGCCCCCGGCAGGCCGGGATCGCCCAGCAGCGTCCGTTGGGTCGATTGCTTCTGTTCGCTCATGTCCCGTCCTCCCTTGGTTTCCCCACTAGTTACACGGTGGGCCGCAGTTCCGGCAGAGTCAGAAACGTCATGACCGCGAGAACGCGCGCGGCGGCGCACGCGCTACCCTGCCGGCACCCTCATTGAGCGGAGACGGCACATGACCCATCGCAGCCGACTGGCGGGCTTCATCATTGATTGCCAAGACACGCCTGCCGCAGACAGCGCCCGCTTCTGGGCCGCAGCGCTGGGCCTGCAGGCCGAGCCTGCCCGTGCCGAAGGCGACGCAGAGTACGCCGATCTGACAGGTGCGCCGGCAGGCTTGAACGTAGAGGTGCAACGGGTCGATCATCCGTCGCGGGTGCATCTGGATATCGAAAGCGACGATATCGACGCCGAAGCCGAACGGCTGGAAAAACTCGGTGCGCGCCGGGTCGGTTTCGTCAAACGCTGGTGGGTGATGGAAGCGCCCACCGGTCATCGTTTCTGCATCGTGCGCATGCGCGCCCCCGATGCGCCGGCCAACCTCTGGCCATAGCGAAAAAGGGACGGAAGCAGATGCTCCCGTCCCCTGCCGATCAGCGCGCCTGGGCCACGCTCGGCGCCTGTGGTGACTGGCCCCAGCCACCCAGGGCCTTGTACACGCCCACCACGCTGACGTTGACCTCCGATTCGGCGGCGGCCAGTGCATCATCGGCGACCAGCTGCGTGCGCTGCGCGTCAAGCAGGGTCAGGAAGTCCTCCGATCCCTCCCGGTAGCGGATCTGCGCCAGCGATTCGGCACGTCGCGCCGCCTGCGCCTGCTCGACCACGATGGCCAGCCGCGCCTGCTGCTTGGAATAGCGGGTCAACGCGTTCTCGGTGTCTTCCAGTGCCAGCAGCACCGCCTGCTCGTACTGCGCGGCCACGCCCTCGGCCTCGGCCTTGCTGGCACGCAGGCGTGCCTTGACCGTACCGAAATCGAATGCCGCCCAGCTCAGCGACGGGGTCAGCGACCAAGCCTTGTTGTTGCCGTTGACCAGGCCGCTGGCATCGCCACCGAGGAAGCCGACGAAACCAGACAGCGACAGCCGCGGGAACAGATCGGCGGTGGCAACACCGACACGCGCGGTGGCGGCAGCCAGGCGACGCTCCGCGACCCGCACGTCGGCACGCTGACGCAGCAGTTCGCGGGTATCGCCCAGCGGCAATGCCTTGGCAAACGCCGGTACTTCGTGCGGTGCCAGCATCGCGGTCAACACTTCCGGGCGCTGCCCAAGCAGCACGGCCAGCCGGTTGCGCGACTGCGTCTCGGCCACTTCCAGCAGCGGGATGTCGGCTTCGATGGCCTTCAAGCGTGCGCGGCTGCTCTGCACGTCCAGCTCGCTGCCGGCACCCAGTTCCCAGCGTGCCTCGGTCAGCCGCTGCGTATCGCGCAGGTTGACCAGAGTGCGCTGGGCCACCGCGATGCGCTTCTGGGTGCCACGCAGTTCGAAGTAGTTGCGTGCCACTTCGGCAGCGATCAGCACCTGCGCGTCGGCAAGGTTGGCCTGCTCGGCGTCCAGGTCGGCACGCGCAGCCTCTGCCGCGCGGCGCTTGCGGCCGAACAGATCCAGCTCCCAGCCCGCATCGAAGCCGAGCTGGTAGCTTTCACTGAACACCCGCTGCCCACCCAGCTGCGGATCGGGTTGCTTGCGGCGGTCGTAGCTGCCGCCAGCGGTAACGTGTGGCGCCTGGTCGAAGCGGCTCTCGACGAACACTGCACGGGCCTGGCTGACACGGGCGACCGCCACGCGCAGGTCCAGGTTGTCCGACAGCGCGCCGTGCATCAGTTCTTCAAGCACCGGGTCATCGAACTGCGCCCACCAGCTGGCCACCGGCGAGGTGGTGCTGAACACCGGCTGCTGCGCGCCCTGCAGGACGACGGGCTCCTGCACCGGTGCCTTGTAATTGGGGCCGACGCTGACACAGCCCGCCAGCACCAGGCTGGAGACGGCCATCGCCAGGGTGCGGATCACCATGGCAGCACCTCGCCCAGGTAGGTGAAGCTGCCGCTGGCACCGGACTCGCCGATCAGCGACATCTGCACGCTGGAGCGTGCGCCCTCGGCGATCTCGATCTCGCCGTTGCCACCGTTCATGTCGGTTTTCACGTAACCGGGGTGCACGGTGTTGACCTTGATCGGCGTATTGCGCAGCTCATGGGCCAGGGCCAGGGTCCAGCTGTTCACCGCGGCCTTGGACGCGTTGTACGCCGGGATCTTGAAATCGTAGATGCCCGAGGTCGGATCGGCATGCAGCGTCTGCGAGCCGAGCATGCTGGAGACATTGACGATGCGGCCGGACTTGGCCTGCTTGATCAGCGGCAGGAAGGCCTGGGTCACTGCCACCAGCGCGTACACGTTGGTGTCGAAGGTGCGACGCCAGGTGTCCAGCGACTGTTCCGAGGGCAGCTGTGCCGGGTTCTCGATCATGATGCCGGCGTTGTTGACCAGGATGTCCAGACGACCATGGCGCTGGCTCACCTGCTCGACCGCCTCGGCGATGCTGGCGCCATCGTTGACGTCCAGCTGCAGCGCCTCAACCGGCAGGCCCTCGGCCTGCAGCTTCAGTGCCAGTTCGACAGCGGTCTCGCGCTTGCGACCGGCCAGCAGCGTGTGCACGCCGGCCTGCGCCAGCTGGCGCACGGTTTCCAGGCCGATGCCGCGGGTTGCGCCGGTGACCAGCGCGATCTTGTTCTGATGGGTGTTCATGGATTCATTGCCTCGGTAGGGGGAAGCGGGCGCCGGTGGTTACCGGCGCCGCTGTTTTCCATGTCAGTGGTGGATGGTCGGCTCGCCGTGCTGCACCAGCTGGCCACCACCGTTGCGGGTGACGAACTTGCGCAGTGCCACGTAGAACACCGGGGTCAGGAACAGGCCGAACAGGGTCACGCCCAGCATGCCGGCGAACACGGTGATACCGGTCACCGAGCGCACTTCGGCGCCAGCACCATGCGACAGCACCAGCGGCACGGTGCCGGCGATGAAGGCGATGGAGGTCATCACGATCGGGCGCAGACGCAGGCGGCAGGCTTCCAGTGCCGCTTCGACGATGCCCTTGCCGCCCATCTCCAGCTCTCTGGCGAACTCGACGATCAGGATCGCGTTCTTGCACGCCAGGCCCATCAGCACCACCAGGCCGACCTGCACGAACACGTTGTTGTCGCCGCCGGTCATCCACACGCCGAACAGCGCGGACAGCAGGGTCATCGGCACGATCAGGATCACCGCCAGCGGCAGCGACCAGCTTTCGTACAGCGCGGCCAGCACCAGGAAGGCCAGCATGATCGCCACCGGGAACACGATGAAGGCAGCCTTGCCCTGGGTTGCCTGCTGGTAACTCAGGTCGGTCCATTCGGTAGCCATGCCGACCGGCAGCACCTTGGCGGCGATGGCGGTGAGGTTGTTCATCGCTTCGGCCGAGGACAGCACACGCGGGTCGGCTTCACCGGCCAGGTCAGCGGCCGGGTAACCATTGAAGCGCAGCACCGGGTCCGGACCGTAGGTTTCCTTGACGGTGACCATCGAGCCGATCGGAACCATCTCGCCACGATCGTTGCGGGTCCGCAGCTTGCCGATGTCCTCGACGCTGTCACGGAACTGGCCATCTGCCTGTGCGATCACCTGCCAGGTACGCCCGAACTGGTTGAAGTCGTTGACGTAGGCCGAACCCAGGTAGGTCTGCAGCGTGTCGAACAACTCGGTCAGCTGTACGCCCTGGGCCTTTGCCTTGACACGGTCCACCTCGGCATCCAGCTGCGGCACGTTGGCCTGGTAGCTGGTGATCGGGAAGGCCATGCCCGGGGTCTGCGCAACTGCCCCCTGCATCGACTGCACCGCGTTCTGCAACGCGCCATAGCCGAGGTTGCCACGGTCCTGGATGAACATCTGGTAGCCGTTGCCGTTACCGAGGCCAAGGATCGGCGGCGGCATCATGGCGAAGGCAAACCCTTCCTGCAGGCCTGCGATCTTCTGGTTGATCTCCGCATTGATCTGCGCGGCAGTGCGGCCATGGCGCTCGCTGAACGGCTTGAGCGGAATGAACGCGACACCGGTGTTGGGCGTGTTGGTGAACTGCAGGGCATTCAGGCCCGGGAACGAGATGGTGTGAGCCACACCGTCGGTTTCCTGAGCGATCTTGGCGACCTTGCGCAGCATCTCATCGGTACGCGCGATCGACGAACCCTCCGGCAGCTTCACACCCGCGATCAGGTACAGCTTGTCCTGGGTCGGAATGAAGCCCGGCGGCACCAGCTTGAAGATGAAGCCGGTACCGACCAGCAGCACCGCGTACACCACGAAGACCGCACCACGACGACCGAGGATCTTCGACACGCCACGCTCGTACTTTTCCGAGCTGGACTTGAAGAAGCGGTTGAACGGACGGAACACCCAGCCGAACAGACGGTCGATGATGCGGGTCGGGGCATCCTTCGGCGCGCCATGCGGCTTCAGCAGGCGGGCGGCCAGGGCCGGCGACAGGGTCAGCGAGTTGATCGCCGAGATCACCGTGGAAATGGCGATGGTGACCGCGAACTGCTTGTAGAACTGACCGGTGACGCCCGACAGGAACGCCATCGGCACGAACACCGCACACAGCACCAGCGCGATGGCGATGATCGGCCCGGACACTTCGCGCATCGCCTGATGCGCAGCGGCCAGCGGGGTCAGGCCTTCTTCGATGTTGCGTTCAACGTTTTCCACCACCACGATCGCGTCATCGACCACGATGCCGATCGCCAGCACCAGGCCGAACAGGCTCAGCGTGTTGATCGAGAAGCCCAGCAGGTACAGCGCGCCGAACGTACCGACGATCGACACCGGCACCGCAATGAGCGGGATGATCGAGGCGCGCCAGGTCTGCAGGAACAGGATCACCACCAGCACCACCAGCGCGATGGCTTCCAGCAGGGTGGACACCACTGCCTTGATCGAGTCGCGCACGAAGATGGTAGTGTCATACACCGCCTCGTACTTCACGTCGGCAGGCATGGTCTTCTGCATCTCGTCCATGCTGGCCATCACCGCGTCGCGGATCTCCAGCGCGTTGGCGCCGGGGGCCTGGAAGATGCCGATACCCACCGCGTTCTTGCCATCCAGCTGCGAGCGCAGCGTGTAATCGCCGGCACCCAGTTCGACCCGGGCCACGTCCGACAACCGCACCACTTCACCGTCGGCGCCGCTCTTGAGCACGATGTCGCCGAACTCCTGCTCGCTGCGCAGGCGGCCCTGGGCGTTGATCAGGGTCAGGAACTGGCTGTTGGGCATCGGCTCGGCGCCGAGCTGGCCGGCCGAGACCTGCACGTTCTGCTCGCGCATGGCGCGCACCACATCGCTGGCGGTCAGGCCGCGCGAGGCAACCTTGTCCGGGTCCAGCCAGGCGCGCATGGCGTAGTCGCCACCGCCGAAGATCTGCGCGTCGCCCACGCCCTGGATACGTGCCAGCGCGTCCTTGACGTGCAGGCGGGCGTAGTTGCGCAGGTACAGGGTGTCGTACTTGCCGTTGGGCGAGGTCAGGTGCACCACCATCAGGAAGGTGGGCGACTGCTTCTGGGTGGTCACGCCTTGCCGGCGTACGTCCTCGGGCAGTCGCGCCTGGGCCTGGGCGACACGGTTCTGCACCTTCACCGCCGCTTCGTCCGGGTCGGTGCCCGGGCGGAAGGTGATGGTCATCTGCAGCACGCCGTCAGAGCCGGCCACCGACTTGAGGTAGATCATGCCCTCAACGCCGTTGATGGCCTCCTCCAGCGGGGTGGCCACGGTTTCAGCGATCACCTTGGGGTTGGCGCCCGGATAGACCGTGCGCACGACCACCGACGGCGGCACCACTTCGGGGTACTCACCGATGGGCAGCATCGGAATCGAGATCAGGCCGGCGGCGAAGATCACGATCGACAGCACCGCCGCGAAGATCGGCCTGTCGATGAAGAAACGGGAAAAGTCCATGGAAGAATTCCTGGAAAAGGCCGTCGGCGGGCAACAGCCGCCTTGCCCCTCACCAATCTGGTGAAGGCAGTGACGGCTGCCGCTGGCACCGGCAGCTAAGCGGAGACGCGGATCAGGAGCCGGCGGATCAGTGGTTCAGTGCGGCAGTTGCATCGCGACCCGGCGCCGGCGCAGCGGTGGGCTGCATCGCCACCGCCTTCGCCTGCACCGGCATACCGGGCATGAAGACCTTCTGCACGCCATCGATGATCACCTTGTCACCGGCGGCCAGACCCTTCTCGACAATGCGCAGGCCTTCGGCGGTGCGGCCAAGCTGGATGTCGCGGCGCTGGGCCTTGCCATCCTTGTCGACCACGTAGACGTACTTGCGGTCCTGGTCGGTCAGCACGGCCTTGTCGTCGATCAGCATGGCCTGGAACTGGCCGCTGCCGAGCAGCTGCACGCGGGCGAACAGGCCCGGGGTGAACTGGCGATCGGCGTTGTCCAGCAGCGCGCGGACGCGGATGGTGCCGGTGCTGCGGGTCACCTGGTTGTCGAGGAAGTCGACCTTGCCCGTGTGCGGGTAGCCTTCTTCACCGGACAGGCCGACCTTCACCGGCAGCTCGCTGTCGCGCTCGCTCGGGCGCTCGCCCTTGCGTGCCATCTGTGCGTACCGCAGGAAGGTGCTTTCATCGGCATCGAAATAGACGAACACCGTATCCAGCGAGACCAGCGTGGTCAGCACGCTGGCACTGTCACCGGCGGTGACCAGGTTGCCGGCGGTGACCATCGCGCGACCGGCACGGCCATCGATCGGCGCACGCACCTTGGTGAACTCAAGGTTGAGGCGGGCTGCATCCAGGGCGGCCTGCGCAGCCTGCACTGCCGCGCCTGACTGGTCGGCGGCCGCGCGACGCTGTTCGGCCGTCTCGGTGGAGATTGCCTGCTGCTCGGCCAGGCGCTTGGCACGCTCGGACTCGCTGCGGGCCAGCACCGCCTGGGTGCGTGCACGGGCCAGTTCGGCGTTGGCGCGGTCGTACTCGGCCTGGTAGCTGCGGGCATCGATGGTGAACAGGACGGCGCCCTTCTTCACTTCTTCGCCTTCAACGTAGTTGACCTTGTCGATATAGCCGGACACGCGCGGGCGCAGTTCGACGCTCTGTACGGCCTCGACGCGGCCGCTGAATTCGTCCCACTGGCTGATCTGCTTGAGCAGCACGGGGGCCGCGCTGACCTGCGGCGGGGGCGGTGCGCCGGCTTCTTCGGCATGGCCACCGCTGCAGGCAGCCAGAACGGCGGCAGCGAGGATCGACACGCCAGCCATCGCCAGGCGATGACGGAAACGATGTGGAGTGGTGTTGGGGGAAGTCATGGCATGCATCCGTACGGAGGGGTGGTACAGCTATTTGATATTTGAGAATTGCTATCAACTTTCGGCGGCGTATCCTGCGACCTCAACAATGGTCGAGGTCAAGCAACGCCTGCGGTGTCGCGCCACAGCGGCGGTATTTCCAGATGCAGCAGACCGCGCGGCAGTTCGGCATCACTGCTGTCGCAACGGACGATCGCGCGGTTGTCGCGGCAACCATCGAGCAGGGACACCACGCGGCGACCGACCAGCAGCGAACTCGGCCATTCGATGCAGGCGTTGGCGGCGTTGGCCGGGGTGCATACCGGGCTGCACACTTCCAGCATCTGCGCGCGAACGCCCACGGCCTGCGCTTCCTGGTGCACCACCTGCGCGTACATGCGCAGCGCGGCCGTGGTGATCGAGGTCTCGCCATAGCCGGCCCACGGCTTGAGCCCGGCCGGGCTGCCGATCATCACGTAGCGTCGGGCGTGCACGTTGTCCTGCAGCAGCGGCAACAGATGACGCACCGCGTGCACATGCGGCATCAGGTCAGCCTGCAATGCCGCCGCCAGTGCGTCACCGCCGCGCTCGACCACACGACCGCGGTTGTACGGACCACCCATTGCCGCGATCACTGCCGCAAGCGGGCGCGGACGCTGCGCCACGCGTTCGGCCAGCACGCATGCCGAACTGTCGTCGCTGAGCGAACCGAGCATCGTCTGCAGGCCCGGCTCATCGGCAAACTGCTCGTGCAACGCAGCCAGGCGGCGCGGATCGCGGCCGACCACCAGCACGGGGCTGCCGGCCTCCAGCAATGCGCCGACTACCCCCTGGCCGACGGCACCGGTGCCGCCGAGAACCAGGACCTCGGGGGTCAGAATCCCATTCACGGGACATTTCCTCCCAAATCCGGGATAGTCCCGATTCGACGCAGTCGGTCACCCTTGTGCGAAGCAAGGCGCAAGGCCCCGCCACGCTGCTGACGCATGGGTGCGGTAAACTCACGAAAGTCCTTGTGTACCAAGGAACTAGGGCGGGATTCGACGGTCATCGCCAGGTCCAGGGCGTTCTGGCCGGCGATCCGGAAGCGGGCAAGAATGTTGCGCAGGCTCATGGCGGATGGGCTCCAATTAGCGAATGGCGCCACGATAGACCTCAAACCCCTACTTGATTAGTCCTGATTAAGGGGAATAATCATCCCGTCCCCGGTCCAATCGTTCTGTCACGATTGCCCCATCCCCGACGTCCAGGATTCCTGACCATGTCCCACGATCTCAACGAGACGCTGATCTTCGTCAAAGTGGTCGAGCAAGGCAGCTTCATCGCGGCTGCCAAATCGCTCGGCCTGCCCAAGACCACGGTCAGCCGCAAGGTGCAGGAACTGGAAACGCGCCTCGGTGCGCGTCTGCTGCACCGGACCACGCGCCGCCTCGGGCTCACTGAGGCGGGCTCGATCTATCACGAGCATTGCCAGCGCATCGCGCGCGAGCTTGAAGAAGCCGAAAGCGCGGTCAGCCAGCTGCAGTCGGGCCCACGCGGCTGGCTGCGCTTCACCGTGCCCTATTCGATCGGCATCACCTGGATCGCGCCGCTGCTGGGCCAGTTCCACGCGCAGTACCCGGAAATCCGCCTGGACATGCACATGGGCAACGAGAAGCTGGACCTGATCGCCGGCGAGGCCGATCTCGCCTTGCGCGTGGGTGCCCTGCCCGATTCCAACCTGGTGGCGCGCAAGCTTGGCAGCCTGCGCACACAGGTGTTCGCCAGCCCGGCCTACATCGAGCGCTACGGCGAGCCGCTGCATCCGGAAGAGCTGCAGTTCCACCGCATCCTGGCCATGCGCAAGCCGTACCACACGGGCAATTCGCCACGCTTTACCTGGCAGCTGGGCGAGAACGGTGGCGAACTGCGCGACTTCCCGGTGACGCCGCTGATGACAGCCAACGACATGTCGGCGCTGAATGGCGCGCTGGTGTGTGGCGAAGGCCTGCTGCTGACCGGCGACGTGATGGCCAAGCCGTTCGTCGAGTCGGGTATGGTGCGCCGCGTACTGGCCGGCTGGACCGGGCCGGAAGTGGATTTCAATGCGGTGTTTGCCGGTGGCCGCTTGGTCTCGCCGAAGGTGCGCGCGTTCGTCGATTTCCTGGTGGAGAAGCTCAACTTCGACGCCAACTACATGCTGGCGCAGTGCCCCGGTGCGAAGCTGGCGCGGCAGCAGCAGGAACAGGAAGAAGCGGCGTTGGCGAGCAGCGGCAAGCGGATTCTGGAGAAGGTGGCGGTTTCGGCGGCGTAATTCACAACAATGCCGTGAGCCCATCCTGGTGGATGCCGACCTTGGTCGGCATGGCTCTCCACTTGGGCTATCGGCGTGCCGAGCAAGCTCGTCACCTACAAAAATGCCGCCTGCAAGGGCGGCATTTTCGTTCCGGCTGCGCCGGAACAGCAATAACGCTGCGCGTTATTGCTTCAGAGGAATCACACGGATCTCGACGCGGCGATTCTTGGCACGGCCGGCATCGGTGCTGTTGTCGGCAATCGGGTAGGACTTGCCGGCGCCCAGGGTCTCGATGCGGACGCTCTGCACGCCCTGACCGATCAGATACTGCGCCACCGAATCAGCGCGCTCCTTGGACAGGCGGTTGTTGACCGCGTCGCTGCCGATGCTGTCGGTGTGGCCGACCACTTCGATCATGGTCTGGTTGTAATCGCGCAGGGTGCCAGCAACGCCATTGAGCGAGCCGTAGAACTGCGGCTTCAGTGCCGACTTGCCGAAGTCGAAAGTGATGCCGTCCGGCAGGTTCAGCATGATGTTGTCGCCCTGGCGCTCGACGTCGATGCCGGTGTTGGCGGTGCGCTCGCGCAGCGCGCGCTCCTGGCGATCCTGGTACTGACCCACGGCGGCACCGCTGAGTGCACCGATACCCGCGCCGATCAGCGCATGCTGGCGACGCTCGGTCGCGCTGTCGCCGGTCAGCAGGCCCGCGGCCACGCCGATGGCGGTACCGATCAGGGCGTTGCGGCCGGTGCGGTTCTGCTGCTCGGTCGGGTTGCCGTACGGATCACTCTGCACATAGGAGCCGCCGGTGGCGCAGGCCGACAGGACGGCCGCACTCATCAAGGCCAGTGCGACGTTGCGGGTGGTGTTGCGGATCATGGTGTTCTCCTTGGTTTCCGGTCGGGCCGGTGGCTTGCGGGCGGCAACGAGGATAAACAGTCGGACGCGATGTCGGCATGATGATCGCACCGGCCGACAGGGACGTGTTCAGCTAGCTGTCTGCACCGCTCTGCCAGCGCTTTACCCCGCCGCCGACTGACGGTAGGCGGCCAGTGCCGCATCACGGCCTGCCGCCAGGTCCACCAGCGGCGTGCGCGGATACCCGGGCGCGCGTTCGGCCAAGAGCTGCGGGTGCTGCCAGGGAGCGAACCGCGCCTTCACCGGCAGCGCCGCCAGCTCCGGCACCCAACGACTGATGTAATTCGCCTGTGGATCGAACTTCTCGGCCTGGGTAACGGGATTGAATACCCGGAAATAGGGAGCCGCGTCGGCACCGGTACCGGCCACCCACTGCCACCCCATCGTGTTGTTGGCCAGGTCCGCGTCCACGAGCGTGTCCCAGAACCAGTGGGCGCCGTGCAGCCAATGCGCACGCAGGTGCTTGCACAGGTAGCTGGCGACGATCATCCGCACCCGGTTGTGCATGTAACCGGTATGCCAGAGCTCGCGCAGGCCAGCATCGACGATGGGCACGCCGGTGTTGCCGCGCTGCCAGTCCTGCAGCTGGGCGGCACTGGGGTTGGCCCAGGGGAAACGGTCGAAACGCGGGTTGAGATTGTCCGTGGGCGTTTTCGGGAAGTGGTGCAACAGGTGGTAGGCGAAATCACGCCAGCCGAGCTGGCGCAGGTAGCCGTCGATGTCGGCATCTGTCCCAGCGCTGCGCAGGCCTTCCAGCGCGTGGGCAATGCGCCACGGGGCGATTTCGCCGAAATGCAGGTGCGGCGACAGCCGCGAAGTACCTACCCGGTCCGGCAGATCGCGCTGCTCGCGATAGCCGCGCAGCGCACCCTCCTCGAACACGGACAGCGCCTCGAGCGCGCCGGCCTCACCCGGCTGCCAGTGCTCCCAGAAGCCGGAGTCCCAGTGCAACGACGGCGCCAGCGGCAGCGCGTCCAGCGCCAGGCCTTCCACCGTGTGTGCGGCCAACGTGCGCGGCGCCTCCTGCAGGGCTGGCAATCGCCAATGGCTGAGCACGTTGCGCCAGTACGGAGTGAATACCTTGTAGGGCTGCCCCTGCTGGGTGGCGATGTCCCAGGGCTCGAACAGCAGGCTGCCGTTGCAGCTCTGCGCATCGATGCCCTGCTCGCGCAGCGTGCGTTTGACGGCAGCATCGCGCGGTTGCGTCGCCGGTTCGTACTTGCGGTTCCAGTACACCGCCTCGGCGCCGGTCTGATCAATCAGCGCCTGCAGGGTCGGCAGGCTGTCGCCGGCACGCAGCACCAGCGAGGAACCGCGTGCACGCAGGTCGGCATCCAGTGCTGCCAGCGAGCGGTGGCGCCAAGCGTTCGATGCGGCACCCGGCGCCCAATCGCCCTCTTCGTGCGGGGCGTGGATGTAGACCGGCACCACATCGTGGCCCGCTTCCAGCGCCGCCTGCAGCGCCGGATTATCCTGCAACCGCAGGTCCCGACGGAACCATACCAACGCTACCGACACGTGCACTGCCTCTCTGTTGCTGGGCGGCCATGATAGCCAGTGCCGGTGAAGGCGATGCGTGCGACCGGCTCTGCCAGGCTGCGTGCTCTTCCGCCTCCGCCCAGCCCTCGTCATGGATGATCTTCGCGCCACGTTTGCCCGCTTCGGCCCCCTGCAACCGCAGTCCGCCGACGCTTGGCAAGGACCGTTCCCGCTGCCGGACGTGCTGGCCGGGTTCTACGCGCGCGTCGGCCCGTTCGGTGAGGTGCTCAATCCCGCCAAAGGCCCCAGCGGCATCACCGTACCGGGCGTAGAGGTGTGGCTGCCGCCGTTGCAGCGCCTGTGGGCATATCAGGCAGGCTACCGCTGGAATGGCATTGATGGCGAGCCGATCAGCGACTGGCCGGCGCAGTGGCTGGTGATCGCCGACCGTGGCGCCGATCCTCTCATCCTCGACATCAACGATGGCCGCGTTCTGTTTGCCCGTCATGGCGCGGGCCATTGGCACGCCGACGAGTTCGTCGCCGACGTACCGACCTTGATGGCCGCACTGGCGTCGGCGGGCAGCGTTTACCTCGAGGCCGATGAGGACCTGTACAGCGATGACGATGATGGTGGGATCCGTCCGGTTCATCGCGAAGCGGCGCTGCGCGCTGTCGCTGCGGTGCTGGGAAGCATGGACGAGGCAGCGCTGTTCCTGGACGCGATGCAGTAGATCCACGCCGTGCGTGGATGGTGTACGGGAAGGTTCAATCCACGCATGGCGTGGATCTACTTCATGCCTTCCCGGATCACCCACCCGTCTTTCTTTCCTGCGGCGCCTGCTTCGGCTGCGCGGTCAGGAACGGGTGCAGGACCGAATCCGCGGCAGCCACCGCGCTGCCCATCAGCAACAGGGCAACGGCAATGGCGGCCATGGGAACGATGCGTTGGCGCGTGCTCATCAGCCTGTCCTCACTCCCAGCAACGATCGGTGCGGCCCTTGGCGGTCTGCGCGCGCGCGCAGTCACGCGGAGCAATCCGCCCCTCCTGCAATTCCACCCGTTGCTTGCTGCCACTACCATCGCGCTTCAGCTCGAAGGCGTCGTACAGGCGTCCGGTGACCGTGCGCGCCTCGTAGCGCAGTTGCTGCGAATCGATACGCAACACCTGGAACAGCTGGGTGTCCTCGCCCACAGGTTCCATCGTCCTGCGTGCTTCGTCCGACAGCCGGTACTGCTTCGGCCCCGCCACGGTAACCACGTACTGCGGCGTTGCCGCCTGCCCTTCACCGCGACGGCCGTAGGTGTGGTCATGCCCCTGCAGCACCAGATCCACCTTGTGGCGTCGCACCACCGGCAGCAGCACATCGCGCAGGGCGGCGTTCTCGCGGCCCTCGCGCGGTGAATAGAACGGCTGGTGCAGCAGCACGATGGTCCACGGCTGACGGTTGCCGGTCAGCACCTTGTCCAGCCACTGCGCCTGCGCCTTGGCGGTGCCGAGATCCAGCGCCGAAGTGCCGTCGACCACGGCCACGCGCACGCCCTGCGCATCGAACCAATAGCTGGTACCCGCCGCCGCATCGGCACCGTTGCCCGGCAGGGCGAAGGTCACCGGCCAATGACGGCCCAGTACGCGGCGCTCCTGCGGGGTGTCCTCGAATTCCTCGAAATACTCGTGGTTTCCGATCGCCGGCGCCACCAGCGTCTCCTGCGCCAGCCAGCTGGTGGCGGCGAACCATTCGCCCCATTCGCTGTCGTCCATGTTGTCGCCACCACTGACCAGGTCACCGGCGAACAGGCTGATCCGCGCATCCGGTGCAGCCTTCTGTGCGGCCCGCACCACGCGGCTGACATGACTGACGTTCTTGTTCTGGGTATCGCCGAAATACAGCAGGGTCAGCGGCTGGTCGGCAGCGGCAAGCGTGCGCAGCTGGTTCCACGCGCTCCAGCTGCCATTGCCCTGTACGCGATAGACGTACTGGGTGTCCGGCTGCAGGCCGTCAATGTCGGCGCGATGATGGTGCGACAGGCCGTTCTCGGTCTGCAGCACCTGGGTCTTCGCGCGCACCTGGCGGATGCCCTCGATGGCCGGCGAATCGTCGGCCAGTGCGATTTCCAGCAGCGGCGACTGCACGCTGCCATCGGTGCGCCAGGCCACCGCGAAACCGTGGCCGGGGTCGACCGACGGAGAGGCGACGATGCGGTCCGGCACCGATGCGGCTGCGTAGTAACGGCTGCCCGACGGCACCTGGGTGTTGGGCTCGGCCGCCGCCATCGCCAGCGATGGCAATGCGAACAGCAGGCCGACCGCAAGCAAGCGCATCAAACGCGCGCTCACGAACCGCACTCCAGCGGCAGGGCCAGCTGCTTGGCAATGCTCTCCCAGTCGAACGCCACCACACCCTGGTCATCGTGCACCGCATACAGGGCGCCGTGCGGGAACCGCGGCGTCGGCTGCTGCATCATCCAGATGCCATCGGTGTTGGCCACGGTATTGCCCTGGAACGCGCCCACCGGCTTCAGCGTCTGGCGGTCGAACAGATGGAACACGCTGCGCTGCTTGCCCTGCTCGGTGGTGATCCACCAGCCGTCCTTGCCGCAGGTGCGCAGCATCACGCCTTCGGCCTGCGCCTTGAACACGTCTCGACCGAAGGTGGTGCCGGTGAAGCGCCCGGCCAGGGTGTAGACCTTGAATTCGCTGGCGTAGCTTTCGTCCTCTTCGGCGATCAGCAGGCGATCATTGGCCGGATCACCCCAGATCGATTCGACCACGCGCAGCGCGCCGGCTTCGCTGGTATCACCGATGCTGGCCGACAGCGTTGCCTGGACCTTGGTACCGTCGCGGGTCACGTGGTACTGGCGCACGCGCTTGTCCAGCTCCGCCAGCGGCGGCAGGATGTCCTTGCCCTGTGCGTCCTCGCCGTTGTCCCAGGAGTCGGTGACGTAGACGCTGTAGCCATCGGTTCGGCGGTCCACCCAAAGGCCGTAGGGCTTGCGCAGGTCGTCGGCACCGAAGGTGGCCAACGGAGCGAAGTCCGGCAGTGACAGCACCTGCACGCGATGGTTGTCGCGCTCGACGATCCACAGCAGGTCATCGATGACCGCGATGCCATTGGGACGATCGAACTGGCCAAGGCCGGTGCCGGTGCTGCCGACGTCGCGCATGTGCTGGCCATTGCTGCCGTCGTAGACCACCAGCTTGTCGGTGGCCTTGGCCGTGGCGATCAGCCATGTCTTGCCGTCCGGCGCCTGCCAGGAGGCCGGCGAATCGATGTTGTCCGCCGGGGTCATCGGGGTCAGGAACGCCTCGGCGATGGTCGCCACCTTGCGCTCGACGGGTGTCACAGCGCCGGCCACAGCCGGCGCCTTGTCCGCTGCCGGCGTGCAGCCGGCGGCAAGAACGGCGGCCAGCGAGGCGGCCATCAGGGTCGTGCCGCGCACCATCACAGTGCCACCTTCAGGCCAACGGCGTAGGTGCGGCCGTACTCCTCCAGCTGCAGGGTGCGCGAGCGCGTGCCCTGGTACAGCTCCAACGGCTTGTCCAGCAGGTTCTGCGCTTCGAAGTACAGGCTCACGTTCGCGTTGAACTTGTAGTCCAGCGAGAAGTCGAGCTGGGTGTTGGGTGCCACGTAGATATCGAACGCACGGCCCTTGCCGATGCTGTCCAGGTACTCGCTGCGGTACACCGCCGCCAGGCGCGTGCTGAGGCCGTACTTTTCATAGCCGATGTGTGCGCTGTACACGTGCTTGGAGGCGCGCGGCAAGGTGAAGTCTTCACCGGCGCGATCCTCGATGCCCGCATCGAATTCGGTGTCCAGCCAGGTGCCACTGGCGCCCACCAGCAGGCCGTCCAGGCCAGCGGGCAGGAAGGCCAGCTGCTGTTGCCAGTTCAGCTCCGCACCACGCACCGTGGCCTTGCGGCCATTGATCGGCTGGGTCACGTCGAAACCGCCGTAGGCCGGATCGTTGGTGCGCACGGTCTGCACGATATAGCCGTCGATGGACTTGTGGAACAGACCGAGCGAGACGATGCCGGTGCTGCCCAGATACTTCTCCACCGACAGATCGATGTTCTTCGACTCGTACGGGTCCAGCTCAGGATTACCCAGGCGCACTTCCTCGTCGCCACGGCTGTAGCCGACGCGCGGCGAGATATCGCCGAAGGACGGGCGCGAAACGGTCTTGTTGGCCGAGGCACGCAGCACCCAGTCATCGGCCGCGTCGTAGCGCAGGTGCAGGCCCGGCAGCACGTTGGTGTAGCTGCTGTTGGCCACGCGCGGGGTCACGGTGTAGCTGCGGCCGTTGGCAGCCACATCGACCTGGTTGCCCTCGGCCTTGAAGCGGGTGTTCTCCACGCGCACGCCACCGATGATGCGCAGCGCACCGACATCCCAGGTGCCCATGGCATAACTGGCGAAGATGTCTTCACTGGCAATGTAGTCCTCTTCCAGCGAAGTCATCGCATTGGCACCGACGTCCTGCGGACGGGCGCTGTACTGGCCGCCGCTGGCCGCCCAGAACGCACGCATGGCATCCGAATCCATGCCGTCACCCAGGGTACCGTGGCGGTGATCGGGCGAGCCCGTGGTCCAGCTGGACAGGGCAATCTTCGGGCCGACGCGCAGTTCGCTTTCGTCGACGTTGACGTCGCGGTCGCGCCAGCGCCCCAGCAGGCCGAACTTGATGCTGCTGTTGTCGCCGTCGAAGCGCACGTTGACCTGCGCGCTGTGTTCCTTGTCGTTCACCTGCTTGGGCGAAAGCACGATGCGATCGAACGCATAGTTTGCGTTGTCCAGCCACTGGGGATTGTCGAAGCTGTAGCTGGGCAAGCGGCTGCTCTGGTCCAGCGTGCCGTTGAAGGCCTTGCCGTTGAGCTTGAAGCGCGCCTCCATTTCATCGTTCACCCGCTCTTCGGTACGGGTGAAGCCGAGCTTGTAATCGACCACGGCGTTGGTCAGCCTGTTCTCGCCCCCCAGGCTGGCCGCGAAGGTGTTCTCTTCCTTGGTGCGGTAGCGCATGCGCTTGTCGATGGAATCCTTCGGCATTCCATCCAGGCGGTACTGGTCGCTGCCGGTCTTGACCATCTTCGCGTCGTCGAAATTGAAGATCACGCGCTGGCGGGTTTCGGCGTCGTCGAACTGGCTGTACAGCGCACGCAGGTAGTACTTGCTGTCGTTGTTCGGGCGCCAGTCCAGGTTGAGGTTGGCGCCGATTCGCTTGCGCTCGATCTCATACTTGCGATGCTGCAGGTTGATCGCGGTGACGTCGCCCGGCGCGGCATCGTCTTCGCCGTCGTACTCCACTTCGGTGTTGTCCGATTCGAACTTGCGCTTCTGGTAGTTCACGCCCAGCGCCACGCCGAACGTGTCGTTGAACACTTCGCTGTAGTTGAAAGCGGCCTTCGGGCTGGTTTCGCCGGACAGCTGCTGGTGGCTGGCTTCGATCTTGCCGCGCAGGCTGCGGCCGTCACGATCGAAGGCCGAGGCCGATTCAACCAGGATCGCGCCACCGATGGCGTCGCCCGGCATGTCCGGGGTCGGCGACTTGACCACGCGCAGGCGCTCGGTCGAATCGGACGGAATCACATCCAGCGGCGCGGCACGGCTGGAATCTTCCGGAGTGCCGATGGCGATGCCGTCGACGCTGACGCTGTTGAGGTTGGCATCCAGGCCACGCACCACCACGAAACGGCCTTCGCCCTGGTCGCGGGTCACACTGATGCCCGGCAGGCGCTGCAGCGACTCGGCCACGTTCTTGTCCGGGTACTGGCCCAGCGCATCGGAGGATACGGCGTCTTCGATGGCATCGCTGCTGCGCTTGAGGTCAACCGCACGCACCTGCGATTCCAGCTGCGCACGTACTTCGATACGGTCCAGATCGGTCGCCGCAGCGCCGCGGCCGGCCCCTGCAGCGGTTTCGGCCGCCAGAGCCGACGGGCTGGCCGTCACCAGCAGCGAGAGGCTGATTGCCAGACCCAACGTGTTCTTCTTCTGCACAGCTATCCCCAACGGTGTAAAGATTGGGTCAGCACGGTATGTCCGGCAGGTTGCATGGGCATGACACCGGTGGAGTCTGGCCTGCCGGACCCGGCTCGGCACCACCGCGCATTCCGCTTAAAATGGGGCTCTCCCTTTCTGCCAGACCCTCCCATGAAGATCGTCGAAGTGCGCCACCCGCTGGTGCAGCACAAGATCGGCCTGATGCGCAACGCCGCGCTCAGCACCAAGGATTTCCGCGAACTGGCCAACGAACTTGGCACGCTGCTGGCCTACGAGGCCACCGCCGACCTGGAAACCGAGCCGCACACCCTGTCGGGCTGGTCCGGCCCGGTCACCGTTCAGCGCATCGCCGGCGCCAAGATCACCGTCGTGCCGATCCTGCGCGCCGGCCTGGGCATGCTCAGCGGCGTGCTGTCGCTGATCCCGGCCGCCCGTGTCAGCGTGGTCGGCCTGCAGCGCGATGAAGAAACCCTGCAGCCGGTGCCCTACTTCGAGCGCCTGACCGGCCGCCTGGAAGAGCGCGACGCGCTGATCCTCGACCCGATGCTGGCCACCGGCGGCACCCTGATCGCCACCATCGACATGCTCAAGCGCGCCGGTGCCCGCCGGATCAAGGGCATCTTCCTGGTTGCCGCACCGGAGGGCATCGAAGCAGTGAAGGCCGTGCACCCGGACGTGGAGATCTACACCGCCGCGATCGACGCGCAGCTCAACGACAAGGGCTACATCCTGCCGGGCCTGGGTGATGCCGGCGACCGTATCTTCGGCACCCGCGTGGGCTGAGATCGACCGGGGTCGGAGCGCTTTCGAAAGGAAGTGCTCCACCTGCTCCAGGCACCTTCACGTCGGCATTGCGGCGACGGGCGAATGCTCCGCGCACCCGCCCTGCCCTACCCTGGAGCCACCATGAACGCTTCTTTGCTGCTCGCCGCTCATTGCTGCTCGCCGCCGTCCTGCTGGTCGGCCTCCCGCTTGCCGCCAACGCAGCCACTCCGCAGCAGCAGCGCATGGCCGACTGTTCGGCCAAGAACAAAGGGCTGAAAGGCGACGCCTACACGTCCGCGCATAGCGCATGCCTGAGTTCGCACGCAGCTGCACCGGCAGCCCCCACCACGCCGCAGGAACGCATGAAGAAGTGCAACGCCGACGCCGTCACCAAGAAGCTCGCCGGCGCCGCCCGCAAGACCTTCATGAGCAGTTGCCTCAAGGCATCGTAAAAGCAGCGAAGAAAGGCCCATCCACGCATGGCGTGGATCTACTGGCCGTCACCTCGAACCTATCCACGCACGGCGTGGATCCACTGGCCACCAGAAAACTGTCGAAGGCGGGGCGGTGTCGGATTGCGGGGTGTCAGCCGCATGGATGCGGCTGCCAAGCCTACAGGGACGTACTTGCGGCGTCCCCGCCATCCGACACCGCCCCGCCAACTCACGGATAGCCCGCTGTTGCTGTTGCTGTTGCTGTTGCCGTTGATTCGGCAGGTGCAGGGCGCAGCCCTGCCCGCAGACCTCACCCCAACGCCCGCGCCTTCAACTCGCCCTGCTCATGCAGCGTGACGAAACGCCCCTTCTCATCCCGCCCGACCTGCGCCAGCGCCACCTGCGGGTCATGGGTGAAGAACAGATGCACGTTGCGCGCCAGCTTGTCTTCCAGGAACTGCCGCTTCTCGTCGATCAGCAGCTCGGCATTGCGGTCGTACCCCATCGTGATCGGCACGTGCACCCACGAACGACCCGGAATCAGATCGGCGCAGAACACCACGCCGCCGTGCGGCCCTGCGCCTGCGCGGTCCTGCCCCACGATCTCGGCCAGCATCAGCCCCGGCGTGTGCCCGTCGCTGTAACTGAAACGCACACTGTGGCCGAGCACCTTCGAATACTCACCGTCCACCACTTCCAGGCGCCCACTGGCCTGCAGCAGGCCCGGCAGTTCCGGAATGAAACTGGCACGATCACGTGGGTGCGGCTGCAACGCGCGCTGCCAATGCTGCGCGCCGACCACGTACGTCGCATTGGGGAACAGCAGTTCCGGTTCACGGCCTTCGCGCCACGCCGCCAGCAGGCCACCGGCATGGTCGAAATGCAGATGGCTGAGCACCACCACATCGATGTCTTCGTGCTCGAAGCCGGCTTCGCGCAGTGAATCGATCAGCACATGCTGGCTTTCCTGCACGCCATAGCGCTCGCGCATGCGCGGATCGAAAAACGCACCGATGCCGGTTTCGAACAGCACCGTCTTGCCTTCCAGCGGGCTCGCCAACAACGCGCGACAGGCCAGCTCGATGCGATTGAGCTCATCCGGTGCTACCCATTTCTCCCACAACGCACGCGGCGCATTGCCGAACATCGCACCGCCATCCAGGCGCTGGGTATTACCGCGGATCGACCATAGTTTCATGGCGCAATTATCGGTCGCCGCTCGTTAAATAATCGCTAGCCAGGAAATGAAAAACCCCGCCGTTGCGGGCGGGGTTCTCAGGTCTGCGTCCGCCGGGCATGGCCCGGCGCTACCGCCGGATCAGGGGGCCGGCACGACCTGGGCGCTGCCGACCGGGTTGCGCGGATCGCTGCCGCCAAACAGCTTGTTGGCCTTGCGGTCCCACTCTACTGTCTGCAGATTGCCCCACACATGGCTGGAACCACGGCCACCGGCGGCGACCTCGCCCGGCAGGTCGATCTTGTGGCCCATCGCCTGCAGCTGCTTGATGGTCGCAGCGTCGAAAGCGTTGCTCTCGGCCTCGATCAGGTCCGGCAGCCACTGGTGGTGGTAGCGCGGCAGCGCAGCGACCTGCTGCGCATCCAGGCCAGCGTCGTAGCCGAGGATGCCCAGCAGCACCATGGTGATGATGCGACTGCCACCGGGCGTGCCCAGCACGATCACCTTGTCGTCGTTCTCCATGAACGTCGGCGTCATCGAGCTGAGCATGCGCTTGCCCGCTTTCGGTGCATTGGCGGCGTAGCCCATCACGCCAAAGGCGTTGGGCGTGCCCGGCTTCAGCGCGAAGTCGTCCATCTCGTTGTTGAGCAGCACACCGGTGCCCTTCGGAATCAGGCCCGAGCCGTACAGCAGGTTGACGGTCTGGGTGGCGCCGACACGGTTGCCGTCACGGTCGATGATCGAGAAATGGGTGGTCTCGTCATCTTCCAACGGGGTCGGGTTGCCCGACAGCAGGTCGCTGGGGGTGGCCTTTTCCGGGTGGATGGTGGCACGCAGGCCCTGCGCGTAATCCTTGCTGGCCAGCACCTTCTGCGGGATCTGCACGAAATCCGGATCGCCGAGGAAGAAGGTGCGGTCACGGTAGGCACGGCGCATCGACTCGACCACCAGATGGGTGCGGTGCGCCGCATCCATCTGCTTGATGTCCCAGCCTTCCAGGATCTGCAGCATGCTGGCCAGGGCGATGCCACCGGAGGACGGCGGCGGCGCGGTGGTGATCTTCCAGCCGTTGTAGTTGAAGACGATCGGCGCGCGCTGCTTGACGCGGTAGCCGGCCAGTTCCTCGGCGGTCCACTTGCCACCGGCCTGCTTCACGCCGGCCAGCAGCAGCTTGCCGGTCTGACCCTTGTAGAAGCCATCGAAGCCACCGGCTGCCAGGCGCTCCAGGGTCTGCGCCAATTCCGGCTGCTTGAACAGGTCACCGGTGGCGATCGGCTTGCCATTGCGCAGGTAGACCTCGCGCGTGCCGGGATAACGCTCCATCACTTCGCGGCGCGAGGCATAACCCTTGGCCATGCGCTCATAGACCGGGAAGCCGTCGCGGGCGATGCGGATCGCCGGCTGCAGCGAAGCCGCCAGCGGCAGCTTGCCGTGCTTGGCCGACAGTTCGACCAGCGCCGCCGGCAGGCCGGGAATGCCTGCCGACCACGGACCATTGACCGAACGATCGCGGTCCAGGTCGCCCTTCTTGTCGAGGAAGGCCTGCGACGTGGCTGCGGCCGGCGCGGTCTCGCGCGCGTCCAGCATCACGTCCTTGCCGGTCGCCGCATCGTGCAGCAGGAAGAAGCCGCCGCCGCCCAGTCCGGAACTGATCGGCTCGACCACGGCCAGGGTGGAGGAAACCGCCACCGCCGCGTCGAAGGCGTTGCCGCCCTGGGCCAGGATGTCGACACCGGCCTGGGTGGCCAAAGCGTGGCCGCTGGCGATCGCGGCGCCATCAGGGCGCTCGGCGCGGGCCGGGGCATCAGCCCAGGCAAGGGGGCTCAGCAGCAGGCCGAGCAACAACATGGGGCGGGCGAACGGCTTCATTCGGATGGGGGCTCCGCATAGAGTTCGGGATGATCGTGCTGCAGTTGGCGCAACTTGGCCAGCAACTCGATTTCGGTTTCGACGATGTCCGGATCGGGATCGATGCATTCGACCGGGCAGACGACCACGCACTGCGGTTCGTCGAAATGGCCCACGCACTCGGTACAGCGGGCGGGGTCGATCACGTAGATGGTTTCACCCATCGTGATGGCCTGGTTCGGGCAGGCCGGCTCGCATACGTCACAATTGACGCAGAGCTCATTGATTTTCAGCGACATGGCGATACTCCACGCCCGCGCCTTGGGACAAGGACCGACCTGCGCGGGCGCGCGGGCCGGTCAGGTCATCAGCGGCGCCCATCGCAGGGCGCCGCCCGGGTCGTGCCGCAGCACGACCGCCGCGGCTCGGTCTTACTTGGCTTCGACGAAAATGTACTCGGCACCGGTCGGCTGGACCACGGCCTGGACGCGGGCGTTGTCGGCGGACTGGCCGATGAAGACGACGCGCACGCCCTTCATGGAATCCGGCGAGACGTCCTTGAACACGACTTGGATCATGTCAGCCATCTTGCCCGAGGCCGACGAACCGAAGGCCAGCATGTTGCCCGGCTGCACGCCACGGGCCACGGCCTGGGTCGCGCTCTCGGTCTGGCGCTCGTACTTGGCCTGGAAGTCCGGGTCGGTTTCCGGCGAGAGGTAGTACAGGAACGGGCTGTTGGTGATGTTGCCCATGTTCTGGATGGCCACTTCCTGCAGGTACTTCTTCCAGCCTGCGTCGTCTTCCTTGGCCGGAGCGACCAGCGCCTGCTTGGCTTCGTCGACCGGAGCGGCTTCTTCCTTCTTGCAGGCGGTGAAAGCCAGGGCAAACGAGGCGATCAGCATCGCGCGCATGGTGTTGTTCATGGGTTTCCTCCCGGAATGTTGCGTGTTGGTGTGCGTAATGGGGTGCGTGGTACTACAGGATCTACTGCTGGGCAGGGCTTACGACTGCGCCGACTTCGCTTCGCGGACCTTGCGCAGCGCCTCGAGCACGGCGGCCGGCACGAAGCCGGACACATCGCCACCCAGGCGTGCGATCTCGCGGACCAGCGAGGACGAGATGAAGCTGTGCTGCTCGGCCGGGGTCAGGAACAGGGTCTCGACCTCCGGAATCAGGTGGCGGTTCATGCTCGCCATCTGGAATTCGTACTCGAAGTCGGACACCGCGCGCAGCCCGCGCAGCAGCACCCCCCCCTGCACCGAACGTACAAAATGGGCCAGCAGCGTATCGAAGCCGATGACCTCGACGTTGCTGTGGTGGCCCAGGGCGCCGCGCGCCAGCTGCACGCGCTGTTCCAGCGGCAGTGCCGGTCCCTTCGAGGGGCTCTGCGCCACGCCCACCACGACCTTTTCAAACAGCGGCGCGGCCCGGCTCACCAGGTCGATATGACCGTTGGTGATGGGGTCGAACGTGCCGGGATAGACGGCGATGCGGCGGTTGGCCACGGTCATGGGCGGTTGCAGATGTTCAGATGAGGTCAAAGTGTAGCAGTGGCGCGGCGGTACAGGGCAAAGCGCACCTCGCGGGTGCTGCCATCGCGGTGCAGCAGCCATTCCGGGGGCAGCACCGGCACGTGGCTGGCCGGCGACTCCAGGTACAGCCAGGCATCGGCGGCCAGATGCCGCGGCAGCTGGGCCAGCACGTCCTGCCACAGGCCATCGGCGAACGGCGGGTCGATGAACACCAGATCTGCCTGCTGCGCCGGCGCGGCCTGCAGCCAGCGCAGCGCGTCGGCCTGGGCGACCGTGACGCTGTCGCCTGCCTGCAGTTTGGATACGGCCGCGGTCAGATTGCGTCCCAGCTGCGGATCGCGTTCGACCAGGGTGGCATGCGCGGCACCGCGCGAGACGGCTTCCAGCCCCAGCGCACCGCTGCCGGCGAACAGATCCAGCACGCGTGCCCCGCCCAGCTTGGGCATCAGCCAGTTGAACAGGGTTTCGCGCACGCGGTCGCTGCTGGGCCGCAGGCCCGGCAGGGTCGGCACCGGCAGCCGGGTATTGCGCCAGCGCCCGCCGATGATGCGGACCTGGCCGTCATTGCCACCACGGCCGCTCATCGGCGCCCCCGGCGGGGTTCATTCGAGAATTTCAGCATGAGCGGGATTGTAGTTCGGCCGGGCTTTGCCCGGCACCCGCAGTAGCCAAAGCAGAAGCCGAAGCAACAGCCAGAGCGGGCTTCCTGCGGGTTGGCGGGGGGGGTCCGGTTGAGGGGGCCGCTGCAAGTACGTCCATGTAAGCTCGGTCGCCGCATCCATGCGGCTTACGCCCCCTCAACCGGACCCACCCCGCCTTCGACAGTTTCCTGCGATCTGTCGGAACGTCTCTTGGGGTCAGATCCTGGTTTGGATTTCGATATCTGAGAGATTTCATCCACGCATGGCGTGGATCTACTGCAGGTCGCGACGATCTGTCGAAGGCGGGGCGGTGTAGGTGGGCAGGACCGTTGGCGCCATGGATGGCGCCATCGAGCCCCCATGGGTGAGGGCGCTTTGCTTGCGAAGCACTGCTTCGCAAGCGCCCGAACGCCCAGCCGCTAGCGGCTGGGCCGGTCTGGGGGTTCACGGCGTGTCCTGCCAACCCACACCACCCCGCCAACCCAACGGACAACCCAGAGCCGGCTGTGGCTTTCGCCGTTGCCTCGGCCTCTGCGGGTGCAGGGCGCCGCCCTGCCCGACCAACCCCTTGATTTCGGGACAATCACCCTTACCCCTTGGCGAGGCCGCACGCGCTGGCGCGGCATTGCACATGGAGCCCTATCGATGACCGACACCATCCACACCGAAACCCTTGGCTTCCAGACCGAAGTCAAGCAGCTGCTGCAGCTGATGATCCACTCGCTGTACTCCAACAAGGAGATCTTCCTCCGCGAGCTGGTCTCCAATGCCGCCGACGCCGCCGACAAGCTGCGCTTCGAGGCCCTGACCCAGCCCGAGCTGCTGGAAGGCGACAGCGAACTGCGCGTGCGCGTCAGCTTCGATCCGGCCGCGCACACCATCACCATCGAAGACAACGGCATCGGCATGAGCCGCGCCGATGCCATCACCCACCTCGGCACCATCGCCAAGTCCGGCACCGGCGACTTCCTGCGCCAGCTGTCCGGCGACCAGAAGAAGGACTCGCAGCTGATCGGCCAGTTCGGCGTCGGCTTCTACAGCGCTTTCATCGTCGCCGACGAAGTCGAAGTCACCTCGCGTCGCGCCGGCCTGGCAGCCAATGAAGGCGTGCGCTGGACCTCGCGTGGCGAAGGCGATTTCGACGTCGCCACCATCGACAAGGCCGAGCGCGGCACCCGCATCGTCCTGCACCTGAAGGACGGAGAACACGACTTCGCCGACGGCTGGCGCCTGCGCAGCATCCTCAAGAAGTACTCCGACCACATCGGCCTGCCGATCCAGATGCCCAAGGAAGATGCCGAAGAAGGTGCCGCGATCGAGTGGGAAACCGTCAACCGCGCCAGCGCGTTGTGGACCCGCCCGCGTACCGAAATCAGCGATGCCGAGTACACCGAGTTCTACAAGCACGTCGCCCACGATCACAGCGATCCGCTGGCGTGGAGCCACAACAAGGTTGAAGGCAAGCTGGAGTACACCTCGCTGCTGTACGTGCCGGGCCGTGCGCCGTTCGACCTGTACCACCGCGATGCACCCAAGGGCCTGAAGCTGTACGTGCAGCGCGTGTTCGTGATGGACCAGGCCGAGCAGTTCCTGCCGCTGTACCTGCGTTTCATCAAGGGCGTGGTCGATTCCAACGACCTGTCGCTGAATGTCTCGCGCGAAATCCTGCAGTCCGGCCCGGTCATCGATTCGATGAAGGCCGCGCTGACCAAGCGTTCGCTGGACATGCTGGAGAAGCTGTCCAGCGACAAACCAGAGCAGTACGCCACGTTCTGGAAGGAATTCGGCCAGGTGCTGAAGGAAGGCCCGGCCGAGGACTACAACAACCGTGAGAAGGTCGCCGGCCTGCTGCGCTTCGCCTCCACCCGTGGCGACGGCGATGCACAGGCGGTGTCGCTGGCCGATTACATCGGCCGCATGGCCGAAGGCCAGGACAAGATCTATTACCTGACCGGCGAGAGCTACAGCCAGGTGCGCAACAGCCCGCACCTGGAAGTGTTCCGCAAGAAGGGCATCGAAGTCCTGCTGCTGACCGACCGCATCGACGAGTGGCTGATGGGCTACCTGACCGATTTCGACGGCAAGGGCTTCGTCGACATCGCCCGCGGCGACCTCGACCTGGGCGCGCTGGAGAGCGAAGCGGACAAGCAGGAACAGGAAGCAGCTGCAAAGGACAAGCAGGGCCTGGTCGAGCGCCTGAAGACCGTGCTCGGCGATGACGTGGCCGAAGTGCGCGTGTCGCACCGGCTGACCGATTCACCGGCGGTGCTGGCCATCGGCGAGCAGGACCTGGGCCTGCAGATGCGGCAGATCCTGGAAGCCAGCGGCCAGAAGGTACCCGACAGCAAGCCGGTACTGGAGATCAACCCGGGTCACCCGCTGATCGCCAAGTTGGACGCCGAAGCCGATGGCGCACGTTTCGACGATCTGGGCCGGGTGCTGTTCGACCAGGCTGCGCTGGCCGCTGGCGACAGCCTGAAGGACCCAGGTGCTTACGTGGCCCGTCTGAACAAGCTGCTGCTGGAGCTGTCGGCCTGATCGATGCCGGGATCGCCCAGCCTGGTAGGTGCCAACCAAGGTTGGCACCTACCAGAGCCGGTCGGATCAGGCGCGTCCCAGAGCCGGTCGGATCAGGACTGCCGATCCAGCAGCGAGCCCAGCATCTGGTCCTCGCGGCGGATCAGCGCAGCGTTGGCAGCAAAGGCCACCACCTCTGCCTTGGCGGCCAACAGGTCACCCAGCGGCGCGGCCGGGTCGGCATCGCTAGCTGGGATCACGCGGGTCTCCACCCCACCCTGCGCTGCCGCTTCGCGCTGCAGTTGCAGGCGCGGTGCATCCGCGGTCGCCAGGTTGGCCACGTTGTGCGCGGCCACCTGCGCACCCCGCTGGGCCGCACGCATCCCGCTGAGGGCAATACCGGTCACATCGTTCATCGGGGGTCTCCCAGGCCGCCCAACGCAGCCCTCCGGACCGGTTAACGGCCGCGCGGCTGCGACCTTGAGTCCACGCCGGGCAGACAGGCCCGGGTGGTAGCATATCCCTCTGATTTCAGCGCCTTTTGCCAATGCTCAGTTTTTTCCGCCGCAAGAAGCCCCAGGACGCCGCCACACCGGATGCGCCCAAGACCCAGCACTACTCGGCTGAAGAGCTGGCGGCGGCATTCCCGTCGGCCGCGCCGCCCGAGCAGGCGCCGGCCGCACCGGTAGCCCCGCCCGTGGCGGAAGCGCCTGCCCCGGCTGCCACGCCCGAAGTCGTCGCGCCCGCAACGTCAACCGCACCGGCCCCGCAGGCGACGCTGGAAGCACCGCAGGAAACCACTGTGCAAGCCCTGCCGGACCGCGTGCTGGCACCGGAGAACTTCGCAGCCGAAGCGGCCGCCGCCGCTGCGGTCCTCGCTCCGCTGGCCCCGGTCATCCCCGCGCAGGAACCGGCCGCCCCGGCCGCCGACCTGCCGGTGCTGGTCGATGCCCCACCCGCCCCGGCCGGCAAGCCCGGCTGGCGCGAGCGGTTGCGCAACAGCGCTTTCGCCCGCAGCTTCGGCGGCCTGTTCTCGCGTAATCCCAAACTCGATGACGACCTGCTGGACGAGATCGAGACCGCACTGCTGACCGCCGACGTCGGCGTTGCCGCCACCACCGAGCTGATCGCCGACCTGCGCAAGCGCATGAAGGCGCGCGAATTCATCGATGCCAACGCCCTGCTGGCGGCACTGCGCGCGGACCTCATCGCGATCCTGCAGCCGGTGTCCAAGCCGCTGGTCATCGACCGCAACGCCAAGCCCTTCGTGGTGCTGACCGTCGGCGTCAACGGCGTCGGCAAGACCACCACCATCGGCAAGCTGGCCAAGCGCTTCAAGGACGAGGGCCACAGCCTGATGCTGGCCGCTGGCGATACCTTCCGTGCTGCCGCCGTGGCCCAGTTGCAGATCTGGGGCGAGCGCAACGGCGTGGCCGTAGTCGCGCAGGGGCAGAACGCCGATGCCGCCTCGGTGGCCTACGACGCACTCCAGGCCGGCAAGGCCCGCGGCACGTCGGTACTGATCGCCGATACCGCCGGCCGCCTGCACACCCAGTCCGGGCTGATGAACGAGCTGGGCAAGATCCGCCGCGTGCTCGGAAAGATCGACGAGAACGCGCCGCACGAAGTTCTGATGGTGATCGACGGTACGACCGGCCAGAACGCGCTTTCGCAGCTGCGCCAGTTCAATGCCGCGGTCAAGGTGACCGGCCTGGTGGTGACCAAGCTGGACGGTACCGCAAAGGGTGGCGTGGTGTTCGCGCTGGCCCGTGAGTTCGGCATTCCGATCCGTTTCGCCGGCATCGGCGAGCGCCCGGAAGATCTGCGCGTGTTCGATCCGGAAGCGTTCGTCGACGCCCTGTTGCCCGAAGCGCTGGGCGCCTGATACACCGTGCAGCCACGCATGGCGTGGCTCTACTGCAACCCGGTAGAGCCACCCCACGTGTGACCGGCCGCTGCCATAGTAGAGCCACCCCATGGGTGGCTGCCCTTGGAGCACCAATGCCCCGCCAGCCGAACGCCAGCGCCACGCCCGCTCATGAGCAGGGCTTCGTCGCCCACCTGCTGCACTGGTTCGACAACCACGGCCGCCACGACCTGCCCTGGCAGCATCCGCGCAGCCCGTATCGGGTCTGGTTGTCGGAAATCATGCTGCAGCAGACCCAGGTGGCAACGGTCATTCCGTACTTCCACCGTTTCCTGCAGCACTTCCCCACCCTGCCCGACCTTGCCGCCGCCAGCAACGACGCGGTGATGGCGCAGTGGGCCGGGCTGGGTTACTACGCCCGTGCGCGCAATCTGCATGCCGCCGCCAAGCGCTGCGTGAGCGAGCATGGGGGCGAGCTGCCGCGTGATTTCGATGCCCTGCACGACCTGCCCGGCATCGGCCGCAGTACCGCCGGCGCGATCCTCAGCCAGGCCTGGAACGACCCGTTCGCGATCCTCGACGGCAACGTCAAGCGTGTGCTCAGCCGCTATCACGGCGTCGAAGGCTTTCCTGGCCTGCCCGCCGTCGAAAAGCAGCTGTGGGCCATCGCTGAAGCGCAGGTCGCGCAGGTACCGGCGGGACGCATGGCCGACTACACCCAGGCGCAGATGGACCTCGGTGCGACGGTCTGCAGCCGGTCCAGACCGGCCTGCGTGATCTGTCCCCTGCAGGCCGATTGCGTGGCACGTCGCGAAGGCCGTACGGCCGAGCTGCCAACAGCAAAACCGAGCAAGGTGCTGCCCGAACGCGAGGCGGTGGCCCTGCTGCTGCGCGACAAGCAGCAGCGCGTGCTGCTGCAGAAGCGGCCGGATACCGGCATCTGGGCGCAACTGTGGACGCTTCCGCAGGCAGATGCGGGCAGCGAGCTGCAGGACTGGTTCGACGTGCACGTCGATGGTTCACTGGAAGATGCCGAGGAACTACCGGTGCTGCAGCACACCTTCAGCCACTACAAGCTGCATCTGCAGGTATTGTCACGGCAGGTGCACGGCCTGCGCGTGGAAGAACCCACGCTGCGCTGGGTCGGCGCTGCCGAACTGCCCGCACTGGGCTTGCCAGCCCCCATCCGGAAGCTGCTTGATGGCACCCCCATCAAGACCCCGAAGCAAACCTCCGCGAAATCCCGCAACCACAAGTGAGTGCCATGCCCCGAACCGTCTTCTGCCAGTACGAACAACGCGATGCCGAGGGCCTGGACTTCGTGCCTTACCCGGGTGAGCTCGGCCAACGTGTGTTCAACCACATCGGCAAGCCGGCGTGGACCGCATGGCTGGCACACCAGACCATGCTGATCAACGAGAACCGCCTGTCGCCACGAAAGCCGGAGCATCGCGCATTCCTGGAAACGGAACTGGTGAAGTTCCTGTTCGAGAAGGACGCAGAGAAGCCTGCTGGTTTCACCCCGGAAGCCTGATCTGGAGGCAGCGCCGGGCCATTCCCGGCGTTCACGCATCCGCCGGGCATGGCCCGGCGCTACCGGCCTATTTCGTGGACTCTTCGCGTTCCTGCACCTGTGCCTGGCGCATTTCCTTCTCCTCTGCCCGCAGCGACTTCACGTCCAGCTTGCGGATGGTCTTGATGAAGCACGGCATGCGCGGGCCACCGGTCGGGTCGCGCACCAGCACCTTGTCGAACGGTGCGGAAACGCGGCCCATGTGGCTGGTCAAGCCGATCGCTGGCGCGTAGGACAGATCCGGGCACGGCCCGCTCAGCTCCAGCAGGTAGGCCTCGCTGGGCTTGGTCCACACCGCCAACGCGCTGTCGCCCAGTTCGGTCCAGCCATTGAGGCTGCCGAAGAACTGCATGTCCTTCTGCGGTGCGCCTGCGTGGGCACGATACAGCTCCAGCTTCTCGGCACTGCCCAAGCGGCCAGTGGTTGCGCAGCCAGCCAGGGCCAGGCACAGCCCGGCGATCAACAACGGTGTCTTCATGGCGATCTCCACGGACGAACTGTGCACATCATGCGCCCAGTCAGGCAGCGCCGGCGCGACGGCCGGCGGCCCAGTTCAGCCGTTGGTCGGCGGTCCCAGGTCGCCCGCTCAGACGTCGGCGTGGGCCAGCGCGTGCAGGCGCCCTTCGCGCAGCTCCAGCACCCGGTCCAGGCGCCGCGCCAGCGAGCGGTCATGGGTGACCAGCACCAGGCTGGTGTGGCGGGCACGGTTGAGCTCCAGCATCAGCTCGAACACGGTCGCGGCCGTGCGGTCATCGAGGTTGCCGGTCGGCTCGTCACCCAGCACGCAGGCCGGGTGATTGACCAACGCGCGCGCCACTGCAGCACGCTGGCGCTCGCCACCGGACAATTCGCCGGGCTTGTGGTCCAGGCGATGGCCGAGGCCGACCGATTCCAGCAGCGCGGTCGCACGCGTACTGGCCTCCGCCACTGCGGTACCGGCCAGCATCACCGGCATCATCACGTTTTCCAGCGCGGTGAATTCCGGCAGCAGGTGGTGGAACTGGTAGACGAAACCCAGCGCCTGGTTACGCAGCAGGCCGCGCGAGGTGTCCGACAGCGCGGACATGCGCTGGCCGGTGACGTAGACCTCGCCCGCGGTGGGCGTGTCCAGCCCGCCCAGCAGGTGCAGCAGCGTGCTCTTGCCGGCACCCGAGGCGCCGATGATCGCCACCGTCTCGCCGGCGGTCACCATCAGGTCCAGGCCATCGAACACCGGGGTCTGCATCCGCCCTTCAGCGTAGGTCTTGCCCAGCGCTTCGGCACGGATCACTTCATCGCCGCGATTGAAGACCTTATTCATAACGCAGGGCCTCCGCCGGCTGGGTGCGTGCTGCCCGCCAGGCGGGATACAGAGTGGCCAGGAAGCTCATCAGCAGCGCGACCAGGGTGATCACCACGATGTCGCTGGTCTGCATGTCGGTAGGCAGGCCGGTGATGTAGTACACGTCCTCCGGCAGCAGCTTGACGTTGAACACCGACTCGATGGCGCCGAGGATGCGCTCCAGATTCAAGGTCAGGGTAATGCCGCCGATCAGGCCTGCGAGGGTGCCGAAGATGCCGATCAGCGAGCCCTGCACCATGAACACCTGCATCACCCCGCCCGGGGTCAGGCCGAGGGTGCGCAGGATCGCGATGTCGGCCTGCTTGTCGGTCACCAGCATCACCTGCGATGACACCAGGTTGAACGCGCCCATGGCAATAATCAGCGAGAGCAGGATGCCCATCACCACTTTTTCCATGCGCAGCGAGTGGTACAGGTTGGCGTTCTGCTGGGTCCAGTCGCTGACCCGATAGGCGCCGCCGAGGTTCTGCGCCAGGTCCACGCCCACCTCCAGCGAGCGGTCCATGTCATGCAGTTTCAGGCGGACACCGGTGGCGCCATCGGAACGCAGTACGCGCTCCAGGTCTTTCATGTTGGCAAAACCCACACCGCGATCGACTTCGTTGTAACCGGCCTCGAATATGCCGCTGACGGTGAAGCGTTTCATCCGCGGCACCGCGCCGGCCGGCGTGCCCTGCACTTCCGCGAAGGTCACCAGCACCTGGTCACCGACGTCCACTCCCAGCCAGACCGCCAGTTCCTTGCCCAGCAGCAGGTTGAAGCTGCCCGGGGTCAGGCTGCCGTAGCTGCCCTTGGTGACCTTCTTGTCGATCACCGATACCTTCGGCTCCAGCGCCGGGTCGATGCCCTGGATGATCGCACCCTGCACACGCGGGCCACTGATCATCGACTGGATCTCGATGTACGGCGCAGCACCTGCCACGCGCGGGTCCTTGTTGGCCACGTCGACCACGCGCATCCAGTCCGGCATCGGTTCGCCGTCGCGGCTGATGGTGGTGTGTGCGGTCATCTGCAGCAGGCGGCTGCGGATCTCCTTCTGGAAACCGCTCATCACCGCCAGTGTGGTGATCAGCACCGTCACCCCGAGCGCGATGCCCAGGATCGATGCCATCGAAATGAAGGAGATGAAGCCGTTGCGGCGCTTGGCGCGCAGGTAGCGCAGGCCAATGGCCACGGGAATGGGTTTGAACATGCAGGCACGCCAGTCGATTCAGCCTATGGTGCCACCGACCGGGGCTTACGGGAAACGGCGCGTGCGGATACGGCCAGTCGCAGTTCACGTCGCTGCCCGCGATCGAGTACATCCGGCCAGAACAACAGCCGTCGACGGCGCCAGCCTTCGCGCCACTGCAGCAGCAGCCAGGGCCCGCGCACCACCAGTCGCGGCTCGGGAATGTCCTGCCCGTCCACGCGCAGCGGCTCAGGCAGGGGCGGCAGCTGCAGCAACGCACGGGGCCGCCGCAGGCGCCAGGCCAGCTCGGCCAGGCCCAGCACCCAGACCCCGATCAGTACGGGAACGAGGTGCGCCGACGGCAGATCCGAGGCACGCAGCAGCCACGGCGCGGCCAGAAGCACCGCCAGTTGAGCGCTGGCCTGCAGCCGCGAGGGGCGCCACTCAAAGCTTGAGGGCGAGGATCTTGTGCATGAGGGGGACGGCGTGCGCATGTGGGCAGGCCTCGTAGCCCATGAACCAGCGCCACAACTTATCGTCCTCGCAGTCGAGCAGGAACAGGAAAACCTCGCGCTCTTCGGTCGGCGCACTGCTCCATTCGCGGTCCAGGTAGCGACCGAACAACTGGTCCAGTTCGCGCATGCCGCGCCGGCAACGCCAACGCAGCTTCTTCAGCAGAACATCGTCTTCCATCGTGTCTCTCCAGATACAGCAAAGCCACGCATGGCGTGGCTCTGCTGGGAGGTGCAGCCACGCGTGGCGTGGCTCTACCGGGAACAGCCGGGCCGTATCAGGCGCGGCGTTCCATCATCAGCTTCTTGATCTCGGCGATCGCCAGCGCCGGGTTCAGGCCCTTCGGGCAGGTCCGGGCACAGTTCATGATGGTGTGGCAGCGGTACAGCTTGAACGGATCTTCCAGATCGTCCAAGCGCGCACCGGTGTCCTCGTCGCGCGAATCGATGATCCAGCGGTAGGCCTGCAGCAGGATCGCCGGGCCCAGGTAACGCTCGCCGTTCCACCAGTAGCTCGGGCAGCTGGTCGAGCAGCACGCGCACAGGATGCACTCGTACAGACCGTCGAGCTTCTTACGGTCTTCCGGCGACTGCAGACGCTCACGGTCCGGCGGTGCCGGGGTCTGGGTGCGGATCCACGGCTTGATCGAGGCGTACTGCGCATAGAAGTGGGTCAGGTCCGGAACCAGATCCTTGACCACGTTCATGTGCGGCAGCGGGTAGATCGGCACTTCCTTCTTGCCGCAGTCCGAGATGGCTCGGGTGCAGGCCAGGGTGTTGGTGCCGTCGATGTTCATCGCGCACGAACCACAGATACCTTCGCGGCACGAGCGGCGGAAGGTCAGGGTCGGGTCGATCTCGTTCTTGATCTTGATCAGCGCGTCCAGGACCATCGGGCCGCAGGCGTCCAGATCGACGTCATAGGTGTCGGTGCGCGGATTGCTGTCGTCGTCCGGACTCCAGCGGTAGATCTTGAAGGTGCGCACGTTCTTGCCGCCGGTCTTGGCGGGGAAGTGCTTGCCCTTCGTGATCTTGGAATTCTTGGGGAGTGAAAACTCGGCCATGGCTGCTCTCGTTGGCTCAGGCGGCCCGCGCCCGAGGGCGCGGATTGCATGTTAGGCGGGGTCGGATCAGTACACGCGCGGCTTCGGCGGCACCACGGACACGTCATCGGTCAACGTGTACATGTGCACCGGACGGTAGTCGAAGCTGCACTTGCCCTTCTCGTCCACGCTGACCAGGGTGTGCTTCTGCCAATTGACGTCGTCGCGGTCCGGGAAGTCCTCGTGCGCGTGTGCGCCGCGGCTCTCCTTGCGCTGCTCGGCCGAGTTGATCGTCGCCACCGCGTTCAGCAGCAGGTTGTTCAGCTCGTAGGTCTCGATCAGGTCCGAGTTCCAGACCAGCGAACGGTCGGAGACCTTCACGTCCTGGAACGAATCGAAGATCTTGTCCATCTTCTCGCAGCCTTCCTTCAGCGTCTGGCTGGTACGGAAGACCGCCGCGTCGGCCTGCATGGTGCGCTGCATGCGATCGCGGATGACCGAAGTCGGAGTATCGCCGTTGGCGTGGCGCAGTTTGTCCAGCAGGCCCAGCGCCTTGTCGCAGGCGTCGGCCGGCAGGGTCTTGTGCGCCGCACCCGGGGTGATCGTCGCCGCGCAACGGTTGGCCACCGCACGCCCGAACACCACCAGGTCCAGCAGCGAGTTCGAGCCCAGGCGGTTTGCACCGTGCACCGAAACGCAGGCCGCTTCGCCGATGGCGTACAGGCCCGGCACAACCGCATCGGGGTTCTCGCCGTCCTTGCGCACCACTTCACCGTGGTAGTTGGTCGGAATGCCGCCCATGTTGTAGTGCACGGTCGGGATCACCGGGATCGGCTGCTTGTGCACGTCGACGCCAGCGAAGATGCGGGCGCTCTCGGCGATGCCCGGCAGCTTGTCGTCGATCACGCCCGGGCCGAGGTGGGTCAGGTCGAGCAGGATGTGGTCCTTGTGCTCGCCGACGCCGCGGCCTTCGCGGATCTCGATGGTCATCGAACGGCTGACCACGTCGCGCGACGCCAGATCCTTGTAGTGCGGTGCATAGCGCTCCATGAAGCGCTCGCCGCTGCTGTTGCGCAGGATGCCACCTTCACCGCGGACACCCTCGGTGATCAGGCAACCGGCGCCGTAGATGCCGGTCGGATGGAACTGCACGAACTCCATGTCCTGCATGGCGATGCCGGCGCGCATGGCCAGGCCGCCACCGTCGCCGGTGCAGGTGTGCGCCGAGGTGGCGCTGAAGTAGGCACGGCCGTAGCCGCCGGTGGCCAGCACCACGCCCTGGGCGCGGAACAGGTGCAGCGTGCCGTCGGACATGTCCAACGCCAGCACGCCGCGGCAGGCGCCTTCGTCATCGAAGATCAGGTCGAGTGCGAAGTACTCGATCATGAAGCGCGCGTCGTGCTTCAGCGACTGCTGGTACAGCGTGTGCAGCATCGCGTGGCCGGTACGGTCGGCCGCCGCGCAGGTACGCTGCGCCGCCGGGCCTTCGCCGTACTGGGTGGTCATGCCACCGAACGGACGCTGGTAGATCTTGCCTTCGGCGGTGCGGCTGAACGGCACGCCGTAGTGCTCGAGCTCGATGATCGCCGGAATCGCTTCACGGCACATGTATTCGATGGCGTCCTGGTCGCCCAGCCAGTCCGAACCCTTGATGGTGTCGAAGAAGTGGTAACGCCAGTCGTCCTCGCCCATGTTGCCGAGCGCAGCGGAGATGCCGCCCTGGGCGGCGACGGTGTGCGACCGGGTCGGGAAGACCTTGGTCAGGCACACGGTCTGCAGGCCCTTGGCGGCCAGGCCGAACGTGGCACGCAGGCCGGCGCCGCCGGCGCCCACCACGACCATGTCGTACTTGTGTTCGGTAATCTTGTAAGCGGACATCTAGTCTGGATTCCTGTCTTGGCGCCTGGGCTCAGGCAACGCCGAGGGCGATGCGGCCCACCGCAAACACACTGACGATCATGCCGAGCACGGCAACGAACTTCACCGCGGTCTGCAGCACCAGGGCCAGCAGCGATTCGTGGATGTAGTCCTCCAGCACGACCTGCAGGCCGAGCTGGGCATGCCAGAACATGGCGATCAGCAGGCCGATCAGCGGAACGGCGTTCCACGGCTTGGCGATCGCGGCGGTGGCGGTCACGTAATCCGAGCCCAGCAGGCCCAGCACGAACACCAGGAACCAGATGCCCAGCACCACCAGCGCGGCGGCGGTCAGGCGCTGATGCACGAAGTGCTCGGTGCCGGTCTTGGCCGAACCGAGACCGCGCACGCCCTTCAACGGGGTACGGAACTTGCTCATGCGGCACCTCCGAACAGCACATAGGCCCACACGGCCAGGGTGATCAGCAGGCTGCCGATCACCGACATCCAGCTGCTGCGGATGAAGGTGGCAATGCGGAATCCGATCGCGAAGTCCTGCACGATATGGCGGATGCCATTGCACAGGTGATAGGCGAACGACCATGTCCACGCGAACAGGAACACGCGGCCATACCAGGCCCCGGCATGGCCGGTGAAGCAGTTCCAGGATTCGGGCCCCATCATCAGAGCCAACAGGCCTCCGGCGATGATGAGGGCACCAACAGACAGAAAGACGCCAGTGGCTCGATGCAGGATCGAGGTGGCCATCTGAATCTGCCAGCGATACACCTGAAGGTGCGGAGAAAGGGGACGTTGTCTGGTCGCCATTCGCTGGGCTCGTTGTCTCGGCTGGGCGGCATAAGGCCGCGTTGGCTCAATGCTGATCAAAAATCGATGCAGCGTCCGTTTTTTTCCCAATCGCCATACCGCACCGGATCAAGTCCGCCGCGGCCACCGAATTCCTCTTCCACCTCTGGTTGTTCCACGGGCACAGGGACCGGGGGAACCAGCGGGGCTTCAGCTTCGGCGTCGGGAGTGGGGGTTGTTTGGCCTATCATGATGGGTCTCGCAACGCACAAATTTTAGACCTCGTTCACGTGCCTGACAACCTTCCCCCTGCTTTCGTCGCATATCCGCGCCTGCCCGGCCATCAATTGCTGAGCCTGCAGGGCGTGGATGCAGTGGCTTTTGCCCATGCCCAGTTCAGCAGCGATGTGACCGCCCTGCCCCTGCTGCATTGGCAGTGGAGCGCGTGGCTGAGCGCCAAAGGCCGCACCCTGGCGGTGTTCCAGCTGCTGCGGCTGGCCGATGATCATGTGCTGCTGGTGCTCGCTGACGGTGATGCCGATGCGATTGCGTCGCAACTGCAGCGCTTCGTGTTCCGCCGCAAAGTGAAATTGCAGGTGCATGCCGACCTGGCAGTGGCCGGGGCCTTTACTGCGCCGGAAGCCGCCACCGGCGCTGCCATCGCGCTGGCTGGCAGCCACGGCTGGGAGCTGGACCTGGGCAGCGACGCACTTCCCCGCACGCTGCGCATCGGCCCGGTCGAGGCCTTCCCGGCCAGCGACGAAGCCGAGGACGCCGCCTTCGCCCTGGCCTGGCGCCAGGCCGACCTGCGCTTTGGCCTGCCGCGACTGGAAGCGAGCCAGCGCGAGGTGTGGACCCCGCAGCAGCTGGGCCTGGACCGTCTCAACGGCTACAGCGTGAAAAAGGGCTGCTACCCCGGTCAGGAAATCGTCGCGCGCACCCACTTCCTCGGCAAGGCCAAGCGCGCGGTGCAGCTGCTGCATACCGCAGCACCGGCGCAGGCCGGCGATGGCGTGCAGCAGGACGGTACTGCGCTGGGTAGCCTGGCCAGTGTGGCCGGCGTTCTGGCACTGGCCGTGCTGCCGCTGGAGACCGGCGACGGCGAACTGCAGGTGGGTAATGCGCCCGCGCAGCGGATGCCGCTGCTGGACGGGTTGGCGCGCTGAGGCGCCGATCCGGTACGTCATCCACGCATGGCGTGGATCTACTGAACCCTGAGAGAAAGGTAGTGCCGGCCGCCGGCCGGCACTAACGGTAACGGTAACGGTTAGAGTCGCTCGCCTGTTTCCGCATTGAAGAAATGCAGGCCCTGCGGGTGGATCGCCACCCGGATGTCCTCGCCCACGCCCGGCAGCGACTGCGGCGCCACGCGCATGGTCAGCGCGTGCTGGCCGCTGCTCATGTTGACGAAGATCTCGTTGCCGACCGGCTCGATGCCTTCGACGCGCGCGGTGAACGCGTGCGTGTCTTCGCTGTCTGCCGGTTGCAGGTGTTCGGGACGTACGCCCACCGCGATCGGCTTCTGCAGCCAAGCCGGATCGATCGTCGCCTGCCCCAGCGGAGCACGCCAGTCGCCGTCGACCACGGTCACGCCACCGGCATCGCCCTGCAGCGTGCCGCGCAGCACGTTCATCGCCGGGCTGCCGAGGAAACCGGCCACGAACAGGTTGGCCGGACGGTCGTACAGCGCCATCGGCGTATCGATCTGCTGGATGACACCGTCCTTCAGCACCACGATGCGCTGGCCGAGGGTCATCGCTTCGACCTGATCGTGGGTCACGTAGATCATGGTGGTGCCCAGCTTGCGGTGCAGCTGCGCGATCTCGGTGCGCACGCTGTGGCGCAGCTTGGCATCAAGATTGGACAGCGGCTCGTCGAGCAGGAACACCGCCGGCTCACGCACCAGCGCACGGCCCAGTGCAACACGCTGGCGCTGGCCGCCGGACATCGCCTTGGGCAGCTTGTCCATCATCTCGGTCAGGCCCAGCGTCTGCGCAGCTTCGCTGATGCGCTTGTCGATGGTGGCCTTGTCATGGCCGCGCAGCTTCAGGCCAAAGGCCAGGTTCTCGGCCACGGTCATGTGCGGGTACAGCGCATAACTCTGGAACACCATCGCGATGTCGCGATCTTTGGGCGCCACGTCGTTGACCACGCGATCGCCGATGGTCAACGTGCCGCCGCTGATCTCTTCCAGCCCGGCCACCATCCGCAACAGGGTCGACTTGCCACACCCGGACGGACCGACCAGCACCATCAGTTCGCCGTCGGCGACCTCAAAGGTGGCGTCCTTCACCGCGACCTGGCCGTTGTCGTAGACCTTGCGCACACCCTGCAACTGCACTTTTGCCATTTCACTCATCCAGTCCGCCCGACGCCGGGCTGTCTTTTGGGACTGCCTCGGCCCTCCCGATGGCAGTGATGATTGCGCGGTTGCCGCATGACGGCGACCACTGCAATCGAATACAGTTGCCCATTCTGCCATGTAAACGTTTTCACGTGGCACTATCCGACAGTCGGTGCGCGCCGACCTGCATCGTCGACCGAACGAAGGGTTGCCGCTGTAGTGGTTTCGATTGGAACGGTGCTCCGGCAACCCGGAAAGCCGATCCAGATGAGCCTCGGACAGGCAGTTGCGCGGATGTCCCCCGAACCCAGCCATGAAGCGATTGACAACGATGTCACCCGGATCTGAAACTCGAGCGATGCACGACACACTCTTCCTGTTTGGTGCCACAGGTGATCTGGCCCAGCGCTACCTGTTCCCTTCGCTGCTGCGCCTGCTTGGCGACGGCCTGCTGCCGGAGGATTTCCGCATCCGTGCGCTGGCCCTGTCCGGCCACGACACCGAAGCCTTCCATGACATCCTGCGGCCACGACTGCAGCAGGCGATGCCGATGGCCAGCCAGGAGGACATCGCCTCCCTGCTGCGTCGCATCGACTACCGCTCGGTCGACCTGCGTGACGTCGACTCGGTCGCCGCCGCGGTGTCCGACCTGGTCGACCGCCGCTGCGTGAGCTACCTGGCGATCCCGCCGGGACTGTACATCTCCACCTGCGAAGGCCTGGCCAAGGGCGGCGCGCTGGCCGCACCTGCGCGCCTGATGCTGGAAAAGCCGATCGGCAGCGACAGCGAAAGCGCCGAGGAGATCATCACCACCATCGGCCAGTGGATCGACGAAGACCGCGTGTTCCGCCTTGACCATTATCTGGGCAAGGCGGCGGTACAGAACCTGATCGCGCTGCGCTTCGGCAACACGCTGCTGGAAGCGGTGTGGAACCGCAACTACATCGAATCGGTGCACATCCTGGTCGCCGAAAGCGAAGGCGTGGATGGCCGCGATGCCTACTACGCCCGCTCCGGCGCCCTGCGCGACATGGTGCAGAGCCACATCCTGCAACTGCTGTGCATGGTGGCGATGGAGCCGCCGGCGTCGTTGGAGGCCGACCGCATCCGCGATGAGAAGGTCAAGGTGCTGCGTGCGCTGCGCCCGCTGGATGCCAAGCACGCTGCGCGTGACAGCGTGCGTGGCCGCTATACCGCCGGCAGCATCAACGGCCAGCCTGCACAGGCCTACCAGCCGCCGGAAGGCAGCGATGTGGAAACCTTCGCCGGCGTTACCGCGCACATCGACAACTGGCGCTGGAGCGGCGTGCCGTTCCACCTGGTCACCGGCAAGCGCCTGCCCGAGCGCACCACCCGCGTGGTGGTGACCCTCAAGCCGGTCACGCACTGGTTGTTCGAGCGTCCGCAGCGTGCGCAGGCCGCACCGAACCGCCTGGTGTTCCAGCTGCAGCCACAGGAGAACATCGAACTGGGCCTGATGAGCAGCCTGGCCGGGCCGGAATGGGGCGCACTGGAACTGCAGCCGCTGGAGCTGGAGCTGTCGGTGCCGACCGGCCTGCATCGCCGTATCGCCTACGAGCGTCTGTTCCTGGACGCCTTCAACGGCAACCACACCTTGTTCGTGCGCGATGACGAAGTGCGTGCCGCCTGGGCCTGGATCGACAGCGTCGCCGATGCATGGAAGGCGGCCGACCTGCCGCTGGAACCCTACCCTGCCGGCCAGTGGGGCCCGGCCAACGCGGTCGACTTCCTGCCGCAGGGCGTGGATGCGCCGGATAGTGGAGCGTCGGCATGAGTGCCAGCTCGCAGCCGGTGCTGGTCGCCGACATCGGTGGCACCAACGCCCGCTTCGCGCTTGCCGACACCTCGCAGGACGCCCCGCTGCTGAAGGAGAGCATCCGCGAGTATGCAGTGGCGGAGTTCCCGTCGCTGGGTGATGCCGCGCGCCACCACCTGGACCAGATCGGCGCCACCGCAAGCCGTGGCGTGTTCGCAGTCGCCGGTCGTGTCGATGGTGACGAAGCCCGCATCACCAACCATCCGTGGGTGATCTCGCGCAGCCGCACAGCCGCGATGCTTGGTTTCAACGAACTGCACCTGATCAACGACTTCGCCGCGCAGGCGATGGCGATTTCGCTGCTGCAGCCCGATGACGTGGTCCAGGTCGGCGGTGCCGCCTGGGTTCCGGGCAAGCCGGGCCAGCCGCGCAACTACGCAGTGATCGGGCCGGGGACCGGCCTCGGCGTCGGCGGCCTGATCCTTCGCCACGGCCGCTGTTACCCGCTGGAAACCGAGGGCGGCCATGTCAGCTTCCCACCGGGAACACCGGAAGAGATCCGCATCCTGGAGATCCTGTCCGAGCAGTTCGGGCGCGTCTCCAACGAGCGGTTGATCTGCGGCCCCGGCCTGGTCAACATCCATCGCGCAGTCTGCGAGATGGCGGGTATCGACCCGGGCCAACTGCAACCGGTGGACGTGACCGCCCGCGCCCTGCACGGCGATCCACAGGCGATGCGTACCGTGGATGTGTTCTGCGCGGTGTTTGGCGCCATTGCCGGTGATCTGGTGCTGACCCAGGGCGCCTGGGACGGTGTGTTCTTGACTGGTGGGCTGACTCCGAAGATGCTCGATTCATTGCAGCACTCCGGTTTCCGCCAGCGCTTCGAACACAAGGGCCGGTTCTCTTCGATCATGGCGCGAGTGCCGTCGCTGGCCGTGATGCATCCCCACGCCGGACTGCTGGGCGCTGCTGCCTATGCTGCCGACGCCGAACGTGACGCACCAGGAGTTGCCGCATGAGCCCCACCTTTCACGACGACCGCATCGAGTTCATCAACCACGGCGATGCCGATGGCTGGATCGAAGCGGTCGCTGCCGAAATGGCACAGGCGATCAACCACGACATCAACGAGCTGGGCCGCGCACGCATCCTGTTGTCCGGCGGCACCACGCCGGCACCGGTGTACCAGGCACTGGCCGAGCTGGACGTGCATTGGGACCGCGTTGAAGTGAGCCTGGCCGACGAGCGCTGGCTGTCGCCGCAGGATCGCGACAGCAATGCATGGCTGGTGCGCGAGAACCTGCTCACACGTGCCGAAGGCGCGCACTTCGATCCGCTGGTGCGGATCGGCAAGCCGCTGCCGGAGTGCGTGTACACCGCCAACCTGCAGGCCCAGCACAGCCAGGCCCCGAGCCTGGTCGCACTGGGCATGGGCAACGACGGCCATACCGCCTCGCTGTTCCCGGGGTCGAAGGACCTGACCCGAGCGCTGGAAAGCACCCTGCCGTATGCCGCGCTGGATGCCACCGGCTGTCCCGGTGCCAACCAGTGGCCGCTGCGCATCACCCTCACCCCGCGCGGCCTTGCCCAATGCCGCCAGCGTCTGCTGCTGCTGCGCGGCAAGCAGAAGCTGCAGGTGCTGCGCCAAGCCCTCGACAGCAACGACCCGCAGCAGTATCCGATCCTCAACGCAATCAACCTGGAGGGCGCGCGCCTGCGCGTCCACTGGGCTGATTGATGTCGGCGGCGGCGCCCTGCCGTCGCCCGCCTCTCGCCACCTCGAACGCCGGTAGCCAATGAGCCTCCATCCGCAACTGCAAGCCATCACTGAGCGCGTCATCCGCCGCAGCGCCGCCTCGCGCGCCGCCTATCTGGCAGCGATCGACGCCTCCCTGCGCGATGGCCCGTTCCGCAGCCGCCTCAGCTGCGGCAACCTCGCCCACGGTTTCGCCGCCTGCGGTGGTACCGACAAGAGTCGCCTGCGCGGCGGCGTGACGGCCAACCTGGGCATCATCACCGCCTACAACGACATGCTGTCGGCGCACCAGCCGTTCGAGACCTATCCCGAACAGATCCGTGCGGTGGCCCGCGAACTGGGCGCGACCGCGCAGGTGGCCGGTGCCGTGCCGGCGATGTGCGACGGCGTCACCCAGGGCCGTGGCGGCATGGAGCTGTCGCTGTTCTCGCGTGATGTCATTGCCCAGGCCACCGCGATCGGGCTCAGCCACGACATGTTCGATACCACCGTGTACCTCGGTGTGTGCGACAAGATCGTGCCGGGCCTGCTGATCGGCGCCCTCGCCTTTGGCCATCTGCCGGCGGTGTTCGTGCCGGCCGGCCCGATGACGCCGGGCATTCCCAACAAGCAGAAGGCCGAAGTGCGCGAGCGCTACGCCGCCGGCGAAGCCACCCGCGAAGAACTGCTGGAAGCCGAATCGGCCTCCTACCACGGCGCGGGCACCTGCACCTTCTACGGCACCGCCAATTCCAACCAGGTGCTGCTGGAAGCAATGGGCGTGCAGCTGCCAGGCGCGTCGTTCGTCAATCCGGATACGGCGCTGCGCGATGCACTGACCCGCGAAGCCACCGAACGCGCACTGGACATCACCGCGCTGGGCGATGACTTCCGTCCGCTGGGCCGGATCATCGACGAGCGCGCGATCATCAATGCGGTCATCGCGCTGATGGCCACCGGCGGCTCGACCAACCACACCATCCACTGGATCGCGGTGGCACGTGCGGCCGGCATCGTGCTGACCTGGGACGACTTCGACGAGCTGTCGCAGCTGATCCCACTGCTGGCGCGCGTCTATCCGAACGGCGAGGCCGACGTGAACCGCTTTGCTGCAGCGGGTGGCCCGGCGTTCGTGTTCGGCGAACTGATCAAGGCCGGCCTGATGCATGGCGACCTGGTCAGCGTCGCCCGTGGCGGCATGGCCGACTATGCGCGCGAGCCGCAGCTGCGCGATGGCAAGCTGGTGTACCTGCCGGGCCTGGAGCGCAGCGCCGATGAAGAAGTGGTGCGCGGTGTCGACAACCCGTTCGAGAGCCAGGGCGGCCTGCGCCTGCTGCGCGGCAACCTGGGCAAGTCGCTGATCAAGCTGTCGGCGGTGAAGCCGCAGTACCGCACCATCGAAGCGCCGGCCGTGGTGGTCGATGCACCGCAGGTACTGAACAAGCTGCACGCTGGCGGCCTGCTGCCCGAGCATTTCGTGGCGGTGGTGCGTTACCAGGGGCCGCGCGCGAACGGCATGCCGGAACTGCATTCGCTGGCGCCGCTGCTGGGCCTGCTGCAGAACCAGGGCCGGCGTGTGGCGCTGGTCACCGATGGTCGCCTGTCCGGCGCGTCGGGCAAGATTCCGGCCGCGATCCACGTGACGCCGGAAGCTGCGCGTGGTGGTCCGCTGGGCAAGGTGCGCGAGGGCGACATCATCCGCCTGGATGGTGAGGCCGGCACGCTTGAAGTGCTGGTGGACGCAGCCGAATGGGCCGCGCGTACACATGCGCCGAATACGGCGCCGGCCGCCAATGACCTGGGCCGCAACCTGTTCGCGATCAACCGGCGCGTGGTGGGTCCGGCGGATCAGGGTGCGATCTCGATTTCGTGCGGTCCGGCGACGGCTGACGGTGGGCCGTGGGATTACGACGCGGAGTATGAGCTGGGGCACGATGCTGCGGCTGCGGCGGCGCCGCATGAGGCGAAGGACGCGTGAGGGATTGAAGAGCGTTGCGGGTTTGTCGCAGCGGTAGATTTCCTGGCTGAGGGCGCGGTCAGCCCCAGCCGGGACACGCCGTAAACCCATCCATGGGGGCTCGGTCGCGGCATCCATGCCGCTCACGGTCCCGTCTGGGGCTGACCGCGCCCTCCTGACACTCTCCGGCGCGTCAACGCCGCGAAGTGATCATTGAAAGCACAACAAGAGCGAAAGCAAAGGCAGAAGCAGAGCTATGGGTATCGAACAACATCAGATGCGGGCGGCGGAGTTGCTGCATGCGGCAGGCATCCTGCCGGTGGTGACGATTCATACGCTGGACCAGGCACGTGCGGTCAGCGCGGCGCTGCTGGAAGGCGGATTGCCGGCGATCGAGCTGACGCTGCGGACGCCGGTGGCGATGGAAGCGCTGGCGATGCTCAAGCGCGAGCTGCCGGATGTGGTGGTCGGCGCCGGTACGGTGTTGACGGTGGAGCAGATGCAGCAGTCCATCGATGCGGGCGCGGATTTTCTGGTGACCCCGGGCACGCCGCCGGTGCTGGCCGATGCGCTGGCTGCGGCACCGCTGCCGGTAGTACCGGGTGCGGCGACGCCGACCGAGCTGCTGGCGCTATATGCGCGCGGTTTCCGCGTGTGCAAGCTGTTCCCGGCCACGGCCGTGGGTGGCCTGGCGATGATCAAGGGCGTGGCCGGCCCGATCGCCGACCTCAAGCTGTGCCCGACCGGTGGCATCACCGAGAACACTGCGGCCGAATACCTGGAGCAGAAGAACGTGGTCTGCATCGGCGGCTCGTGGATGGTGCCGGGCAACTGGATCGACGCCGGCCAGTGGGACAAGGTGCGCGAAAGCGCGGCGCAGGCCGCGAAGATCGTCAAGCGCGTACGCGGCCACTGAAACAGTACGGGGTCAGAGCCCTTTCTCGCCGGGAAAGGGATCCGACCCCAGTCTACGAGCGCGCGCAGCGCGCGACCCACCCCTGCTCTTCATTCTTCATTCCGCGGTAGCGGCGCACGGAACCTGTCCGTGGCCCTGCGGAGGGATTGCGCAGGGGCGTAAGCGCCATGGATGGCGCGCCCGAGCCTCCAGGGATGGATTCACGGCGTCCCCTGCGCAGTCCCTCCGCAGGGCCAACCCGATGGAACCAACCGCACACCGCGAGGGGCTCAGCCGTTGGCCGAAACCCTTACAGCGGCCGCGCCGGATCCACCAGCCCGTACTGGCTGGCCATCCGCGCCAACGCGATGTTGTCGTGGATTCCCATCTTCTCGAACAACCGCGCCTTGTGCGTGTTGACCGTCTTCGCGCTCAGGCTCAGACGACGGGCGATATCTTCCTGGCGCAGGCCCTGGGTCAGCAGCAATGCCACTTCCAGCTCACGCGGCGACAGGTTGTCGAACGGCGAGCCGTTGCCTTCCACCGTGGACAACGCCAGGTTCTGCGCGATGCTCGTGCCCAGGTAACGCCGTCCGGCGGCCACGTCGCGCACCGCGCGCAGCAGCTCCTGTGCATCGCAGCCCTTGCCGATGTAACCGGCAGCGCCGGCTTCGAGCAGGCGCTTGGGCAGCGGACCGTCCTCCAGCACCGACACGATGACCACCCGCGTGCTGCGGTGGCCACGGACGATGCGCTCGGTCACTTCCATCCCGCTCACGCCGGGCAGGTGCAGATCACACAGCACCACGTCCGGTTGCAGCTGGCGGATGGCGGGCAGCGCGTCTTCGCCGGTCTCGGCCTCGCCCACCACTTCAATGTCGGTTTCACTCGACAGTATCATCTTCATCCCGGTGCGGACCAACGCATGGTCATCCACCAGGTAGACTCGAATCGTCATTCACGTACCTCTTCGAATGCGGCCAATACGGGTCAACCTAGGCAGGAGCACCTGACCACTGCAAGCGCGGATGTTGCGCAATTCCGGCGTTCTGCCTTGCGCATCACATTCTTCACGCACTGATCGTGCCCCTTGCCCTGCAGAACCCGTTACAACGAAACAACCCATCCCCCAGGTAGACGCCCTTGGGAGGGCATCCACGTCACTCCCCTTGCGTGATCGCTTCGCTGGCCGTCGCTGGCGGCGAACCGTGCCGTCGCCATGGATGACGGCGGCTGAACATGACCAGATAGCACCCTACCACCCAAACCAGCGCGGCACACCATCCGGCCAGGATGTCGGAGGGGTAATGCACCCCCAGGTAGACCCGGGAAACGCTTACCAGCAGGCTGAACGACGGCGCCAGCAGCAGCACCGGCCAGCGCCAGCGGGTATTCCAGGCCAGCAACACCAGGGTGACCGCCAGGGTCATCGAGCCCATCGCGTGGCCGCTGGGGAAGCTGAACGTGGACTCCGGCGCGATCGATTCCCACAGGCTGGGGCGGTCGCGCTGGAAGAAGTGCTTGCTGCCCATGTTCAGCAGCGCCGACCCGACGAAGCTCACGGCCACGAAGGTCGCTTCGCGCCAACGCCGGTGCCAGGCCAATGCGCCGACAATCAGCACGTCGGCCGGGATCAGGAACCACTCGTAACCCAGTTTCGACAACAGCACGAAGATGCGGTCCAGCCACGGCGAATGCAGGCCGTGCATCTGCCACAGCAGCGGCGCATCGAAGTGGAAGGACTCGAACTCGTGCACTTCGTCGGCCAGGGCGACGAATCCGGCCAGCGGCAGCAGCACACCGGCAAACAGCAACAGCAGCCGCCAGGCATTGCGCGCCATCCAGTGGCGGAAGCCGGAGGCTGACTCCGGTGCAGCGAGGATCGTCGGCTTACCCGGCGCTTCGGACATAGGTGCGTTCAACGTAATCATCGATCAGGGCGACGAATTCCTGGGCGATGTTCTCGCCACGCAGGGTCACCTTCTTCTCGCCATCGACGAACACCGGTGCCGACGGTGCTTCGCCGGTACCCGGCAGCGAGATGCCGATGTTGGCATGCCGCGACTCACCGGGCCCGTTGACCACGCAGCCCATCACCGCCAGGGTCATGTTCTCCGCACCTGGATGCTGGATCTTCCACAGCGGCATTTTTTCGCGCACGTGGTTCTGCACCACCTTGGCCAGTTCCTGGAAGAACTCCGAGGTGGTACGGCCGCAGCCCGGGCAGGCTGTGACCAGCGGGGTGAACGCGCGCTGGCCGGTGGTCTGCAGCAGTTCCTGGGCAACGATCACTTCCTGCGTACGCGACTGGCCCGGTTCGGGCGTCAGCGAAATGCGGATGGTGTCGCCGATGCCTTCCTGCAGCAGCACGCTCAGCGCCGCCGCCGAGGCGACGATGCCCTTGCTGCCGATGCCGGCTTCGGTCAGGCCCAGGTGCAGGGCGAAGTCCGAACGCTGCGCCAGGTCGCGGTAGACCGCGATCAGTTCCTGCACGCCGCTGACCTTGGCCGAAAGAATGATGCGATCGCGCGGCAGACCGATGTCCACGGCCTGCTCTGCCGAATCCAGCGCCGAACGGATCAACGCCTCGCGCAGCACGCGGCCGGCGTCCCAGGGCTGTTCGCGATGGTTGTTCTCGTCCATCAGCTTCGCGGCCAGGGCCTGGTCCAGCGAGCCCCAGTTGGCGCCGATGCGTACCGGCTTGTTGTAGCGGATGGCGAACTCGATCAGCTGGGCGAACTGCAGGTCCTTCTTCTTGCCGAAGCCCACGTTGCCCGGGTTGATGCGGTACTTGGCCAGCGCCTCGGCGCAGGCCGGTTCGGCGGTCAGCAGCTGATGGCCGTTGTAATGGAAGTCACCGATCAGCGGGACATCGATGCCCATCATCGCCAGCTTGTCGACGATGCGCGGGATCGCCGCGGCCGCTTCGACGGTGTTGACGGTCAGGCGCACCATTTCCGAGCCGGCGCGCCAGAGCTCGGCGACCTGCTTGACGCTGGACGCCACATCGGACGTGTCGGTATTGGTCATCGACTGAACCACGACCGGCTTGCCACCGCCCACGGTGACTCCACCGATCTGGACCGCTTGGGTCAGGCGACGGGGCCAGGAAGTGGCATCGGAGGGGGCTGTAGGGCGGGTGACGGCGTCATGCATGCGGGCATTCTAACGCCCGCCCCGACCTTCCGGGTGTGTCGCATTCAGGCGGCAGTGCGGCTGCGGCCGATTGTCGCAGGCAGGCATTCCCGCGAACGCATACGATGGGCGCGAATGACCGGTCCCGACGCCCCGTTTCTCCGAACCCTATGCAGCCTGCGCTGGCTGGCCGTGGCTGGCCAGGCGGCCACCATCCTGGTCGCGACCTGGGTGCTGGGACTGCCCTTGCCGCAACTGCCGCTGTGGTCGGGCGTGGCCGTGCTTGCCGTGTTCAACCTGTATACGCAGCTGCGCCCGGAACCGGCCGATACCGCGCCACTGACCGCCTTCGGCCACATCCTGGTGGACGTGATCATCCTCACCTGGATGGTCAGCTGGAGCGGTGGCATCGCCAATCCGTTCGGCTCGCTGTTCCTGATCCTGATCGCCCTGGCTGCGTTTGCCCTACCCCTGCGCTGGGCCCTGGCCGTGGCCAGCGCCTGCCTGCTCGGCTATGCCGCCAGCGGACTGTTCGGTCAGCCGCTGCCGGCGGGCTACTTCAACGCACTGGACCTCAATCGCTGGGGCGTGATCGCCACCTTCCTGCTGTCCGCTGCAGTCGTACTGATCTTCTCCACCCGGCTGGCGATCGCCCTGCGTGAGCGCGAACTGGAACTGTCGGCGCTGCGCGAACGCTTCGCGCGCAACGAAGGCATCGTCGCCTTGGCCACGCATGCGGCCTCGGTGGCGCACGAACTGAACACGCCGCTGGCGACGATGACCCTGCTTGCCGACGACGTGGCCGAGCGCAGCGAAGAGCCGGAAGTGCGCGAGGACATGGAAACCCTGCGCGAGCTGCTGGTGCAGTGCCGCGAGCGCGTGCTCGCACTGGCCGCGCCGGCCTCCAACGACCGCCCCGGGCGCGCCCACTCCACGGCCCAGCAGGTGCTGGAGCAGTGGCGGCTGGTGCGACCGACCATCGACCTGCACCGCAACGACGACGCACCGCTGCGCCTGCCGCTGGACCCCGGCGTCGGCCACCTGCTGATGGTGCTGTTGAACAACGCGGCCGATGCCGGCGAGCAGGCCGGACGACCGCGCGTCGACCTCAGCCTGCGCATCGAAGGCGACGACCTGATCGGCGAAGTGCGCGACTACGGCCACGGCTTCAACGCCCGCGCCGCCGTGCTGCCAGGCAAGCTGTTCGGCAGCAGCAAGAGTGAAGGCATGGGCGTCGGCCTTGCGCTGTCCCATGCCACCATCGAACGCCTGGACGGCGAGATGTGGATGCGCCCGGCCCAAGGGGCCGGTAGCCGCGTCGGCTTCCGCCTGCCGTTGGCCCCCCGCGAGGAATGACCATGACTGCTTCCACCCTCGGCCTGCTGGTCGACGACGACGAACTCTACCTGCGCACGCTGCAGCGCAGCCTGGCCCGCAAAGGGCTGGAGACGCAGACCGCACAGGATGCCGCCAGCGCGCTGGCACTGGCCCGCCAGCATCCGCCGGCGTTCGCGCTGATCGATCTGAAGCTGGGCAGCGATTCCGGCCTGGCGCTGATCCAACCGCTGCGCGCGCTGCGTGCGGACATGCGGATCCTGCTGGTGACCGGCTATGCCAGCATCGCCACCGCGGTGGAGGCGATCAAGCTCGGCGCGGACGACTACCTGCCCAAGCCTTCGACGGTGCCGATGATCCTGCGCGCGCTGGGCGAGGAAGACGACGGCCCCGCCGATGACGGCGAGATGGAAGTGCCCGATGCGATGACCCCGATCAGCCGCCTGCAGTGGGAACACATCCAGCAGGCGATGCATGAAACCGGCGGCAACGTGTCGGCGGCCGCGCGCCTGCTCGGCATGCACCGGCGTTCGCTGCAGCGCAAGCTGGCCAAGCGGCCGAGCCCGGAGCGCGATCCGAGCCGGTAAGGCGGCGTCGTATGCGCCGGGCCATGCCCGGCGGCATTCCCCACCCGCGTCAGCCCTTCAGCTTGGCCAACAGCTCACGGGTCAGCGGGTCGTTGACCTCGACATCCTCACCCTGCAGAGCGGGCAGCAGGCCACTGGCCAGCTGCTTGCCCAGCTCAACACCGAACTGGTCGAAGGCGTTGATGTTCCAGATCACCGACTGCACGTACACCGCGTGTTCGTACATCGCGATCAAGGCACCCAGCGCCTGCGGGGTGAGCGCGTCGAGCAGGATCATCGTGCTCGGGCGACCGCCCGGGTAATCGCGGTGCGGATCGTCGCTGCCCTGGCCGTTGGCCAGCGCTTCGGTCTGCGCCAGCAGGTTGGCCATCAACGCCTGGTGGTTGACCGTATACGGATCGTCGTTGTGCACGCAGCCGATGAAATCGGCCGGAATAATGCTGGTGCCCTGGTGCAGGGCCTGGAAGAAGCTGTGCTGCACATCGGTACCGGCACCGCCCCACCACACCGGCACGGTGTCGGTGGTGACCGGCTGGCCGTCGCGCTGCACGCGCTTGCCCAGGCTTTCCATCACCAACTGCTGCAGATAGGCCGGCAGCAGCGCCAGGCGCTGGTCGTAGGTCATCACCGCGTGCGTGGCAGAGCCCAGCAGATTGCGGTTCCAGATGTCGGTCAGGCCGTGCAGCACCGGCAGGTTGCGCTCCAGCGGCGCGTCCAGTGCATGCGCATCCATCTGCGCGGCACCTTCCAGCAATTGCTCGAAGCGCTCGAAGCCGATGGCCAGTGCGATCGGGAAGCCGACGGCCGACCACAGCGAATAGCGACCGCCCACCCAGTCCCACATCGGCAGCACACGATCGGCGGCGATGGCGAAGGCCTTGGAGGCGCGTTCCGGATTGGCGCTGACCGCGTACAGACGCTCGCTGCCGCCCAGCCAATCGTGCAGGATCTGGCCGTTGAGCAGGGTTTCCTGGGTACCAAAGGTCTTGGAGATCAGGATGCCGGCGGTCTTCGCCGGATCCAGCGTGGCCAACGTGCGCTGCATGGCGGCGCCGTCCACATTCGACACGAAATGCACGCGCAGGCGTGCACCGGTGACCGGACGCAACGCGTCGGCGACCAGGCGCGGGCCGAGATCGGAACCGCCGATACCAACGCTGACCACATCGGTCACGCCACTGTCTTCCAACGCGCGCACCAGCACGCCCATGCGCTGGCGGATGCCGCGCGCGGTGGCATAGGCCTCGGCCGCCACCGGCGCATCGACCACAGCACCGCGCAGCGCGGTATGCAGCGCGGCGCGACCTTCGGTCAGGTTGACCTGCTCGCCACGGAACAGGCGCGTGATCGCACCGCCGACATCACGTTCGGCAGCCAGCGCCAACAGCGCCTGCAGCGCCGCGGCATCGTATTTCTGCCGGGCGAAGTTGACATACAACGGACCGACCCGCAGCGCCAGGTCCTGCACACGGCCGGGTTCGGCGGCGAGCAGGCCGGGAATGCTTGCGCCCTTCAGGCGCTGGGCGTGGGAATGCAGCGAGTCGAATCCGTTGTTCGTTGTCATGCGGCCTGGGTCGGGATCGTGTCGTTGGTGTGGGAGATCTGGTTGTTGCCATCCACGTACACCAGCTTCGGCTTGAAGCTGTCGGCTTCCTGCTCGGTCATGCTGGCGAAGGCGGCAATGATGATGATGTCACCGACCTGCACGTGGCGCGCGGCGCCACCATTGAGCGAGACGACGCCGCTGCCGGCTTCGGCGCGGATCGCATAGGTCGAGAAGCGCGCACCGTTGGTCACGTCCCAGATGTGCACCTGCTCGAATTCACGGATGCCGGTGGCAGCCAGCAGGTTGTCATCGATGGCGATCGAGCCTTCGTAGTTCAGCTCGGAATGGGTGACGGTGGCGCGGTGGATCTTGGTCTTGAGCAGGGACAGGTGCATGGGGGCGCTGCAACGGCAAAGGAAAGAGCGGATTCTAGCACCCGCTTGGCCGTCACCAGGGGGCTGCGACGGGACGCTGAAGGCCGTTCAGGCGCCCTCGGCCGGTAGCGCTGCCGGGGCATGCCCGCAGGCGCCCTGCAGCGACAGGCCGAACACCGTATGGAAGGTCAGCCCGGCGACCAGGCCGAAGCCGCCCGCGGCCAGCACCGACAGGCCGTAGCTGATCACGTCGAAGGTATCGACATAACGCAGGCGCTGCAGCAGCGGACCATTGTCCGCGCCCGGCCAGGCACAGGTCGCCATGGCCAGCGCACCCAGACCGAACCCCACGAGCAGGAAGGCGGTCCGGCGCAGACGCCGCTGGGACCGCAGGATCAGCGCCATCGGCAGCAAAACCGCGATGGCGTTGCACACGCCCAGCACGAACATCAGCGCACCGCCGGTGAGTGCCGGTACGGGCGTACGCGCGACGTCGAGCGCGAACAACAGGCCACCCATCAGCTGGGCAGGCACCATACCGGCGGCCAGTACCGCCAGGATCGAGGCCCGGGCAAGACGGCCGGTAGTGGTGGGGGTACTCATTTCCGGTCTCCCGTCCATGGGAAGGTGAGAGGCGCCCGCTGCGCGCGCCCCTGAGCCGCATGCGGCTCAGAACTCCAGGTTGTCGATCAACCGGGTGGTGCCCAGGCGGGCGGCGACCAGGGCCACGCGGCCACCGCCATCGAAGCTCGGTTCGGCCAGCTCCGGGGTGCGCAGCACCGCGTAATCCACCTGGAAGCCGGCCGCCTGCAGCGCAGCCGTGGCTTCGGCCTCGATCTGCGCGCGCGTCTGCCCGGCCACGTAGCCTTCGCGCATGCCCAGCAGGGTGCGATGAAGGGTAGTCGCCAATGGGCGCTGCTCGGCGCTGAGGTACTGGTTGCGCGAGCTCTTGGCCAGGCCATCCTCATCACGCACGATCTCGGCACCGACGATCTGGATCGGGAACGACAGCTCGGCCACCATCTGCTTGATGACTGCCAGCTGCTGGTAGTCCTTGCGACCGAACACGGCAACGTCCGGCTGCACCTGCAGGAACAGCCGCGCCACCACCGTGCACACGCCATCGAAATGGCCCGGGCGGCTGGCGCCCTCCAGCACTTCACTGACGCCGGGCGCATGCATCTGCGTGGTCTTGTCCACGCCCAGCGGGTACATCGCTTCGACGCTGGGCAACCACACCGCATCGCAGCCCACCTGCTCCAGCCCGGCCACATCGGCTTCGGGGGTGCGCGGATAGCGGCTGAAATCCTCGTTCGGCCCGAACTGCGTCGGGTTGACGAAGATGCTGGCCACGACCTTGTCGGCGTACTGCTTTGCCAGCGTGATCAACGCATGGTGCCCGCCATGCAGGTTGCCCATGGTCGGCACCAGCGCCACGCGCAGGCCCTCGCCCTTCCACTGCGCGATCTGCGCGCGCAGTGCACCGAGTTCGTTGAAGGTCTGGATCATTGGGCGTACGCGTGCTCTTCGTCGGGGAAGCTGCCATCGCGCACGGCATCGGCGTAGGCACGGGTGGCACCGGCCACCGAGCCACCTTCAGCCAGGAAGTCCTTGACGAACTTTGGACGACGGTGGCCGCTGTCCAGGCCGAGGAAGTCGTGCAGCACCAGCACCTGGCCGTCGCACTGCGGGCCAGCACCGATACCGATGGTCGGCACGGGAACGGCAGCGGTGACGGCAGCGGCAACCGGCGTCGGCACGCATTCGAGCACCATGATGCTGGCGCCCGCCTGGGCAACGGCCTTGGCGTCGTCCACCAGCTGGCGCGCGGCATCGCCACGGCCCTGGATCTTGAAGCCACCCAGGCGCAGCACCGACTGCGGGGTCAGGCCCAGGTGCGAGCAGACCGGAATCTCACGCTCGACCAGGTAACGGATGATGTCGACCTTGAAGCCGGCGCCTTCGATCTTGACCATCTCCGCGCCCGCCTGCAGCAGCTGCAGCGAAGCATCCAGCGCGCGTTCCGGGGTGGCATCGGCACCGAACGGCAGGTCGGCGATCAGCAGCGCGCGCTGCAGAACGCGGGCGACCGCGCGGGTGTGGTAGACCATGTCGGCGACGGTCACCGGCAGGGTCGAATCGTGGCCCTGCACGACCATGCCCAGCGAATCGCCGATCAGGATCAGGTCGACACCGTTGGCATCGAACGTGCGGGCGAAGCCTGCGTCGTAGGCGGTCAACATGACCAGCTTCTGGCCATTGCGCTTGGCCTCGGCCAGGGCGGGAACGGTCCAGGGCTTGCTGTCTGCGTGGGTGCTCATGTGCTGATAACCGGGGGAGATAACCCGGGCATTATCACCCTAACGGCGCGATCCCGCAGGCATCCACCCGCATCACTGCATCCCGCACGCGGCCATGGCCGGGAATGGCCAGATCGGCGGCGATTTCGGCCAATGGCACCAACACGAACGCCCGCTCGTGCAGGTAGGGATGCGGCACTTTCAGCTCGGGCAGGTCCAGCACCTGCTCGCCGAACAGCAGCAGGTCCAGATCCAGCGCACGCGGGCCCCAGTGCACGGCAGGGTCGCGTACGCGGCCGAAGCGCTGCTCCAGCGCGAGCATGGCCTGCAGCAGTGCGACAGCGGACAGATCGGTGTCGACCGAGGCCACCGCATTGACGAAGGGTGGCTGGTCCTCGTTTCCCCATGCAGGCGTCGCGTACAACCGCGACGCCTGCGTCAGCCGGGTTCCGGGCAGTTCGCCCAGCGCGGCGATGGCCGCGCGGACGGTGTTGGCTGCGTCGCCAAGATTGGCGCCCAGCCCGATCCAGGCACCGGTCATGGATTACTCGGCAGCACCGGCAGCTGCGCCGTCTGGACGACGACGGCGACGACGACGCTTGCGCGGCGCCCCACCCTCCTCATCGCCGGCCTCGCTGTGCAGCGAATCCAGCGACGAATCCAGCTCATGCCCGGACTGCGCCTGCGCTTCGAGCCAGAACGCGACGTCGGCTTCGTGCTCTGCCGATGCCACCTGGCGCAGGGCCAGGAAATCGAAGGCGGCACGGAAACGGGGATGGCTGAGCGTGCGCATCACGCGCTTGCGCTGGCGCGAACTGAAGCGCGCCTGCAGCAGCCAGATCTCCTGCATCGGCAGCGAGAAACGGCGCGGCAATGCAATGGTGCTCAACTGCTGCACAGTGACGCGGTCGGCGGCGCGACGCTGCGCCTCTTCCGGTGCCACGCCCTGCTTGAGCAGGGTTGCCTGCGCGCGGCAGTAAGCCGGCCACAGCAGCAGCGCGAACAGGAACGCCGGCGACACGGGCTCGTCATTGGCCACGCGTGCATCGGTGTTGGCCAGGCCCTCGATCAGCATGCGCCGCAGCGCGCCGGTGCGGTTCGACTTCAGCGCCTTGGCGCTTTCCGGGAACAACACGTCGAACAGGCCATAGCGTTCCAGTCCTTCGAAGCTGGCCACGCCGTGTCCGGACAGGAACAGCTTCAGGACTTCCTCGAACAGGCGCGCCGGTGCGGCTTCATTGAGCAGGCCGGCCAGCTGCGGGATCGGTGCAGCGGTGCCCTCTTCGATCTGGAAGCCGAGCTTGGCCGCCAGGCGGACCGCACGCAGCATGCGCACCGGGTCCTCCTGGTAGCGCTGCACCGGGTCGCCGATGAGCTTCATCAGGCGTGCCTGCACGTCTTCGAAGCCGCCGGTGTAGTCACGCACCGAGAAGTCCTCGATGGCGTAGTACAGGGCATTGCAGGTGAAGTCGCGGCGGATGGCGTCGTCTTCGATGCTGCCGTACACGTTGTCGCGCACGAGCATGCCGTTTTCCATCTCGCGGTCGCCGCTGCCGTCATCGATGTTGGCACGGAAGGTGGCGACTTCGATGATCTCGCGGCCGAACACAACATGGGCCAGGCGGAAACGGCGGCCGATCAGGCGGCAGTTGCGGAACAACTGCTTGACCTGTTCGGGCGTGGCATCGGTGGCCACGTCGAAATCCTTGGGTTGGCCATTGACCAGCAGATCGCGCACCGCGCCGCCGACAAGGTAGGCGCCGAAGCCGGCATCGCGCAGTCGATAAAGCACGCGCAAAGCGTTCGGGCTGATGTCCTTGCGGGAGATCGTGTGCTGGTCGCGCGGGATGACGCGCAGGCTGAACGGTGATGTAGCAGAGGAAATGATGTTGGCGCTTCCGGTTGAAGTTTCGGGATTGCCCAATGGCATCGAGGTGCATATACTAGCGCTCCTGCACCGGCAGCGACACACTGCTCCCTTCGTCTAGTGGTTAGGACGTGGCCCTCTCAAGGCTAAAACAGGGGTTCGAGTCCCCTAGGGAGCACCAGTCGCCGCAGCAGGAACCGAAAAAGCCCGCCTTGTGCGGGCTTTTCTGTTTTCCGGAATCGTGTCGCCGACTGGGCTGGTCGCTTGAGCGCCTCCCTGCTCCTGCGTGGGAGGGGGCCCGCCCCCTCGTGACAATTTTCCGCGACGGCGGTAAGAACAGCCTCGCTCCTCCGCAACAAATTCAACCCCGACGCGCTTGCCTGCGTCCGCCATCCGCGGTCTGTCGAGAGGCGGCAGGCCGGCCGATCCAGGACCGTTAGCGCCATGGATGGCGCCATCGAGCCCCCATGGATGGGTTTACGGCGTGTCCTGGAGCGGCTGGCCTGCCGCCTCCCTCGGAACAGGGAGGCGCTGAAACCGAGGCCGAGCCGTCAGCCTTCCATCTGCTCCAGCTCCTTGCCCTTGGTCTCGCGCACGTAGCGGACGACGAAGATGATCGAGAGGATCGCGGCAACGGTGTAGATGCCGTACGCACCGGCCAGGCCGATGCCGGCCAGCAGCATCGGGAAGGTCACGGTGATCGCGAAATTCGAGGTCCACTGCGCCGCACCGGCCACGGCCAACGCCGGGCCGCGGATCTGGTTCGGGAACATCTCGCCCAGCATCACCCACATCACCGGGCCCCAGGACATGTTGAAGAACACCACATAGACATTGGCCGCCACCAGCGCCAGCCGCCCCATGCCGTCGGACAGCTGCAGGCGCCCCTCGGCCAGGCTGCCACTGGCGAAGGCCACCACCATCAGCACCAGCGCCACCGACATGCCGACCGAACCGACCCACAGCAGCGGCTTGCGGCCGATGCGATCGATCAGCACCACCGTCAGCAGGCAGGCGCCGATGCTCAGCGCACCGGACAGGACGTTGATCAGCAGCGCATCGCTTTCCGAGAAACCCACCGCCTGCCACAGCACCGCGCCGTAATAGAACACCACGTTGATGCCGACCAGCTGCTGGAACATCGCCAGGCCGATGCCGACCCAGACGATGGCACGCAGCTTGCCGGTGGCCTTGTCGAGCAGGTCGCCGAATCGCGGCTTGTGCTGGTCCTGGGCCAGGCTCGCTTCGATCTCGGCCTGCTTGTTCACCGCGGCGCGTTCACCGTACAGCCGGCCAAGCACCGCCCTCGCCTGCGCCTGCCGGCCCTTCATCACCAGGAAGCGCGGGCTTTCCGGGATCACCAGCAACAACAGCAGGAACAGCAGCGACGGCAGCGCCTGCATCCAGAACATCCAGCGCCAGGCTTCCTGCCCCAGCCAGAGCGGCTCGGTCGAGGCACCTGCCGCCCGGGCCAGCAGATAGTTGCTGAGGAACGCTGCGAACAGGCCGCAGATGATCGCCATCTGCTGCACGGTCGCCAGCCGGCCGCGATAGCGCGCAGAGGCGACTTCGGCGATGTAGGCCGGCGACATCACGCTGGCCGCACCGACGGCGAATCCACCGAGCACGCGTGCGCAGACGAACAACCAGGAGGCATGCGCAGCGCCGGCACCCAGCGCCGACACCAGGAACATCACGGCCGCCACGATCAGCACGCCGCGACGTCCCAGCCGGTCGCCAAGCCAACCGGCCAGGAACGCACCGATCGCGCACCCAAGCAGCATCGAGGCGACCTCGAAGCCGAGCGCGGCCTCGCTGGAGTTGAAGGCCTGGCGCAGGCCGTCGACGGTGCCATTGATGACGCCACTATCGAAACCGAACAGGAAGCCGCCAAGGGTGGCAGCGCAACTGATCAGGACGATGAAGGCCGTGTTCTCACCGCCCTTGGAGGCGGCACCGGGCTGGACTGGCGACATGAAGGATCCTGCAGTGGAAGGGGGCCGACCGAAGCGGGCCGACGGCCCTGGCAGCGTCGCACAGGGCGGGCATGCCGCGAAATGGGCATTCCAGACACCAATCCGCCCCACTTTCACACGGCAACCGGCAGCGGGGGCCAACCTGTTCTAGAATTGGCAGGTTCAGAAAGCGATCCGCCCCCTACCCATGCCCTTTGTCGTCACCGAAAACTGCATCAAGTGCAAACACACCGATTGCGTGGAAGTGTGCCCCGTGGATTGCTTCCACGAAGGCCCGAACTTCCTGGTGATCGACCCGGACGAGTGCATTGACTGCACCCTCTGCGAACCCGAGTGCCCGGTCAACGCGATCTTCCCGGAAGACGATGTGCCCGCGGGCCAGGAAGGTTTCGTCGCCCTCAACGCCGAACTGGCGAAGGAGTGGCCGGTACTGACCGTGCGCAAGGACCCGCCGGCCGACGCCGGTGAGTGGGACGGCAAGCCGGACAAGCTGAAGCTGCTGGAGCGCTGAGGCGCCGGCTACGGCTACGGAAAAGGGCGCCATCGGCGCCCTTTTCTGTTCCCGGTCCTGACGAAAGACGCCGACCAAGGCACGTAATCCGGTAGTTGCCAACCTCGGTTGGCACAAAAGCGCCGACCAAGGTCGACCTCTACCAAAGCGGGTGCGGACCAAGGCCCGCACCCACCCGGCCGGTCTCTACTACCGTGCCAGCTTCGCCTTCAATGCGGCAATCAGCTTCACCGGCGCTTCGGCGGTGGCCGGCAGGCCACGCGGGTCGACCGCGGAGATATACGCACCGGCGTCGACGGCGACCACGCGGACCAGGAAGTTGCTGCCTTCATAGGCCACGTCGTACGAGCCCAGCAGCTGCGCGCGGGTGGCGATGGTCAGGCCTTCCACGCCTTCCAGCGCGGTACCGACCTTGGAGAAGGCATCTTCCTTGCTGCCGGCAATGGTGAAGCCGGTGGCGCTGACCGCCGGAGCGGCGGCGGCCGGAGCGGCCGGCTTGGTCGCCGAGCTCAGGGTCGGCACCTGGTTGTTGCCGGCGCCTGCCGGCAGGTTCAGGTCCGGCGGCACTTCCAGCGGACGCACTTCCGGGGCCAGAGCGTAGTCGCCCTTGACGCCACGCTTGAAGCAACCGGTGGTGCCGGCTGCGGTGGCCACGGCAAGGAGCGCGAAGGACAGCACGCGGACGGCGGAAACGGATTGGCGCATGTGAATCTCCTGGATCAGACCAAGACGGAAGGTCAGTGGCTGGAAAGGGCTTCGAGGGCGGCGATATCGCCGGCGAGATGGTCGGCGGCAGGCGTGTGTGCTGCCGAAAGCGGCAGCAGCGGCAGGCGCAGATCGTGACCGATGCCGATCCGACGCAACAGCGCCTTGACCGGAATCGGGTTGGATTCGATACCGCAGAAGTCGTGGAACGGCTGCAGGCGCGCATCCCAGGATTCGACGGCTTCATGGTCGCGGGCAGCGGCGAGGTCGCACATCCGGCGATAGGCGCCGGGCAGCACGTTGGAACCGACCGAGATCAGACCGTCCATGCCGGCCTGGATCGAACGTGCGGCCGTGCCGTCATCGCCGGTGAGCACGGCAAAGGTCGGGCTGCGCAGGTCCAGCAGTGCCCGTACGCGGCCGGTATCGCCCACCGCTTCCTTGATGCCGACGATGTTCGGATGGCTGGCGAGTTCGGCCACGGTCTCCGGCAGCATGTCGCAACCGGTACGGCCGGGCACGTTGTACAGCACCACCGGCACTCCGGCCTGGTCGGCGACCGCGCGGTAATGCGCGATCAGGCCAGCCTGGGTCGGCCGCACGTACGGCGGGGTGACCACCAGCGCGTGGGTGGCGCCAAGCGCGGCAGCACGGCGGGTCTGCTCGATGGTTTTGGCGGTGCCGGACAGGCCGGTACCGGCCAGGACCGGAACGCGGCCGGCGATGCGTTCGACCGCGCTGGCCAGCAGCTGGTCGTACTCCGCATCGGACAGGGTGGCTGCCTCGCCGGTGGAGCCGGCAACGACAACGCCTTGGACGCCGCCCTCCAGTTGCAGGTGCAGCAGGCGCTGCCAACCGTCGGGGTCGAGTGCGCCGTCGGCCCGGAAGGGGGTCGCCAGCGCGGTGATGAGGCCGGAAAGGGACAAGGACGTGCTGCTCTTGGCTGGGGAGGGAAAACGTCCGCCACGGAAGGGCGCGGGCGTTCCGAATGTTACTTGCGGCGCGAAAGCACGGGCAAGTATGCTGGACACCGGTGGATCCCCGCCTCTGGCGGGCATTCAGACTAACGCATGCATTACCCGGAATCGCCTTGACCGACACCACCCCGCGCCCAGCGCCGAGCGAAAACCACCTCCTGATCAACGCCTATACGACGCATCCGGAGTCCCCCCTGTTGTCCGTCACCCGCCGCATCGCCGACAGCGGGTGCAATCTGGTGGATGCACGCCTGGCCACCGTGGGCCGCGATGTCTCGGTGACCGCACTGGCCACCGGCTCCTGGGATTCGGTCGCCAAGCTGGAAGCGATGCTGACCCGGCTCGAGCGCGAGGAAGGCCTGAAGCTGGTCTGGTACCGCACCGAAGCCAAGCAGGCGCAGTCCAACCTGCTGCCCTACATCGTCGAAGTGATCGCCGCCGACAAGCCGGGCATCCTGTTCCAGCTGGCCGATTTCTTCGACCGCCAGGGCATCACCATCGAGACCCTGCAGAGCACGCGTTACCGCGCCATGCAGACCGGTGCGGAGATGTTCAGCGCACAGGTCACCATCGGCGTGCCGGCCAACATGCACATCGCTGCCCTGCGCGACGATTTCCTCGAGTTCTGCGACCACTTGAACCTGGACGCGATCATGGACCCGATGAAGTTCTGATTGAAATCCTGATTCTTCGCGCGCTCCTCACGGGCGCGTGGCGTTTCATGCAATTGTCGTAGAAAGAACCCAGGCTCGACAGAAGGACCTCATGAACAACGGCGATACCCTGGACAGCACCACCCTCTCCCTGCCGCTGGCGCTGTCCGGCGGCGCCCAGGCCACCCTCGGCGATTACGCCGGCCAGTGGCTGGTGCTGTACTTCTACCCCAAGGACAGCACCCCGGGCTGCACCACCGAGGGCATCGACTTCAACGCACTGCTGCCCGATTTCAGGAAGGCAGGCGCGGTCGTGCTTGGCGTCTCCCGCGACTCGGTGAAGTCCCACGACAACTTCTGTGCCAAGCAGGGCTTCGCGTTCCCGCTGGTCAGTGATGCCGACGAAGCGCTGTGCAGCGCCTTCGACGTGATCAAGATGAAGAACATGTACGGCAAGCAGGTACGTGGCATCGAGCGCAGCACCTTCCTGATTTCCCCCGACAGCCGCATCGTGCAGTCATGGCGCAAGGTCAAGGTCGCCGGCCATGCCGACGCCGTCCTTGCCGAACTGAAGGCCCATCAGTCCAAGTGAGTCCCATCGCCCACTTTGTCCGCCCCCACCCTGCCCTGCAGCAGGTCGTGGTGGTTTTTCCCTGTCCGTAACCAGGAACCGATGATGACCCGAGGCAAGCGCATCTACGTGCTGGATACCAACGTGCTGATGCACGATCCCACCGCGCTGTTCAAATTCGAGGAGCACGATGTCTACCTGCCCATGCAGGTGATCGAGGAGCTGGACAACGGCAAGAAGGGCACGACCGAAGCGAGCCGCAATGCGCGCCAGGTCAGCCGCTTCCTCAACGAGATGGTGCAGGCTTCGGGCCTGGACAACCTGGCCGACGGCATTCCGCTGCAGCGGCCACAGGGCCTGCAGCTGCGCGGCAAGCAGAGCGTAGGCCTGCTGCGCTTCCAGACCAGCCATTTCGACGCGGGCAAGAGCTTTGGCAAGGTCATCCCCGACAACGCCATCCTCGGCGCGATCCTGGCGCTGAAGGAAGAAACGCCGGAAATCCCGGTGGTGTTCGTCTCCAAGGACATCAACCTGCGGATCAAGGCAGCCATCGCCGGCATCGTGTCGGAAGACTACGAGAACGACCGTGCGCTGGACGATTTCAGCCTGCTCTACACCGGCGCCACCGAGCTGCCGGAAGACTTCTGGAAGCGCCACGGTGAGGATCTGCGCAGCTGGAGTGACAAAGGCCGCACCCACTACGAAATCCTCGCCCAGGACGGCGAAGAGTGGTACCCGAACCAGTACGTGTACCTGCCGGGCGAAGACGAAGTCGAGCTGCGCGTCAGCAGGATCGTCGGCGATGGCAAGGTGGTGCTGTCCCTGGTAGATGACTTCCGCCACGGCAGCCATGCCGTGTGGGGCATCAGCGCGCGCAACCGCGAGCAGAACTTCGCGCTCAACGCACTGATGGACCCGGAAATCGACTTCGTCACTCTGCTCGGCACCGCCGGTACCGGCAAGACCCTGCTGGCGCTGGCCGCCGGCCTGGCGCAGACGATGGACCAGCAGCGCTACCGCGAGATCATCATGACCCGCGCCACGGTCAGCGTCGGTGAGGACATCGGCTTCCTGCCCGGTACCGAGGAAGAGAAGATGACGCCGTGGATGGGCGCGTTGACCGACAACCTGGAAGTGCTGACGCACAACCAGGAAGGCGGCACCTGGGGCCGCCAGGCGACCAACGACCTGCTCGCCAGCCGCATCAAGATCCGCTCGATGAACTTCATGCGCGGCCGTACGTTCCTGTCGCGCTACCTGATCCTGGACGAGGCGCAGAACCTGACGCCCAAGCAGATGAAGACGCTGATCACCCGTGCCGGCCCCGGTACCAAGATCGTCTGCCTGGGCAACGTCGAACAGATCGACACCCCGTACCTGACCGAAACCACGTCGGGCCTGACCTACGCCGTCGACCGCTTCAAGAACTGGCCGCACAGCGCGCACATCACGCTGCGTCGCGGTGAACGCTCGCGGCTGGCCGATTACGCCTCGGAGGTGTTGTGAACCGCTGCACCCGCCTGCTGCTGCCATCGCTGGCGGCAGCCGTTGCCACGCTGCTCGGTGCCTGCGCGACCACGCAGGGACCGGCCAGCGTGCCGACCACAGAACGCAGTGGCCAGTCCTGGGTGGTCACCCGCCCGATCATCGCCGCGCAGGTGCTCGACACCTGCTCGCGACCCAGCCCCGGCCGCGAGGCCGGGCGGGTCGGCGGCTACTGGGCACCGAGCCGACAGCAGGTGGACCAGCTGGAAGCGAAGCTGGCATCGCTGGAAGCGCAGGTGCCACACGTCATGGATTTCGATCGCCAGTACGTGGGCATCGAACTGGACGGAAAGCAGGTGATCTACATCAACGCGTTCCATCTGCCTGAAAACAACAGCCTCCGGCCCGCCCGCGAGGCGGTGCGGGTCTGCGATGGTGGCGCGCAGTTCTGGGGCGCGGTCTTCGACCCGGCCAGCGGGATCTTCAGCGAGCTGCAGTTCAACGGCGGCTTCGGCGGGCCCTGAGGGCCTGCCATGGGAATCCGCCTGCCCACCTGGGTCTGGATCGGCGCGGTCGCGCTGTCGTGCGTGGCCGGCATGGTCAATGTGGTCGGCTTCCTGGGTTTCGAACACCAAGCGGTCAGCCACATGACCGGCAGCACCAGCCAGCTCGGCATGGCACTGGCGCAGGAGGATTGGCGCGCGGTCGGCCACCTGTGGGGTCTGCTGATCGCGTTTTCGCTGGGCGCGATGGTCAGCGGGCTGCTGATCCAGGACAGCGCACTGCAGCTCGGCCGGCGCTACGGCGTGGCGCTGGCATTGGAATCGCTGTTGCTGCTGGCGGCCATTCCGCTGTTCAAGCAGCATCAGATCTGGGGCGCATTGGCGGCTGCGATGGCGTGCGGACTGCAGAATGCGATGGCCACCACCTTCAGTGGTGCCGTCGTACGCACCACCCATCTCAGCGGCATGTTCACCGATCTCGGCATCGGCCTCGGCCACCTGCTGCGCGGACTGCCGCTGCAGGTACGGCGCCTGACCCTCAGCGGCCTGATCATCAGCGGCTTCCTCGCGGGCGGCGTGATCGGCGCCTGGCTGTTCGTGCGCTGGCAGTACGACGCCCTGCTCGCCCCTGCCCTGCTGACCGGACTGACCGGCCTGGGCTATGTGTTCTACCAGCAGTGGGCACGCTGGCGGCGCTGAGCATGGCGTCATCCACGCATGGCGTGGATCTACGTTGTCCCTCCGATCATTTCCGCGATATCCACGCATGGCGTGGATCTACTGCAGGAAGCCGTCAGAGGCGGGGCGGTGTGGGGCTGCAGGACCGTTGGCGCCATGGATGGCGCCATGCATGGCGTGGATCTACTGACCGTCACCGGGAAGCTGTCGAAGGCGGGGCGGTGTCGGATTGCGGGGTGTCCGCGCCATGGATGGCGCGGCCAAGGCTACAGTGCCGTACTTGCGGCGTCCCCGCAATCCGACACCGCCCCGCCTCCCGCGCAGAAATCCAGAGCCGCTGTTGCTGTTGCTGTTGCCCCGGCTTCTGCGGGTGCCGGGTGCAACCCGGCCGGCACTACCCCCACACTGGGCAGCACGGCACAATCACCACATGAGCCCGACCACCCCCGCCTCCGCCCTCACCATCGCTGGCTCCGATTCCGGCGGCGGCGCCGGCATCCAGGCAGACCTGAAAGCCTTCGCCGCGCATCGCGTGCATGGCCTGTCGGTGATTGCCGCGCTGACCGCGCAGAACACCCGCGGCGTCAGCGCCGTGCACGTGCCGCCGGTCGCCTTCCTGCGCGCGCAGATCGAGGCCTGCTTCGACGACTTCGACATCCACGCAGTGAAGCTGGGCATGCTGGCCAACGCCGAGGTGATCCACGCCGTGGCCGATGCACTGCAACGCCATCGACCACCGCACGTGGTGCTGGACCCGGTGATGGTCGCCACCAGCGGTGCCCGCCTGCTGGAGGACAGCGCGCTGCAGGCAATGCGCGAACGGCTGCTGCCACTGGCCACCCTGGTCACCCCCAATGCACCGGAAGCGGAGCTGCTGGTGGGCCGCAGCATCGCCAATGGCAACGACGCAGAGCAGGCCGCCGCCTCACTCCTTGATCTGGGTGCCGGTGCGGTACTGCTGAAGGGCGGCCACCTGCATGAGGGCAACCGCGTGGTCGACCGCTACTTCGATGGCGTCAGCAGCGAAGAGTTCATCCATGCCCGCCTGCCCTTGGATGCGCACGGCACAGGCTGCACGCTGGCCTCGGCCATCGCAGCGCAGCTGTGCAACGGGCTGAGCCTGGCCAATGCCTGCGAAGCCGGCATCGATTACGTGGCGCGCGGGCTGCAGCAGGGCTATGCGCCCGGCCGCAGCGAGGTACTGGTGCTCGACCACTTCGGCGCGGCACCGCACGCATGAGCGATTCGCCACGCGTACTCGCCGTGGACAGCGGCGATGGCCACCGTTACGAGGTCATCGCCTGCGTGCCTGCACAGCCGCTGGCACGGCTGTTGTGGCTGCCGGCGCTGGGCGTGGCCGCACGCCATTACCTGCCGCTGGCGCAGGCACTGGCCGCCCGGGGCGTGGCGGTCTACCTGCACGAATGGCGCGGCAATGGCAGCAGTTCGCTGCGCCCGTCACGCACCCAGAATTGGGGCTACAAACAGATCCTCGACCACGACCTGCCGGCCAGTCAGGCGCTGATCGCCGCTGACGACAACGCGCAGGACGTGCTGCCATGGATCATTGGTGGTCACAGCCTGGGCGGCCAGCTGGCCTGCGTACACGCCGGGCGCCAGCCGCAGGCATTCGATCGATTGTGGTTGGCTGCCAGTGGCACCCCGTTCTGGCGTACGTTCCCACCACCACGCGGCTGGCTGCTGCCCCTGATCTATCGCTTCCTGCCGTGGATCGCGCGACGCCAGGGCGTGCTGCACGGGCGCCGGCTCGGTTTCGGCGGCACCGAAGCACGCGGGCTGATCGCCGACTGGGCACGCGTAGGGCTGAGCAATCACTACGCCGCCGCAGGCATGGACGAGGACCTGGATGCGCAGATGGCGCGCGTGCACGGCAGTGCGCAGGCGGTACTCATGGAAGACGATTGGCTGGCACCTATCGGATCCATGCAGGCGCTGTTGGCCAAACTGCCGAATGTCGCCTCACAGCTGCGCGTGCTTTCTGCGCAGGAGCTGGGTACGCGAGCCGACCACTTTGCGTGGATGAAACACCCGGAGGCTGTCGCAGAGGCGTTTTTCATTCAGTTGGGTGAAAATTTTCACAAAAGCGTTGACGACTCGCGCCGACATCCGCATAATTCCGCTCCTGTCGCAGGGCGCCCGTAGCTCAGTTGGATAGAGTACCTGGCTACGAACCAGGCGGTCGGGAGTTCGAATCTCTCCGGGCGCACCACTCGACAGACCTTCAGCATCCGCCGCTGGAAGTGCAGTAAAATAGAGAAGTAAGTTGATTGTGTACCGCGCGCCCGTAGCTCAGTTGGATAGAGTACCTGGCTACGAACCAGGCGGTCGGGAGTTCGAATCTCTCCGGGCGCACCACACACGATCAACACAACAAGTTTATGTAATTGGCGCCCGTAGCTCAGTTGGATAGAGTACCTGGCTACGAACCAGGCGGTCGGGAGTTCGAATCTCTCCGGGCGCACCATTACACCGAAACAGCAGGCCTCGGCCTGCTGTTTTTTTTGTGTTTTTTGGCAGGGCTGCGCCCTGCACCCGCAGAGGCCAAAGCAACGGCAACAGCAGAAGCAGGCATTCCGTGGATGGCGGGGCGGTATGGGTAGGCAGGACACGCCGTAAACCCATCCTTGGGGGCTCGATGGCGCCATCCATGGCGCCAATGGTCCTGCCTGCCCACACCGCCCCACCTCTGACAGATTTCCGCGATCGGGTAGATCCACGCCATGCGTGGATGAATCTCCATCAAGATCGAATATTTCGAATTCGGAATGAAGAGCATCCACGCATGGCATGGATCTACGTGTCGACCAAGGTCGACACCCACCAAGAGCAGGCCAAGAGCAGGCCAAGAGCAGGCAATACCATTCCAACAGATCGCGTCCAACAGATCGCGGAGATCTGTCGAAGGCGGGGTGGGTCCGGTTGCGGGGGTGTAAGCGCCATGGATGGCGCGCCCAAGCCTCCATGGATGGATTCACGGCGTCCCCCGCAACCGGACCCACCCCGCCATCCCACGGAATGCCCGCTGTTGCTTTGGCTTTGGCTTTGGCTTTGGCTGTTGCCGTCGATTCGGCAGGTGCAGGGCGCAGCCCTGCCGAACCCTACCCCTCCGCCATCGCCTGCCACCATTGCGCCAGCAGCTCCGGCCGTCGCAGGCGCTCGCGCCACCAGCGCAGGGCCGCGCCATCTTCGCCGGTACGCCACGCCAGCCAGAAGGTCTCTTCCGGCTTGTGCTCCTCGACCTCGCGGATCACCAGCTGGCCGCGTGCCACTGCAGCCCGCGCGCACGGTTCGGGCAGGAAGCCGAATCCCAGCCCTTGGCACTGCAGCTTCAACTTGCTGGCCATGTCCGGCACGGTCAACGTCTCCTGGCCCATCAACAGGCCCACGGTGCGTGGCAGCAGGCGTCGCGCCGAATCGGATACCGCGATCGCGCAGTACGGCGCCAACTGCTCGCGGCCCAGCACACCCCGCACGGTCGCCAGCGGATGCCCGGGCGCCACCGCAAACACGAAACCCACGCTGCCCAGCGGCTCGACCACGTAGCCCCCGCCACTGGGACCCTCGCCTGGTGCACCGACCAACAGGTCGGCGCGCCGGTCCAGCAGTGCTTCCCAGGTGCCGGACAACGCCTCGCCAAACAGGCGCAATCGGGTCGGCGCCGCCACCTCACGGAACGCAGCAATATCCGGCCCCAACAGCCAGGTCGGGAACACCGAATCCACCGCCATGGTCAATTCAGCCTCCCAGCCCGAGGCTACGCGCCGTACCCGCAGCTCAAGCTCCCGTGCCGCACGCAGCAGGTGCCTGCCCTCCTCCAGCAACGCGCGCCCGGCCTCGGTCGGCTCCGCCCGCGGGCCGATCCGGTCGAACAGCTGCACCCCAAGGTCCTCTTCCAGCTTGGCCACGGTGTAGGAAATGGTCGAGGGCACCTTGTGCAGGGCCTTGCCGGCGCCGGCGAAGGAACCTCGCCGGTCGATGGCGTCCAGGATCTGCAGGGCATCGAGGCTGAGCTTGAGCATTCGAAATTTTCGATGATGGCTGTCAAAACTATCCGTTTTTCAAACCCAAGGTGCAAGCGGATACTTCTCTCCAACGGGGAAACACAGCGGCTACCAGCCCACCCCGCACCATCGAAACCATCGAACAAGGAGATTCCATCATGCTGCAGATCCGCAAGAGCGCTACCCGTGGCCTGGCCGAGCATGGCTGGCTGTCCTCGCGCCATACCTTCTCGTTCGCCAGCTACTACGACCCCCGCTATGTGAGCTTCGGCCCGCTGCGGGTCATCAACGAAGACAAGGTGACCGGCGGCCAGGGCTTCGGCACCCACAGCCACAGCAACATGGAGATCGTCTCCTACGTGCTGGGTGGCGCGCTGGAGCACAAGGACTCGATGGGCACCGGTTCGGTGCTGCGCTACGGCGACGTGCAGCGCATGAGCGCCGGCAGCGGCGTCAGTCACAGCGAGTTCAACCATTCGGCCACCGACCCGGTGCATTTCCTGCAGATCTGGATCTTCCCGCAGACCGAGAACATCACACCGTCGTATGAAGAGACCCACTTCACGCCGGAGAGCAAGCGCGGCCAGCTGCGCCTGATCGCCTCGCCAGATGGCGCCGATGGCTCGCTGCACATCCACCAGGATGCGCGCATCTTCGCCACCATCCTCGATGGCGAGCAGAAGCTGCATCACGCCCTGGCTGCCGGCCGCGGCGCGTATGTGCAGGTGGCGCGTGGCCAGCTGCAGGTCAACGGCATCACCCTGGAAGCGGGTGACGCGCTGCAGGTCAGCGACGAGGCACAGCTGACCCTGGAAAACGGCAACGACGCCGAAGTGCTGGTGTTCGACGTGCCGCTGTAACCCGAACGCCCGCGATGCCGTCTGGCATCGCGGGCATGTCATTTCGCAACGCGATCAGAACTTGTACGTCACCGCCAGCCGCACGGTGCGCGGCTCGCCCCAGGTGTAGGTGCTGTACCAGCTGAAGATCGTGTAATAGCGCTTGTCCAGCAGGTTGTTGACGTTGACCGTGGCCGACAGGCGATCGTTGAACTGGTAGCGGGCCATGGCATCCAACAGCCAGTACGGCTGGGTGCGATGGACCACCGACGCACCACTGGCCGGGTTGGTGATGTTGCCGAACGTGGAATCCTGCCAGCGCGCGCCGCCGCCGACGGTCAGGCCCTGCCAGTCGCCGCGCAGGCGGTAGCTGCTGTGCAGGCTGAACTGGTTTTCCGGCTCCAGCGTGGACACCTTGGTCCCTGCCTGGCGGGCGATCTTGTGCGCAAAGCCGCCCTGCACTTGCCAGCCTTCGGCCAGTTGTCCGGACAACTCCAGTTCGTAGCCTTTGGTGCGCACCCCCATCAATCCGCGATAGGCGATATCGCCGGTCGGCGTCTTGCCACCGGTAGGCTGGGCGAAGTTGTCCTGGTCAAGCTGGAACAGCGCCGCGCTGGCATTGAAGCGGCCGTCGAAGAACTCCGCCTTCAGGCCCATTTCATAGCTGCGGCCTTCCAGCGGATCCAGCGTCCTGCCCTGTTCGTCGCGCTCCCCCTGCGGCTTGAAGATGGTGCTGTAGCTGGCGTAGACCGAATAGTGCTCGCCAAGGTCGTAGACCACGCCGGCATAAGGCACGAACACGCCGGTCTCGCGCGTCTGCGGCGAACGGTAGCTGGCCAGGCGGCTGCCGACGATCACCTTCAACGGGTCGGCCACGTCGAAGCGACCGACCACGTACAGGCCATTCTCGCGGGTCACCTCATTGTTGCCATAACCGCGCTGCCACTCCGGCTCGGGGATGTCGCCCTTCCAGCTGTTGTAATCGGCAACGGCGGTCGGGTAGCCAGGCTGCGGCGAGTAACCGGTGTTGGTCCGCCGGGATCGCCCATGCCGGTCAGCAGGCCGGTCGCGCCCTTGAGCACTTCGATGCGGTCGTAGATCGCGGTATCGCTGAGCGTATTGCCCGCCGAATAGGCCGAGTCACGCGACATCGGAATACCGTCGTACTGGAAGTTCTGCACGGCAAAACCACGTGCGTAGTACTCCGTACGCTCACTGTCGTAGGTAACGATGCTGATGCCCGGGGTCACCCGCATCACGTCATCGATGCCGTCCAGGCCGAAGTCATCCATCTGCGCACGGGTGATCACGCTGATGGTCTGCGGGGTCTGCCGCGGCGTCAGTACCAGGCGGGTAGCGGTGGCGATGGTGCCCGGCGTGTAGGCGCCGCTGCCTTCGGTGATGGTGCCCAGCTGGTTGGCGGTGACCTGCACGGTCTGCAGCGTCTGCGAGGGCGTTTTGCCCTCTTCTTCAGCCGGTGCGGATTGCGCCGAGGCGGCGCCGGCAGCGGCCACTGAGGTCAGCAGAAGACCATGGGCAAGGGCCCTCGCCAACGGGCGATGACGCAGGGAGAGCTCGGAAAAACGAACAGGCACGGACGACACGACGGGACCTCCACGAAGAGGGGGATCCTCTGGCGGCGGCTCGAGGGAAAGGGGGAATGGCGGCCAAGGGCCGCAGGCGCAGGAGTTTACTCTGCTACACCCCCGCTGTCGTGGGTGGCGCCAGCGCCTGAGCAGGCGCTGCCCCTTGGCAAACGTCAGCCGTCGACGGCCGCCACCGCTTCCAGGATCAGTGCTGCCACGTCGGCCGGATGCGAGGCGAGCGAGGCATGGCTCGCTTCCAGCTGCAGCAAGCGCTTGGTCTGCATGCGTTCGGCCATGGCCTTCTGGTTCTGCGGCGAGATCATCCGATCCTGGCTGGGCAGCCACAGATGGCCATCGCTGTCCGGGGCGAGGCTCGGTGCCGCTTCGGGCAGGTGCTGCTGGGTAATGCCACCCGGGCTCTCACCGCTGTCCGGCGCAAACGCAGCGATATGGACCAGCGCCTGCACATTCGGCTGGTTGCCGGCTTCGGTGATCACCGCGCCCCCGTAGGAGTGCCCGACCAGTACCACCGGGCCATCGATCTGGCGGATCATCCGGCGCGTCCGCTCGGCATCGTCGGCCAGCGAGGTCAGCGGCAGATCGACCGCCTTCACCTGGTCGTGGCCCTTGCGGTGCAGCTCCAGGATCACCTTGGCCCAGTGCGCGGCCCGGCCCAGAACCCATGGCCGAGGAGGACGGTCGGTGTGGCGCTCATGCGCTGATCTCCGGCAGCGGCCGGGCGGAATGCCGACTGTCGGGCTACTTTGCGCAGGCGACGTTATTCCCCGGTGAGGCTTTGCAGTCGGAATTCAGACGTGCGGTTCTGGTGTGCGCTTCAACAGTGCATCGATCTTCTGGTACTCCTCGAACAACGCCAGCCGACCACGTTGCGGGCATAGTGCGGGGAGAAACCTGTCAGCCAACGTCAATGCCTCGCTGTAGCACGTTGCGAGCATCGAAAAGTCACCTGTGCGGGCGCACATGGCAGCCAAGTGGAACAGCCGTCCCCGACCACGGTGCAGCAGAATCAGGCCCAACATCAACCGGGGTACGGCGTGGCCATCATGCGCAAGCATATCGGCGGCAAACAGCATGCGTGCCGTGCGTCCATTGCCGTCGACAAACGGATGGATCGACAACAGGACCAGATAGGTGGCCAGTGCCCGCTCGATACCCGACCGTTCGGAACGTCGACGCCGTGCGTTGAACAAGCGCACCGACGCTCGGATGGCCTCTACCGCTGGCGGTCCGCGGAACCGTCGACTGTAGGAATTCTGCGTCACGATCCCTATTCCGTGCATGCGCTGTGCAGGGCGCATGCAGGTGATCGTTTCCAGTGCCATCGACAGCTGCCCCAGGGTGCATGCACTGAACGCCCGGCCGAGCGCCAGTTCGAGCATTCCTTGCGCGTGCAGCCGCTCATGACGTTCCAAGTTCCGCCCAAAGACCTCCGAATGATCAAATGAGTCATGCAGCAGCAGAGCGGTTACTACCGGCAACGGACAGGTGACGTCCCGCCGAAGCGGAACATCACACGACAGGCGCAGCTGGGAAAAGGCATCAGCGATCCACTGACCGCTGCAGGTGAAAGTGATATCCATGGCTACTGGCGCTCGTAGATGGTAACCAGCTCGTCTCCGGCGTCGGATCGACTCAGCTGGTAGAGGTCGTTCCACTGCGCTGCGTTCGGGCGTGGATCCACACCGGGCGGCGGCAAACCCTGCAGGCGAGCATCTTCGGCAAGCGCACGCAGGAACTCACGAGACTGGATCTGCACCTGCTTCGGTGACGCCATGGCGTCCACATCGGCCATTACGGTATCTATCAGGTACTGCACGGTGTGATCTCCCAGCGCCAGTGGCACCTCCAGGCGAGCTCGAAGTACGCCGGCACTATCCCGATTCGTAGGTCCAAATCGCTCCTCGTAGAGTGCGCGCTCGGCAACCGCACCTTGTTGATAGGCATACAAAGCACCATGAGCACCGGCATCGAAATGTTGACTCATGGCCAGCATGTACTCACCACGCTTTTTGAATGCGGAGCCCGCTATCGTCAAGAGCATCGGATCGCGGGTTCCTGCCAGTTGTCGCGGATCGATCGACTCTGCCAGTGCCAGGTCGGCAGCTTTCGGGTAGTGATGGCGATCCATCCATGCCGCCTCTTCAACCGACAGCGCGATCAGACGGGGATCGCCCGCAAATGCCTCCCGCGCCGTCAGTGTGCGCTGCTGAGGTGGTTTCTTCATGGATGCCAGGGCTTCCGCGTCACGATGCGCCTTGATCCCTGCCATCGCGTCGCTGTAGGGCTGCAGGAAATGATCCCTATGATCTGCGGATTGCAGCGGATCGACATCCTCACCGACATATGAATCCAGCAGCCACAGTCCGCCACCGCAGGTCAGGACCGCCAACAGGCTTGCAGCCTTCCAGGTGAACTTCATGGTCAGCTCCCGAACCCGAGATGATCGCAGTAGTTCTTGAAGGCAGCACTGGATGTACGGCAGGCCGCGTCCATCTGCGACTGGTCATAGGCCGGCTGGGAAGTCCAGGGCTCGATCCACTCCCACTGCAGAAACCTTGCATACGCCGTGGCCTGGCCTATCACGAATACACCGAATGCCGGGAATGCCCCGCCCAGCTTCTGCTGCCCATCCGCGATCATGTCCTCCCGAAGGCGTTCATCGCATTGATGCTTGTCATTGCCATGGGTTCCGTAACACATGTCATGCGCATCACAAGCGGCCTTGAACATCGCTCCGAACGCGGCCGCACCGCCCTGCAAGGCCCCTGGGGCAACCAGAAAATCCGGCACCGGCACGCCCCCCGCCGTGCCACAGCCATTCACCGACAGAACCGGCGGGTTGTAGAGATCGCAACCTTGACCGTGCCACGCGTAACTTGGGGCATCGGTACACCATGAGATCTTGTGATACTCGTCGCGCGGATCGGACGAACCGTCACCACCGCCCCAGCCTCCACCAGCTCCCCCCCCGCCCGGGCTGGGAAAGATGGGCGGATAGACCCAGCATCCCGAATCGGTGCAGGTACTGGTTCCAGCCGTTGCGACGTCGGCAACGGCGACGCTTCCCAGACCAACAATGCTGGCCACGACCAGCTTCAACGCGTGCGATGCGTTCATTGACGATCTCCTCCTTGAAGGGCCACTCGGTAAGCAGGGGATCCCCTGCGCCAGTCGCTTCTGCGCGACGGAGAGAGCTTAGGAGGTGCTTCGTGGGCCCTGTATCGGGAAACGTCCATGCTTCGGCCAAGGGTTCCGCTCGTTGGCGCAACGCTAGGGGAAGGGTCGCACTTCCCTGCGCGCGACATGTACGCGAGCCATTGCCCATTGCGCGAGTATCGATTCGGCGCACTGTCGCTGCATGCACCATCGTCTCAATGGATCGAATGCGCTCCTCACAATTGGAAACTGGGGGAATCGCGACGATGCATTCGTATTCGACATTCGATGTCATTCACGGCACTTGCCCGCGGCCAATGAAAACGTTTTCATGTGTATGCCCCTCTGGAGCCTTCCTCGCGCATGACGCCGTCTTCTCCCCGCGCCCAGCAGCACGCGACCCGCGCTGCGTTCTTCATTCCCGGCTTTGCCACCGCTGCCTGGGCACCGATGGTGCCCTTCGCCAAGGCCAAGGCCGGGTTGTCCGATGCCAGCCTGGGCGGGCTGCTGCTTTGCCTTGGCCTCGGCTCGCTGCTGGCGATGCCGCTGGCCGGTGCGTTGACCGCGCGCCTGGGCTCGCGCCGCTTGATGATCGCGACCACGGCCTTGATCCTGCTCGCCCTGCCACTGCTGACGCTCGCCCCCACGCCGCTGGCACTGGGAGCAACGCTGTTCGTGTTCGGTGCGGGTGTGGGCGCAATGGACTGCACGATGAATATGCAGGCGGTGGCCGTCGAGCGCGATGCGGGCCGCCCGATGATGTCCGGCTTCCACGCGTTCTACAGCATCGGCGGCTTCGTCGGCGCCGGCTGCATGACCGGGCTGCTGGTTCTCGGCACGCCCCTGTGGCTGGCGTCATTGGTTGCCGTGGCGGCGATGCTGCTGGTGGCCCTGTTGTCGGCACCGCACTGGCGCCCGCAGCGCATTCTGCATGACGGCCCGATGCTGGCCCTGCCGCACGGCGTGGTGCTGTTCATCAGCGTGCTCGCCTTCGTGGTGTTCCTGGCCGAGGGTTCGATGCTGGACTGGAGCGCGGTGTTCCTGGCCGAAATACGCCACGTGCCGCGCGACCAGGCCGGTGCCGGTTTTGCCGTGTTCACGCTGGCGATGACGGCGATGCGCCTGTTCGGCGATGGCATCGTCGAGCGCCTTGGCCGCACCCGCACCATCGTCATTGGCGGCATCACCGCGGCAGCCGGTTTCGCGCTGGCCACGCTGGTGCCCTCTTTCGCCATGGCGCTGGTCGGCTACGTGCTGGTGGGCCTGGGCTGTGCCAACATCGTGCCCGCCCTGTTCTCGATGGCCGGCCAGCAGCGCGCGATGCCGGAGAGCATTGCGATCACCGCAGTCACCACGCTGGGCTACGCCGGCATCCTTGCAGGCCCTGCAGCGATCGGCGCGCTCGCCCATGCCACCAGCCTGGGCTTTGCCTTCCTGTGCGTGGCAGCGATGCTGCTGGGCGTGGCGGCATCGGCGCGTTCGCTGGCCCGCCGCCTGCCCTGAAGGCTCAGCTGCGCGCTGGGGTCTTTGCCGGTGCACCGACGCCGTGTACCAGCCACTCGGCCTGGGCCGGCAACTGCGGCGCTGGGCACGCGGACTTCGGGTGGTGTTCGTCGCGCGCCATCCAGTCGTCGACCACCCCGGCCAGCAGGTCCAACCGCAGCGGCAGGGTGATGTGATCTTCGCCGCGCATCTCTATGTAGTGTGCACGCGGGTTGGCCTGCGCCAGCGCACGTCCCTGGCTGACCGGAATGTGCTGGTCGCCCTGCCCGTGCAGCAGCAGCACGCAGGCACGGGTATCGGCCAGCGCGCGTGCCACGTCCACCTGGTCCAGGTCCACGTCGATGCGGCGGCTGGCGGCGGCCACCACCTGGTTGATGTCCTGGCTGCCGTAGCGCCAACGTGCATACGAAGCGATCGCCTGCGCCTTCAACCCTTCCGGCTGCAGGGCCATCAGATGCGGAATCATGGTTCGGATCGCTACGCCGGCATTGGCGAACGATTCCATCGCCACCACGCCGGCTACCTGGTCGCCCAGCTTGTCGGCGGTGAACAGGGCGGTGGCCGCGCCATAGGAAACACCGAACAGGTACAGCGGACCGGTCACTTCGCCGCGCGCGCGCAGTTCGGCGATGACATCCACCACATCGTCCGATTCGTAGGTGCCGTAGCCGGAGGGACCGGCGCCGGACTGGCCATGGTTGCGCAGGTCCAGGGTGATCACGCGGTAGCCCGACTCGGCCAGCTGCAGCGACCATGGCAGCATCGAATCACCGTTCATCATCCAGCCGTGCAGCAGCACCACGGTGCCGCGCGGTGCCTGCGCGCGGAACGGCTGCGGTACGGACAGGCTCAACCCGGTATCCAGCGGCAGGCCGTTCTGGTGCTGCTGCGGCAGGTAGTGGTAGCGCGCACCGTAGTCGCCCGGATCGAAAGCACGCCAGAAGATCGGCACGCCATCACGGCCCGGGGCGAAGCCATGCCGGTTCGGCAGCGCGGCCACAGCTGCGGCGATACGCGGTTGATCAAGCAGGGTCGAGACGCCACCGGGCGCGATCAGGCGGTCGCTGAGCGAGGTGGACGAGGCCGTCATCGAGGAAGAGCATGCAGCCAGCCACAGGCCGGCGCACGCCAGCAAAAGCAGCAGCAGGCGCTTCATGGGCAGTCAGGGGAAAAGTGCGACAGCGTGGCAGGTTAGCGGCCGCGCCCTGCGCCATCTATCGCAGCTGGATGACGGGTTAATGACAACGCAGGATCGATTCAGCTTGTCACAATGTCGCGACGGGCCAGAGCATTGATCCGGATCAATGAATGCCATCGCACGAGTGGCCACAGTGCCGGCATGCGCATCCCGTTCAAGCTCGCCATTGCCCTGGCCGCCACCTTGGCCGCCGCCTACGGCATCGCCCGCAGTACACCGTACTGGTTCGCCCCGCGGCAACAGGCCGAGGTCGATATCCACGACCCGACCCTGATCGAGCAGGGCCGGTATCTGTCGCGTGCTGCCGACTGCGCCGCCTGCCATACCGCACCGGGCGGCAGGCCGTTCGCCGGCGGCCTTGGCATGCAGACCCCGATGGGCACGCTGTACTCGACCAACATCACACCGGACACGGAGACCGGTATCGGCGCATACGACTATGCGGATTTCGAGCGCGCGGTGCGGCGTGGCATCCGCCATGACGGCCAGCCGCTGTATCCGGCCATGCCCTACGCCTCGTACGTGATCGCCAGCGATGCCGAGATCAAGGCGCTGTATGCCTACTTCATGGGTGCGGTGCAGCCGGTCCGGCAGGACAACGCCGACAGCACGATTCCGTGGCCGGCAAACATGCGCTGGCCGCTTGCCTGGTGGCAGCTGTTGTTCGCACGCCCGCGCAGCTTCAGCCCTGATCCCACCCTGGATGCCGTCCAGCAGCGCGGCGCCGAACTGGTTGAAGGCCTGGCCCATTGCGGCGCGTGCCATACCCCGCGCGGGCTGGCCTTCCAGGAAAAGGCGATGGCCGACGATGGCAGCCGCCAGTTCCTGTCCGGCTCGGTGCTGGAAGGCTGGTACGCGAAGAACCTGCGCAATGAACAGACCGGCCTGGCCAGCTGGAGCGAAGCCGAAATCGTCGAGTTCCTGCGTACCGGCCGCACCGATCGCTCCGCGGCTTTTGGCGGCATGGCCGATGTGGTCGAGCACAGCACACAGTACCTGTCCGACGCCGATCTGCTGGCGATGGCGCGGTACCTGAAGCATCTGCCGGCCCGCGAAGGGCGCAGCGCGCAGTGGACGCCGGGCACCGACACCACTACCGTCGCACTGCGCGGCGGCGACTACCGGGTGGCCGGTTCGCTGGCCTACGCCGAACACTGCCAGGCCTGCCATCGCGCAGATGGCCGCGGCATGCCGCGGGTCTACCCTGCCCTGGCCGGCAACTCCATCGTGTTCGCCGATGATCCCAGCTCGCTGGTGCAGGTAACCCTGATTGGCGGGCGTACACCGCACACGCCGCATGACCGGATGGCGTTCACCATGCCGGGCTTCGAGCAGCTGCCCAATGCGCAGCTCGCCGACATCCTCACCTTCATCCGCAACAGCTGGGGCAACCAGGCCAGCGCGGTCAGTGAACTGGACGTGGCGCGCATGCGCCGGGTGGTGCGTGACAAGCCGGTGCATGTAGTCCCGCAGGAGACGGCGCAATGAGGCGTTCGAAGAAGCGTTCGACAGCGTTGATCGCCAGCGCGGTGGTTGCGGTGTTGCTGGCCGGTGCCGGCACGCTGCTGTACCAGCACCTGTACCCGGACCTGGACGTGGAAGTGGCAAGGACCCTGGACATCCTCGACGGCCACGGCCAGGTGGTGGGCCAGTACCACGTGCCCAGTGCCGAGGAGATCGCCAGCCTCGGCAACGCCGACGCGGTGATGTTCGGCCGTCGCCTGCTCAACGAGACCGCACGCCTGCTGCCGGACAACGTCGGCAACGATCTGAACTGCAATTCCTGCCACATGGCCGAGGGCAAGCGACCGTTCGGCAATCATTACTTCAACACCGGCGGCGGCAGCTACCCGCGCTACATGCCGCGACCGGGCAGGGAAATCGGCTTGGCCGAGCGCATCAACGGTTGCCTGCAGCGTTCGATGAACGGCAAGCCGCTGGCCAAGGATGCACCGGAGATGCGTGCGATGCTGGAATACATGGCGTGGCTGAGCCGCCCGGTACCGGAGGGTGCGCGCGTGGCCGCGCCCAGCGAAGGGCCGATCGACAGCACGCTGACGCCGGACCCGATACGCGGGCAGGCGCTGTATGCCGCGCAGTGCGCCGCCTGCCACGGCGACAACGGCGAAGGCCAGCGCGATGCCAGCGGCGATATCGCGTTCCCGCCACTGTGGGGCGAGCGCAGCTTCAACATCGGTGCCGGCATGGCGCGGCTGTACAAGGCCGCAGGCTTCGTCAAGCACAACATGCCGCCGGCGATGACCCGTGACCCGCCACTGGGCCAGCAAGTGATGCCCGACCAGGACGCGGTGGATATCACCAGCTACTTCATTCACCAGCCGCGCCCGGACTTCGCCGGCAAGGCCAAGGACTGGCCACGCGACCCGAAACCGAAGGACGCGCGCTACTGAGGAACGCCGCCGGTGTTGCCGGCCGTCACACAACACACTCCCTGCATCTGCGCGTCACCGCCATGTCATCGGCGCTGCCGACACTCCCGGACTTTCCTCCCCTGAAGGTCCGGTTTCGATGCGAACGATTGCGCGCTTTCCCCGTATCTCGCTGCTTGCCCTGCTGATTGCTCCCGCACTGGATGCCCTGGCTGAAGCACCGCAGGGCGATGCAACCGATACGCGAAGCGCCGACGCGCGGACCCTGGACCAGGTGCAGGTGATCGGCCAGGCCACCAGCTATGCCAAGACCTCGGTGCGCCAGGAAACCTTGAACCGGCAGACCGTGTTGAGCAGCGTCAATGGCGCGCTCAACGAAGTGCCCGGCGTGGTCGTCAGCGAAGCCGATGCCACCGGTTCCTCGGTGTGGGGCACGCAGATCAGCATGCGCGGCTTCGTCACCAACCGCGATACCCAGCAGATCGGCACCACCATCGACGGCCTGCCCAATGGCGGTTCCGGTTATGGCGGCGGTTCGCTGGCCAACCGCTACATCGACACGCTCGACCTGGAAACGGTGGAGGTGAGCCAGGGCACGGCCGATATCTCCTCGCGCTCGAACGAAGCATTGGGCGGCACCCTGAACTTCATTACCAGCGATCCACTGCAGGAGCAGCGCCTGCGCATGGTGGTGGGTGCCGGCGATAATGAAGCGCGCAAGTACTACGTCCGCTACGACACCGGCTTGCTGGGCGGACATACCCGCGCGTGGATCAGCGCATCATCGGCGCGCGTGCATGACTGGATCGATGGCACCGGCCACACCAGCAACGACAACATCGCCGGCAAGTTCATCACCGAACTGGACCGCTGGACCCTGACCGGCTACCTGTCCTACAACGATGCCGACGAGCCGGAGTACACCAGCGTTTCACCGAAGGGGTTCGCCACCAACCCGGACCGCGACGGCCTGGTCGGCACCCTGACCGGCATTCCGTATCTGGACCAGAACTACCGCTCCGGTTCACGCGCGCTGCGCGAGAACACCTTCGGCTACCTGCGCGCAGCCTTTGATGGCGGCAACGGTTTCAAGGCCTCGATGGCCGCCTACGGGCACCGTATGCAGGGCCGCGGTGACTGGCTGCCGCCGTACCTGGCCGATGTCAGCGACGATGGCGCCGGTCGCCCGCAGTCGGAGTACCTCGGCGGCAGGACGGTCTACGGCGGCAGCAACCGTGGCCAGATCTACTTCGTGGACCCCGATGGCAGTTCCGCCCAGCGTCTGGCCAACTGCACGCCGCGACTCGGCTTCAGCGCCGAGTACGACCCCAACTGCTACGCCGGCAATGTGCAGGGCGCGCAGTCCTACCGCCATTCCCACTACGACAACGATCGCATGGGCGTCACCGCCGACGTCGAATGGCGGCAGACCTTCGGCGCGATCGACAACACGATCCGCGGTGGTCTGTGGGTGGAGAAACTCGACCGTTCCGTGCGCCGCGACTGGCACCGCCTGCTCAACGTCGGCCAGGACATCGCCTTCGACCACCAGCCCTACTGGGTGCAGTTCGAGGACAAGTACAAGGTCGATGAGCAGATGTACTACGTCGAGGACGTGGCCCGCTTCGGCCCCTTCAGCGCACGCCTCGGCGTAAAGCAGTTCTTCGTCGACCAGTCCCGTCGCCGTGTGATCGGCGCCGCCGAGAATGTGAAGTCCGATTCGAAGTCCGATCCGCTGCTGTCCGCCGGCTTCACCTGGGCCCCGGGAATGGAGGGCATGGAGCTGTTCGCCGGCTACTCGCAGAACTTCGCGGCGATCCCCTCCGGCGTGCTGGGTGAAACCGATCCGCAGCGCTTCCGCAACGTCGAACCGGAAACCGCCGACAACATCGAACTGGGCATGCGCATCAGCCGCTGGCCGCTGACCGCTTCGGTCACCCTGTACAACATCAAGTTCGACAACCGCATCGTCTACCTGCCGGCCGGTCTGGTCAGCGGCATCGACTACCTCGGCGAGACCGATGGCGTCTACGAGAACTTCGGCGGCGTGGAGAGCAACGGCCTGGAAGCGGCCTTTGGCTACGGCTGGGACAATGGCTGGCGCATCAATGCCGCCTACACCTACAACCGCTCCAAGTATCTGGGCAGCGGCAACGACGCGCGCGACAAGCAGTTGGGCATCGTCGACGGCGCCAAGGTGATCGGCCAGCCCGAGCAGATCCTGGTGGTGTCGGCCGACTGGCAGGGTGAGAACTGGAACTTCGGCCTGTCCGGTCGCTACCTCGGCGAACGCTACCTGGATGCGGCCAACGTCAACAAACTGCCTTCGGCTACCGTGTTCAACGCCAACATCGGCTTCGACCTGCAGGGCCTGTCGCCGCGCCTGAAGGGAATGGGCGCCAACCTGGTGGTGAGCAACCTGACCGACAAGCGCTATCTTGCAGGGGTGGACGGCCGCGACAACGCCTTCATCGGCGCCCCGCGCACCGTCGGCATCTCCTTCCGCGTGGACTTGTGAGTGTGACCCTGTGACTGATACCGGCCGACGCCGACTGTTGCAGGCCGGCGTCGCCGCCGGCCTTTCGCCGCTGCTGCCCAGCATAGCCCGGGCAGCAGCGATCGCCCCCGCCTCACGCACGCGCAGCCTGCAGGACCTGCAGCACATCGTGGTGTTCATGCAGGAGAACCGTTCGTTCGACCACTACTTCGGCACGTTGCCGGGCGTGCGTGGCTTCGGTGACCGTTTCGTTGCGCCGGCATCGCCGCTGCCCGGTGGTGACCACCCGCGCAGCCTGTGGCTGCAGCCCGATGCCAGCGGCCAGCGCGCGATCGCCCCTTTCCCGTTGGATACTGCTGCGCACTTCGGCTACATGCGGGTGGAAGGCACGCCCCACACCTGGCCGGATGCACAGCAGGCGTGGGACCACGGACGCATGGCGCACTGGCCCAAGGCCAAGCGGAACCATTCGATGGGCTACTTCCAGCGCAGCGACATGCCGTTCCAGTTTGCCCTGGCCGATGCGTTCACCCTCTGTGATGCCTACCACTGCGCGATGCAGGCCGGCACCAACCCGAACCGTGTGTTCCTGTGGACCGGCCACAACGATGCCCAGGCCCGCGCTGGCGGCCCGGTGATCGCCAACTCGCACGACAATTTTCCCGAGCAGGGCGGCTATCCGGACTCGTACCGCTGGACCAGCTATGTCGAGCGGCTGCAGCAGGCCGGCGTGTCCTGGCAGATTTACCAGGACATGGCCGACAACTTCACCGACAACCCGCTGGCCGGGTTCGAGGCCTTCCGCCAGGCGCACCGCGGCGACCCGGGGCATGATCCGGAGCTGCGCGCACGCGGCGTCAGCACCCGTGGACTGGCGCAGCTGCGCGAGGACGCGATCAGCGGCCGCCTGCCGCAGGTCAGTTTCATCATCGCCGATGCAGCCGGCAGCGAGCATCCAGGGCCCTCCAGTCCCGCGCAGGGCGCCGCCTACACCGCACGCGTGCTGGATGCGCTGACCGCCGATCCCGAGGTGTGGAGCCGTACCGCCCTGCTGTTGATGTTCGATGAGAACGATGGCTTCTTCGACCATGTGCCGCCGCCGGCACCGCCCTCCCCGCAGGGCGATGGCTGGGCCGGTGCATCGGCGGTCAGCACCGAGGGCGAATACCACCGCAACCCGGCGCCGGGCGACGAGAAATACGATGCCGCCGAGCTGCGTGGTCGCCCCTATGGACTCGGCCCGCGCGTCCCGTTGTATGTGATTTCACCGTGGAGCCGTGGCGGCTGGGTCGACTCGCAGGTGTACGACCACACCTCGGTGCTGCGCCTGATCGAGCGCCGCTTCGGCGTGGCCGCGCCGGACATCTCGCCGTGGCGGCGTGCGGTCTGCGGTGACCTGAGCAACGCCTTCGACTTCGCCCAGCGCGACACGCGCCCCTTCGTCAAGGCGCTGCCCGATGTCACCGCTGTCGCAGCGCGCGCCGCCGCCCTGCCCGGCCGTACCGTGCCTGCGCTGCCCGATGGCCTGCATCCGGCCCGCCAGGAGCCGGGCGCGCGTCCGGCGCGGGCACTGCCCTATCGGCCGCAGGTGCAGGCCACGTCGGTGGATGGCGAGGGCCTCACCCTGCAGCTGGCCAGCGACGGCGCCACGGCCGTGCTGCATGTCTACGACCGCCTGCGCCTGGACGCCATCCCGCGCCGTTACACCGTGGTACCGGGTGCCCCGTTGCAGGATCGTTGGCCGCTGGATGCACAGGGTCGTTACGACCTCTGGCTGCTGGGGCCGAATGGATTCCATCGCCACTATCGCGGCGCTGGCACGCTCGCACCCTTGCATGCACAGGTGGAGCGCGCCGACGGCCAGCTGCGGCTGGTGCTGCGCAATCCATCGCCTTCAGCTCGGAAGGTCCAGGTGCAGGGCGGTGCCTACGCGGGCCACATGCCCGTACAGGAACTGCAGCTGGTGGCCGGCGCGGAAACCGTATTGGCCTGGGACCCGACACCAACCGCAGGCTGGTACGACCTGATCGTGCATTCGGAGGGCGTCGAGCAACGCCTTGCCGGTCGTGCCGAAGATGGCCGCCCTGGTACGAGCGACCCCGCCATGGGCACCGCACCGTTGCGCTTCGAACACGGCTGAACGCACTTCCGTAGCGCCGGGCGCTTGCCCGGCGCTACAGGGCAGGACAGCAGGCTCACGCCTCCTGCAACCCCGGTCGGCCGTGCTCCACTGCGTAGCGCTTCCAGCTCTGCAGCGTGCCGTTCGGCCGCATGACCGCATCAAGCGTCTTCATGTCACCGATCCAGGTATCGCGGGTGACATCACACAGCACGTAACCACGCTTGTCCGTCGTCGCTTTCAGGTGGGGGCTGTGCCGCAGCTGGTTCTCTGCATACGCATCCACGCCCTGCCCGTCGGCGCCCGAGCTGATCGAGGTCGCCAGGAACTCGCTGGAAATCACCCCGGAATCGGCATTGTCCTGCACCAGGTCGCTGGCATAGTGGCGGTGCGCATCGCCACAGGCGGTCACCACGTTGCCGAAACCAACCCTCTGGATGTGATCGAGCAGGCGCCGGCGGCTGCACAGATAACCGGACCACTGGTCATCGGAGGACTGCACCACGCCGTCCTTCTCGCGCATGTAGTTGCCCAGTGAGACCTGGTGCGCGATCGCGTGCCAACGCGGCGCGGCATCGGCCAGGCCATCGAACAGCCATTGCTCCTGCTTCGCACCGACAATGCTGCGCTCGGCAGATTCCACCTGTCCGCGCTGCGCCGTGTCCACCTGCTTGCTGCGGTACTGGCGGGTATCGAGCAGGTGCAGGTCCAGCAGCGTGCCGTAACGCGCGCGACGGAACATCTGCATATGACCATCGCGCGGGAACGACGAAGCACGCAGCGGCATGTTTTCGTAGTACGCCTGGAATGCCTGTGCGCGGCGCAGCAGGAACAGTTCGCTGGGCGTACCGTCCTGGTCTTCGGCCCCCGCCCAGTTGTTGTCCACTTCATGGTCATCGAACGTCACGAACCACGGTGATGCGGCATGCGCGGCCTGCAGGTCCGTATCGGTCTTGTACTGCGCGTAGCGGCGGCGATAGTCGTCGAGCGTATAGGTCTGTGGGCCAACGTGGTCGCGCAGGTTGGTGAACGGCTGACCGTTCATCTTCCGCACGCCGGGCTGGCTTTCGCCCTCGTAGATGTAGTCGCCGTAATGGAACACGAAATCGAGTGGTTCCTCGGCAATATGTCGCCACGCCGTGTAGTGCCCCTCCTCGAAATGCTGGCAGCCGGCCACCGCGAAGCGCACGCGCTTGATCGGCGCGTTCGCCGCAGGCAGGGTGTGGGTGCGCCCGATCGCACTGGCATGGCCTCCCACGGTGAAGCGGTACCAGTACGGCCGCCCAGGCAGCAGGCCATCCAGCTCCACGTGCAGCGCATGGCCCAGCTCGGGGTGGGCCAGCGAGGTTCCCTGCCTCACCACCTTGCGCATGGCCTCGTCAGCGGCCACCTGCCATCCCACCACCATCGGCCGGGTGGGCATGCCGCCACCGAACACCAGGGGCTCGGTGGCCAGCCGCGTCCACAACACCATGCCGTCGGCTGACGGATCACCGGATGCCACGCCGAGGGTGAACGGCGTACTGGCAAAGCGCGGTGAAGCCAGCAGATTGCGTGGATTCAACGCCGCCGCATCGTTCTGCGCGGCCAGCGCGCGGGCGGTCCCGGCCCACGCACCCAATGCCGAAAGACCCGACAGGGCAAGGAAGCGCCTGCGATTGATCGTATCCAAGACGACCGCCCTCAGTTGTAGATGATGTGGAAGTAGAAGAAGCGACCGTAGTCATCGATCTCGGTGCGGAAGCGTCCGTTCGGACCGGTGCTGTAGGTTGGCTGGGTATTGAACAGGTTCTTCGCCTCGTACTTCAGCGTCACGTGCTTGCTGACCTTGTGGCTGAAGGCCAGATTGAAGGTCATGTACGGGTCGTAGTACGAGTCCAGCCACTGGGTATCGCCGAAGTCGACCAGCATGCGGCTGCGGTAGGTACCGGACACACGCAGCTGCGAGCTCTTCCACGGCATGCGCCAGATCACCGAGCCGTTCACCGACCAGTCCGGCTGGTACAGCAGGCGGTCCAGGCGGCGCTCGCTGCCATCGCTGATGCGATAGTTGGTCTGCCCATCCAGGCGGGTGGCATTGAGGTACATGTCGAAGCGGTGGCGGCCCCACTGCAGATTGCGGTTTGCCACCGCGAACTCGACACCGCGCAGCGTCGACTCATCGGTGTTCATCGGCTGGGTGACGCGATAGCGGACGTCGCCGATGTTCTCGAACGTGGTCAAGGTATAGATGTCGTCCTTTATCACCTTGTCGAACAACGCGACCGACACCAGGCCGTTGTTGCCGTTGAAATACAGGTCCCAGGCCAGGTCGAGATTGGTCGAGCGGCGCGGCTGCAGCGAGGCATTGCCCTGCTTGATCGTGCAGAAACCTCCGCCCAGCTCGTCATCGCCACAGCTGGTGCTGGTGGCCTGGGCGATGTTGCTGGGTGTCGGCCGCCCCAGCGTGCGGCTGGCGGAGAAGCGCAGGCGCTGGTTCTCGCTCAGCTTGAAGGTCGCATTCAATGACGGCAGCAGGTTGTTGTAGCCGCCACTGCTCTTGCGGAATGCCGACGTGTAGGTGGTACCGCCATCATCGCTGAACGGGCTGAACGCATCGAAGGTGGTGTGGTCATAGCGCAGGCCACCAATCAGCAGCAGCCGGTCCCAGGCGTAATGCGCCGAGACGTAGGCATTGGCGATGTCTTCCACGTACTTGTAGTCGCTGGTGAAATCGGCATTCGGGTAGGCCGCATCGTTGTTGCCCAGCTTCGGGTACAGCTCGTCATGCCACTTGCGGTTGTCGATCAACGGGAAGCCGGGGACGCTGCCCAGCAGGGTCGAACCCGGGTACAGATAGTCGTTCAGGGTCGCGCTGGTCTTGTAGTAATCGAAATCGATGTCCTGCCAGATCTTCAGGTGGCGATACTCGGCACCGGCGGCGAGACCGAAGCCGCGCGCATCGGCATCGATGTTGTAGCTGAAGTCGGCACGCAGGTTGTCGATGCTCTCCTTGGCGTCACGCGGCGAGATGTAGGCCTGCGCGGGATTGAGCTTGAACGCCGAGCTGGTCAGCAGACTGGAGTCCGAGACGCCCACCGCGTTCGGAAAGCCATGGCTGTCGTTGGCATAGTCGACGAACAGGTTGCTCGGGTACGCGCGTACGCCCCAGTAGACCTGGGTGTTGTGGAAGGTCTCCTCGGTGTGGCCGGCGCGCAGGGTCAGCCGCGAAAGGTCGCCGATATCCCAGTTGAAGCTGGCGATCGCACCGCGGTTGCTGCGGTCCCAGCGGTCATGGCGGTTCTTGATGTAGATGCTGTTGATCTGGGTGGTGCCGCCGTCCTCGGTCTGGTTGCGTATCGGGAACTTGGCATTGCCATACAGATCGGTCTTGTTCATCGTCGAGTTCTCGTAGAACCGGTACGAGTACAGCAGCAGCGAGGCATAGAACGGATCGTCCGACGGCTTCCATTCCAGCTTGGCCGAGCCACCGAAGTTGGTGATGTAGTTGGTGTAGGTGCCGGTGCTGAAGTTGCCCGGCGCGCGCAGGCCGTTCCAGCCTTTCGCCTCGTCCGGGCCGGTGGTTCCATCGGTGAGGTACTTGCCGGCATCGTTGTAGTAATAGTTCGATTCCACCCAGCGCTTGACGCTGTTGCGCGAACGCTGTTCATAGCGCGCGACAGCGACGATGCCGAACTGATCATCGGCACCGAACTGGTTGGAGAACACCGCTTTGGCGCTCTTGCCGAAGTGGCCCAGGGTCTTGTGGTCGCCGCCCGCGCTGCGCCCTACGTTGGTCTCGGCCGTGGAATAGATGCCGGCCAAGTCGGCGAACACATACTTGCCGGAGCGATCAAAGGCACTGCGGCTGATGATGTCGATCACACCACCAATGGCATCCGGTGCCTGCTCGGCGCTGAAGCTCTTGTAGATGTCCGTGCGGGTGCCGATGTCGCTGGGAATCAGCTGCAGGTTGTTCATGCGCTCGCCGGAGCCACTGCCGCCCACGCTGGCGATCGCAATGCCGTCGATGGTCGTGTAGTTGAGATTGGCCTGCACGCCGCGCACGGTCACATAGCGCGGTTCGCCCGCGTCTTCCACCGCACTCAGGCCGGGCGCGGCCATCAGGCTCTCGGCCAGCGTCTCGTCGCCGTAGCTGTCCATCTCATCGTAGATCACCGAATCCTTGATCACCGGCGAGGTTTTCTTCTGATCGATCACCTCATGGGCGGCGATCACCTTGATTGTTCCCAGCGTCGGAGCGACCACGGCTTCCGGCTGCTGCGGCGCCGGTGCGGCGGGCCTGGTTTCGCGCTGGGCCGGTGCCGCATCGATGGCGATCACGTTGCCGTCCAGCACCGTGTAGCGCAGGCCGGTGCCGGCCAGCAGGGTGTCCAGCGCCTGCTTGACGGTGGCTCCCCGCGGCACCGCGCCCGCCATCGGTGCATTGCCCGCTCCGGCATACAGGAACTGCACGCCGGAGCTGCGTGACAGCTGCTCCAGTGCCTGGCTCAAAGGCTGCGCGGCGATCGCTGCAGTGACCCTGGTCTCAAGGCCGTTGGACGCCGCCTGCGCATGCGCGCCCAAGCAGGGAGACAAGGCCAGTACCACCGACAGATAGAGCTTCTTGCGCATCACGGTTCCTTGCAGGAGAGAGGACTGCTGCTACCGCGTCGGCATTCGACAGCGGCTTCTCCCAAGTAAGAGCCGGCATCGGCGGAAGTGGAGAACGCCGATTCGATGAATTTTTTCTGACAGCCCATCGCCGAACCGCGATCAACGGCTGGACACCCACACCGTGTCCGCTTCGCGACGGATGACGAAGCGCGCGTCCCGCTGCAGGAATGCCTGCAGCGCAGCGACCCGGTGCGCTTCCAGGCTGCCCGACAGGCGCGCCGCCCGCGCAACGTCATCGGTCACCCGCACCTGCACCTGGTTGTGGCGGTTGAACGCAGCCGCCACCTCGTCCAGCCGCTCATCACGGAACGACACCCGGCGCTGCTGCCAGTCCAGCAGCATCGACATCGGCATTTCCAGCGGCTGCACCGCATGACTGAGATGATCGACCTGGACCACCCGCCCGGCAGGCAGCTGCGCCAGCCGGCGTTGCCCATCACCGGCGGTCCAGACCTCCACCTCGCCGGATACCACGCCGATGCGCGTGCTCCGCAACCGGCGCGACACATCGAACACGGTGCCGATGTCACGGATCTGCAGATCACCGACCCGCACCTGGAAGGGCCGGCGATCCGCTGCGATATCAAACGTGGCCTCACCCTGCAGCAGTTCGACGCGGCGGCTGAACCAGCCGATGTTCACCCGCAGGCGGCTGTCTGCATTCAGCCGCACCTGCGTCTGGTCAGCCAGTAGCACCTCACGCAGTTGCCCGTGCCCGGCGACCAGCATCTGTTCGCGCGGCATCAGCCACGGCAGCAGACCGGCCACCAGCAACAGGCCGCACGCCACCGCAGCCATCCGCCTCCAGAGCGGCCGGCGCGTTCGTGTTGCAACCACGGCGCGCGGCGCGGGCACGGACGCGGCAAACAACGGCACCACTTTCGCCGTTGCCGGCAGCATCGGCAGCACTGCCCTGCTTCCCTGTTCCTGCGGGTGCACCGACATCGCCGCGCCCACCTGCCGGTGCAGATGCAGGGCATGCAGGTACGCGCGCACGTGCTCGGGCGAGCCCTTCATCCACGCCATGAACTCGGCGCGCTGCGCAGCGCTCAGGTCACCCTCGCGGTTGCACAGGAACCAGTGCGCAGCCTGTTCGGCCACCTCGTCATCCATCGCTGCAGGCTCCTGCCGGTTCATCCGTCCTTCCCGGCGCCCAGCGCCTTCCTGCAGGCATCCAGCCCCTTGCCGATGTGCTTGCGCACCATGTGCACCGACACATCCAGCTGTGCCCCCACCTGTTGGCAATCCAGCCCTTCGCGGTAATGCAGTTCCATCACCCGCCGCGTCGTGGGCGGCAGTTGCGCGATAGCGCCACGGATCCCGCTCCAGCGCTGCGCCCGCTCGAAATCAGCTTCGATGTCCTCCTCGCTGCGAAGTACCTCGGCCAGCAGGTCGACGTCCTCGATCTGCGGCAGGCCGGAGCGCGAGCGTGCCTGCTCACGGGCCAGGTTGGCTGCCACGGCGAACAGATAGGCTTCAGGATTCTCGATCGCCGCAGCGTCTTCGCCGGTGCTGCGCAGCAGGCGCAGGTAAACCTCCTGCGCCAGATCCTCGGCATCGGCAGCCTGTGAACCACGCCGAAGGAAGAAGCCACGCAGCAGGCGGCGCCGCAAGGCGTAGCTCTTCTCCCAGATCCTGACGCTGTTCACAACCGACCAACCATCCCGAGGCTGGAAAACCCAGCAGGGTGCACACCGACGATGACAACCGCATTGCAGCGCCGCCGGGCAAAGCTCAGGTTCGCGCAGACCCAACCCTCACCTGTCTACCGGCCAACCCATGCGCCGCCTACGCTTGTCTCCCCGGCAGCCAGCAAGGCCGCCCCCGCGCCACGGCCCTGTCGGCGCGACTCCGCTCCAGAGCTGTCGCCCTGCCGGCGGTGCCGCACAGTTGCCGACCGGCGCTCTCTGGAGACGCAGCATGAACCAGGCACACTTCCCTCTCGACACCGATCTGCAGGAAACCCGCGAATGGCGCGAGTCCCTGCATGCGGTGATCAAGGCCGGCGGCCGTCCGCGCGCGCACTACCTGCTGGACCAGCTCGATGACCTCGACGTGCAGCAGCATGGCGACCTGCACACCCGCGCATGGACCGCTTACACCAACACGATTCCACCCGAGCGCCAGCCCGCCTACCCGGGCGACCTGGCCATCGAGCGTCGGTTGAACGCGATGATCCGCTGGAACGCCATGGTGATGGTGCTGCGCGCCGGCAGGCACTCCAATGTCGGCGGCCACATCGCCACTTACCAGTCCGCAGCGGTCATGTATGACGTGGGCTTCGATCACTTCTTCCGTGGCCGTACCGACACCTTCGACGGCGACATGATCTACATCCAGGGTCATTCGGCGCCGGGCATCTACGGCCGGGCGTTCGTGGAAGGACGCATCAGTGCCGAGCAGATGGACAACTTCCGCCGCGAAGCAGGACGCGAGGGCTTGTCTTCGTATCCGCACCCGCGGTTGATGCCGGAGTTCTGGCAGTTCCCCACTGTATCGATGGGCCTGGGCCCGCTGACGGCGGCCTACCAGGCCCGCTACATGCGCTACCTGGAATACCGGGGGCTGAAGCAACATCAGGGTCGCAAGGTCTGGGCCTTCCTCGGTGATGGCGAAATGGACCAGCCCGAATCGCTGGCTGCCATCTCGCTGGCCGGGCGCGAGCGCCTGGACAACCTGGTGTTCGTGGTCAACTGCAACCTGCAGCGCCTGGACGGACCAGTGCGCGGCAACGCCAAGGTGATCCAGGAACTGGAAGGCACCTTCCGTGCCGCCGGCTGGAACGTGATCAAGGTGATCTGGGGCGGCGGCTGGGACGACCTGCTGGCACGCGATCACAGCGGCCTGCTGCGCCAACGCATGATGGAATGCGTCGATGGTGACTACCAGACCTTCAAGTCACAGAGCGGTGCCTATGTACGCGAGCATTTCTTCGGGCGCTACCCGGAACTGCTGACGCTGGTCGCGGACATGAGCGACGACGAGATCTGGGCGCTGGCGCGTGGCGGCCACGACCCGCAGAAGGTGTACGCCGCCTACCAGCAGGCAGTGAGCACCCCGGGCCGGCCCACCGTAGTGCTGGCCAAGACGGTGAAGGGCTTCGGCATGGGTGAGGCCGGCGAAGGCCAGAACATCAATCACCAGTTGAAGAAGATGAGTATCAATGCGGTGCGCGCTTTCCGCGACCGTTTCGATCTGCCGGTCAGCGATGAACAGCTGGAGGAAATGCCGTACCTGCGCCCGGCGCCGGGCAGCCCGGAGGCGCTCTACTTCGCGCAGCGTCGCCAGGCGCAGGGTGGCCAGCTGCCGGCACGACTGGCACAGGTCGATCCGCTGCCGCTGCCAGCGCTGTCCACGTTCAACGCACAGCTGCAAGGCAGTGGTGATCGTGGCCAGTCCACCACCATGGGTTTCGTGCGCATCCTCACCACCCTGCTCAAGGACCCCGAGCTGGGCAGGCTGGTGATCCCGATCGTGCCCGATGAATCGCGCACCTTCGGCATGGAAGGCCTGTTCCGCCAGATCGGCATCCACTCTTACCTCGGCCAGCTGTACACGCCGCAGGATGCAGGCCAGCTGAGCTATTACAAAGAAGCCAAGGATGGCCAGATCCTGCAGGAAGGCATCAACGAATCCGGCGCGATCTGTTCGTGGATCGCCGCCGGTACCGCGTACGCCAACCACGGCCTGGCCACGATTCCGTTCTACATCTTCTATTCGATGTTCGGCCTGCAGCGCGTCGGCGATCTGGCCTGGGCCGCGGCCGACGCGCGCACCCGTGGCTTCCTGCTTGGTGCCACCTCGGGCCGAACCACGCTGATGGGCGAAGGCCTGCAGCACGACGATGGCCACAGCCACGTGCTGTCCTCGGTGATTCCAAGCTGCGTGTCCTACGACCCGACCTACAACTTCGAACTGGCAGTAATCATCCACGACGGCCTGCGCCGCATGTATGTGGACCAGGAAGACATCTACTACTACATCACCCTGCTCAACGAGAACTACCCGCACCCTGCCCTGCCTGACGGCGCCGAAGCCGGCATCCTGAAGGGCCTCTATCTGCTGCGCCCCGCCGCTGCCGACACCATTGCACAGCCTCGCGTGCAGTTGATGGGCAGTGGCTCGATCCTGCGCGAGGTGCTGGCCGCTGCCGATCTTCTGCAGCAGGATTTCGGTATCGCCAGCGACGTCTGGAGCGCCCCCAGCCTGACCGAACTGCGCCGCGACGGTCTGGCCGTCGAGCGCTGGAATTTGTTGCACCCGGCTGACGAGCCGCGCGTTCCCTACGTGCAGCAGTGCCTGCAGGACCATGCCGGCCCTGTGGTGGTGGCGACCGATTACATGAAGATCGTCGGCGACCAGATCCGCCCCTTCATCAACGATCGTCGCTTCATCGCACTCGGCACCGATGGTTTCGGCCGCTCGGATACACGCGAATCGCTGCGCACGTTCTTCGAAGTCGATCGCCAGTTCATCGTGCTGGCGGCACTGAAGGCCCTGGCCGACGACGGACATGTCGAACGGAGCCTGCTGCAGCAGGCGATCGACCGGTACGGGATCGATACCGGCAAGCGCGACCCCGCCGTTGCATGACAGCGCAGCAACGGCATCCGCAGAGCGCGCCTCTGCGGGTGTCGCTGCATCACACCGCTACGGCAACCGCTTGAACAGGTTGGTCTGCAGGATCGGCGTGCCGTCATGACCGAAGAACGCCTTGGTTTCGGTCATCGTTGAACGGTCAGCGTCCACCGTATACACGCGGGTGGACGCCGGCGCGCCATGATCGACCAGCTGCATCACCAGCGTGTTCGGCGCCGGCAGTTTCAGCGTCGCCTGGTTGGCACCGTAGCTGCCGATCAGCGCCGCGGGCGTGCCATCCAACGCCAGCGTACCGTCGGATTTCATCGTCTTGCCATCCTGCAGGACGATGTCCACGTGCGAGCTCCACCTTCCCGCACCGGCGTCCTTGAATTCCAGCACGACCCGTTGCGGACGCTGTGCTTCAGGCAGCGCGGACGTGGCGATATCCAGCGACCAGCGGCCGAGCAGCGGCGAGGACTTCGGGCTCTCAGCCAGGGCAGGCATCGCCTGCAGCAGGGCCACGGACAGCAACGCGGCGAACAACAGCTTCATGCGAGGCTCCTTTCGAGGGAGGAAGGTCTTGCAGGTGCGCGCGGGGAACCTGCAAAGCTGGATGCTGCGCGCCAACGTCCGGTCGTGCAAGCGGCCACGCTGCCGCCGACGACCGGGCCGATCTCCCCCAACCCTCCGCTGTCCCCCCATCTTGTGACGCTGAATAGTTACGTTATAACATTTCATATTCTTTTCACGGAGTGTGTCATGCGTCGTCACCTGCTTGCTGCAGCCATCCTGTTCGTCGTCCACAACGCCCATGCCAGTGACGACCCGACCCTGCCCGCCGTCCGGGTGGAGGCGAGCAAGCCCTCCCGGATCGACAGCATCGTCACTGTCGAGACCCCGCAGGCCCAGAACCGCACCCTCGGCGGCATGCTTGAACATGTCTCCGGCGTGCAGAACAGCGCCTTCGGCCCCAACGCCGGCGCACCGGTCATCCGCAGCCTCAGCGGCAACCGCGTGCAGATCCTGGAGGACGGCCAGTCCATCCTCGGCATGAACGCCTTCAGCGGCGACATCAACATTCCGTTCGATCCGCTGTTCGTGCGCAGCGTCACCGTCAACAAATCCTCCGATACCGTCCGCTATGGCGGCAACGCCATCGGCGGCAGCGTCGACATCGACTCCGGCCTGATCTCGCGCACGATGGAGGACAAGGACCAGTCGATGGAGCTGGTCCTGCGCAAAGGTTTCAACGCGGCCGATGCGCAGGGCTTCCGCATGAACTTCAACAACCAGCGCAATGTGTCGACGAACCTGCAGGTCTCGCGGCAACGCATCTCGTACTACGACATTCCCGGCAACAGCAAGGCGGGCGTCTGCAACACCCGGCTGTTCCCCGCCACCGGCGGTGTCAATTCGGCGCTGGCCGACAGCTGCCAGAAGGAGGCACGCATCCAGCAGCTCTACAACAAGGCCTCGCAACCCTACATCGACCAGTTCATGACCGAGAACCCCGATTGGGCCGATGGTGATTTTTCCTTCTACACCAACAGTCCGACCTCGGTATGGCAGCGCCGCACCTACGTCAATCCGGTCAATCCGGCCTATGTCGCCGGGACGCCTTCGTACGTACAGAAGCAGATCAACAACGATGTGACCCCCGATTACCGCCATCGGCTGGGCAACAGCTACTCACGCAGTTCGCAGGTAGCACTCGGCTCGACCTGGTTCTTCGATCGCGGTTACGTCGGCGTCAGCATCGATGCCAAGGACAGCGAATACGGTGTGCCGGGCTTCTCGATGCAGAACCTGTCCTTCGGCGCGAACCCTGCCGACGGCCTGCCGGTGGGCGTGGTGATCAAGCAGCAGCGCTACGCCCTGGAAGCGTTGCTGCGAGACCCGCTGCCGTACGTCGAACGTGCCGAACTGCGGGTATCAAAGCTGGACAACACCTCGGGCGAGCGCCTGGGCTCGACCAGGGCCAATGACTACGACTTCCAGAGCACCCAGGCCGAACTGCTGCTGGCGCATCAACCCGTCGGGCCGCTCAGCGGCGTGCTGGGCCTGAGCCATCAGACGCGCGACGTCGCCGGCAGCGGCGCGCTGCGCTACCTGCCTGATGTGGAAACGCACAGCAACGCCGTGTTCCTGAAGGAAACCCTCGACGTCGGCTGGGCGTCCTTCGATGCCGGCGTCCGCCATGAACGCGTGGACCATGACCTGCAGCCCAGCCGCTTCAAGACCTCGCGCAATGCTGCCAACACCACACTGCAGGGTCGCTCCTATCGCCTCAACAGTTACAGCCTGGGTTCGTATGTCGAACTCGGCCCGCTGTTCGCCGCCAAGGTGCGCTATTCGTCCTCGCAGCGCGCACCGGAGATCAACGAGCTGTATGCCAGCAACGCGCATTATTCGGTGATGACCCAGGAAGAAGGCAACCAGAACCTGCAGCCGGAACGCGCGAAGAACCTGGAGTTGACCGGCTTGTTCCACCTTGGCGGCTTCGCGCTGTCGGCCACCGCCTACCGGATGAAGTACGACAACTACCTCTACCAGGGCCACTCCGGCATGCAGATGGCCAACCGCCTGCCGCTGAAGTACTGGAAGCAGACCGACACCACGGTGAAGGGATTCGAGATCGATGCCTCGCAGGCGCTCGACCTTGGCGGCTACGGAAAATTGAATCTGTCCGCCTTCGCCGATCTGGTCAGGAGCCAGGCCGATCGCCCGGACACGCTGCGCGCGCACAACGACGGCGAGTACCTGCCGAACATGCCGACCAACCGCTATGGCGCCACCCTGCAATGGCAGCGCGACAGCTGGAAGGTACAACTCTCCAGCACCTACTACGACAAGCAGAAGTACCTGGGTCGCAACGTCAGCGAAGAGATTCCGCTGGATGCATTCAACCTGGTCGATCTGCAGGTCAGCCACGAACTACCGGTGCGCAATGCCTACATCGCAGGCATGGAAGTGTTCGTCAACGGCAGCAACCTTCTGGATGACGACGCCCGCCCACACAACTCGCCGTTGAAGTACATCGCACCGCTGCCCGGTCGCGGGTTCCAGGTCGGCGTGACCGTGAGGCTTTAAGGGACCGGAAAAGAAAAACGCCTGCAGATCGAGGATCTGCAGGCGCTTCTTTGTATCTGGCGGAGCGAGAGGGATTCGAACCCTCGATAGAGCTTTTGACCCTATACTCCCTTAGCAGGGGAGCCCCTTCAGCCGCTCGGGCATCGCTCCGGGGTTTTCTCCGCGTCTGGTGCGTTGCACCTCAGCGGGGCGTGAATCATAACGTTAATCACGCGCGAAGGTAAAGCCTTATTCCGCAGAATTTTCACCACCGGTGCTGCCGGCTTCGTCACCACGCTGGATGCGCTGGTAGATCTCTTCGCGATGCACAGCGACGTCCTTCGGCGCAGTGATGCCGATACGCACCTGGTTACCCTTGACGCCAAGCACGGTGACGCTCACCGAGTCACCGATCATCAGGGTTTCGCCGACGCGGCGAGTCAGGATCAACATTTTTTAAGTCTCCATGGAACCGTGTGGAAGGGTATCCCCCACCGGCTTGACGCTCCGTCAAGAAGCGCGCCCACGACAAAGGGAAAAGATTCGCAATGGTACCGTCAGCCGTCCCGCTCCTACAAGGAGGGGGACGGCAAGGGTTCATCACAGGCGGGGGCTGACCCATTCGACGACCGCAGCCAGCGCGGTGGCAAGGGCGGGCCCGTCCTCACCACCACCCTGGGCGAGGTCCGGGCGTCCGCCGCCCTTGCCCCCGATCTGACCGGCGATATGGGACAACAGTTCCCCGGCCTTGACCTTGCCCATTGCACTGCCGTTCACGCCCGCGACCAGGGCTGCCTTGCCGTCCTGGGCACCTGCCAGCACGATCACCGCGTTGCCCAGCTGCTGCTTCAGGCGGTCCATGGCATCGCGCAGGGCCTTGGCATCGAAGCCTTCCAGGCGGACGGCCAGCACCTTCACGCCGGCGACCTCGACGGCCTGGCCGGACAGATCAGCCGTGGCACCGGCAGCGACCTTGGCCTTCACGGCCTCCAGCTCGCGCTCCAGCTGCTTCTGGCGCAGGCCCAGCGCACGGATCTTTTCGACCACGTCGGCAGCGCTGCCACCCAGCAGTTCCGCGGCCTCGGCCAGGCGCGCCTCCTCGGCATCCACGTAGTCCAGCGCGCCCTGGCCGGTGACGGCCTCGATACGACGCACGCCGGCCGATACGCCGCCCTCGGAGGTGATCTTGAACAGACCGATGTCACCGGTCCGGTTGACGTGGGTACCACCACACAGCTCGGTGGAGTAGTCACCCATCTTCAGCACGCGCACGTTCTCGCCGTACTTCTCGCCGAACAGGGCCATCGCGCCGAAGTCCAGCGCTTCCTGCATGCCCATGTTGTGCACTTCGGCGGCGTTGTTGGCGCGCACCTGCTGGTTGACCTTGCGCTCGATGATCGCCAGTTCCTCGGCACTGATCGGCTGGAAATGCGAGAAGTCGAAGCGCAGGCGGTCCGGCGCCACCAGCGAGCCCTTCTGCTGCACGTGGGTGCCCAGCACTTCGCGCAGGGCAGCATGCAGCAGGTGGGTGGCCGAGTGGTTGAGGATGGTGGCGCCACGGCGCTCGCCATCGACCTGGCCGGACAGCACGTCACCGATCTTCAGGCTGCCCTGGGTGAGCTTGCCGACGTGGCCATGGAACTGGCCTGCGAACTTCTGGGTGTCGCTCACCTGCATCTGCACGCCGGCAGCGGACAAGGTGCCCGTGTCACCGACCTGGCCGCCTGACTCGGCGTAGAACGGGGTCTGGCTGGTCAGCACGATGACCTCGTCACCGGCCTGGGCAGCGTCCACCGGGCGGCCATCCTTGAGGATCGCGACCACACCGAGGCCATCGGCCTGCAGGCGGTCATAGCCGAGGAAGACGGTCGGCTTGAGCGTGGCGACCAGATCGGCCGACAGCGTCACGCCGCCGCCGAACTTGCCGGCCGCACGCGCGGTCTCGCGCTGCGTTTCCATCGCGGCGTTGAAGCCGTCGATGTCCACGGTCAGGTCACGCTCGCGGGCGATGTCCTGGGTCAGGTCGAGCGGGAAGCCGTAGGTGTCGTACAGGCGGAACGCGTCCACGCCCGGGATCACGCCATTGCTGACCTTGGCCGCAACGTCGTCGAAGATCTTCATGCCCGAGTCGAGGGTCTCAGCGAAACGCTCCTCCTCGGCCTGCAGTGCACGCACGACGGTATCGACCTGCGCCGGCAGTTCCGGGTAAGCCTCGCCCATCTGCTCGACCAGGGTCGGCACCAGCTTGCTGAAGAACGGCTGGCGCACGCCCAGCATCCAGCCATGTCGCAGCGCGCGGCGGATGATCCGGCGCAGCACGTAGCCGCGACCTTCGTTGGACGGCAGCACGCCATCGACGATCAGGAACGAACAGGCGCGGATGTGGTCGGCGATCACCCGCAGCGACTTGTTTTCCAGATCGGCGGTGCCGGTCAGCTCCGATGCCTTGCGGATCAGCGCCTGGAACAGGTCGATCTCGTAGTTGGTATGCACGTGCTGCAGGATCGCGGCCAGGCGTTCCAGGCCCATGCCGGTATCCACGCACGGCGCCGGCAGCGGCATCAGCGTGCCGTCCTGCTGGCGATCGAACTGCATGAAGACCAGGTTCCAGATCTCGATGAAACGGTCGCCATCTTCGTCCGGCGAGCCCGGGGGGCCACCGGCGATATGGTCACCGTGGTCGTAGAAGATCTCGGTGCAGGGACCGCACGGACCGGTATCGGCCATCTGCCAGAAGTTGTCCGAGGCGAACGGCGCACCCTTGTTGTCGCCGATGCGAACGATACGTTCTTCCGGAATGCCGATCATGTCGCGCCACAGCGCGTAGGCCTCGTCGTCGGTCTGGTAGACCGTGACCAGCAGGCGCTCGGCGGGCAGCTTCCAGACCTGGGTCAGCAGCTCCCAGGCCCAGGCGATCGCATCCTTCTTGAAGTAATCGCCGAAGGACCAGTTGCCCAGCATTTCGAAGAAGGTGTGATGGCGGGCGGTGTAGCCCACCTGGTCGAGATCGTTGTGCTTGCCACCGGCACGCAGGCAGCGCTGGACGTCGGCCGCGCGCACGTAGCTGCGCTTTTCCGCGCCCAGGAACACGTCCTTGAACTGCACCATGCCGGAATTGGTGAACAGCAGGGTCGGATCGTTGCCCGGCACCAGCGGCGCCGACGGCACGATGGTGTGGCCTTTGCCCTTGAAGAACTCAAGGAAGTCGCTGCGGATCTGGGATGTCGTGAATTTGGCGGATGCGTTCATGGGGGCTGGCAGTCTGCGGGCCGGGGCCCGTGCCGCCAGCCGCAGTGGCCAGGGTCGAACGGACCGCCGAAACCCCAAAGGGTATCAGGCCCGACGCCATCAGTCTCAGTCGTCCGGATCGTAACGGGTCGCACGGCGGATGCTGTCGCCATCAAAGCCCCGGCGAGCCAGCAGATCGGCGGCCTTGCGACGCTGCGCCAGGTCCTGCGGGCCGGCCTCACCGAAGCGGCGACGGACCAGATCCCGGGCGTTCTCCGTCCAGTCGCCTTCAAAGGTATCCATGGCGGCAGCGATCTGCTCGCTGTCCAGTCCATGGGTGCCCAGTTCGGCCCGCACATGGATGGGGCCGTAGCCGGTATTGGCGCGCATGCGCACCAGATTCTCGGCAAACCGGGTGTCGTCCTGCCAGCCAGCCTCGGTCAGCTTGTCGACCGCGGCCTGCGCCGCCTCGCCCTCGATACCCCGGGAGGTCAGCTTGCGGGTCAACTCCTTGCGCGAATGCTCACGCCGCACCAGCAACCCCAGGGCACGCTGGACGGGGGTCTGTTCGCGTACGCGGCGCTTGTGGCCGGGTTCCGGGGCGTCGGAATCGTTCATGCTCGCCTTCAATCAAATGCGCCGTCCCTGGCGCGTCCCCCGTCGGGGAAACCGAATCTGCAGGACAGGGCGACGTCACTGACGGCGCCGCCCTGCCCCACAGCAAGCCTTACTCGTCGTCGCCTTCGTCTTCGCCTTCCTCACGGACGGCTTCGGTCGGCTGGAACTTTTCGCGCAGCTCGGCCTCGAGCTTGGCGGCAACCTGCGGGTTGTCGCGCAGATAGCCGCGGGCGTTGTCCTTGCCCTGGCCGATGCGCTCTTCACCGTAGCTGTACCAGGCACCGGCCTTCTCGACCAGCTTGGCCTCCACGCCCATATCGATCAGTTCGCCTTCGCGGCTGATGCCTTCGCCGTACAGGATCTCGGTGATGACCTGCTTGAACGGCGGCGCCAGCTTGTTCTTGACGACCTTGATCTTGGTCTGGTTGCCGATGATCTCGTCGCCCTTCTTGATCGCACCGATACGGCGGATGTCCAGGCGCACCGAGGCATAGAACTTCAGCGCGTTGCCGCCGGTGGTCACTTCCGGGCTCTGGCCCGGCATCATCACACCGATCTTCATGCGCAGCTGGTTGATGAACACCACCAGGGTGTTCGAACGCTTGATGTTGCCGGTCAGCTTGCGCAGCGCCTGGCTCATCAGGCGAGCCTGCAGGCCCGGCAGCTGGTCGCCCATCTCGCCTTCGATTTCGGCCTTCGGGGTCAACGCGGCGACCGAGTCGACCACCAGGATGTCCACCGAGCCGGAGCGGACCAGCATGTCGGCGATTTCAAGCGCCTGCTCACCGGTATCCGGCTGCGACAGCAGCAGATCGTCGACGTTGACGCCCAGCTTGCCAGCGTAGATCGGGTCCAGCGCATGCTCGGCATCGATGAAGGCAGCCGTACCACCCAGCTTCTGGCACTCGGCGATGGCCTGCAGGGTCAAGGTGGTCTTGCCGGAGGATTCCGGTCCGTAGATTTCCACCACGCGGCCCTTGGGCAGGCCACCAATGCCCAATGCGATATCCAGCATCAGAGAACCGGTCGGAATCGCCTCGACAGGCTCGACCACACGGTCGCCCATGCGCATCACCGAGCCCTTGCCGAACTGCTTTTCGATCTGGCCCAGAGCTGCAGCGAGGGCGCGCTTCTTGTTCTCGTCCATCGGATTGGTCCTTGCAGAGGTCACGTCGTTGGAGGTGCTGTCTTTGGAAGTCTTCTTGGCCATGGGCTCACTTTAAGGCTGGCGTATCGCACAGGCTGAGATTCTGCCCGGCGTTCGGAAAAAAAATATCGGACATCCGTACCAACCTCAGCAGAACCAGAGAATCGCCACAAAAGACCGCGGGAATTACAGGGTGAATCGTCAACGGTTTGGTCGCAGCAGCCCGCAGTACAGGCCCTCGATCGAGAAATCCTGGTCCGGAAGCACGTCAATCGGCTTGTAGTCGGGATTGCGGGGCAACAGGCGGATCCGGTCCTTGGCGATCTTCAACAGCTTGACGGTGATCTCGTCATCGATGCGCGCCACCACGATCTGCCCGGAATGGGCGTCGCGGGTGCGGTGCACGCCGATCAGGTCGCCGTCGAAGATGCCTTCGTCGATCATTGAATCGCCCTGCACTTTCAGCAGGTAGTCCGGCGCCGGCGAGAAGAACACCCGGTCCAGCACCACGAAATCATCCGAGCCGATGTCGGCGCCGATCGGCAGACCCGCCGCGACCCGACCCAGGATCGGCAGGCGCAGGACGCTGTCGGGCAGCCCCGGTTCGGCGAGCGTTTCCACCGGTGGCGCCTGCACCAGACGGATGCCGCGGGCCTGGCCCGGTACACGACGGATCGCCCCGGCCTGCTCCAGCGCTTCCAGATGGTACTGCGCTGCGCGCACCCCCTTGAAGCCGAAGGCACGTGCGATTTCAGTCTGCGACGGCGGTGCGCCTTCGCTCTCGATACGCTCGGCGATCAACTGCAGGATCGCCTGCTGGGTGTCGGTCAGGTCCATGGTTAGTAGTATTACTACTAACACCCGGAACTGCAAGTGCTGGGGGCGATTACGGGAGGAGCGAAAGCCGCCGGGCATGGCCCGGCGCTACCGGGAATGCGGCGTGACTGGTTGGGGGCGGCAAAGCCGAAAGCAGCCGACCAGCGGTCGGCTCTACAGGAATCGCTGCGCGATTCCGCGGTTCCTGGCGGGAACCGCCGCGGCATGCACACTACGTGTGCTTGCCGCTTCTCCAGATCGAGAACAGGATCCATACCCCACAGAACCCCGCGCCGATGAAGCCGCACACGCCCAGCGCCAGCAGCCAGCGGCTGGAGACGCCGCCTACGCTGTGCATCACGATCGAGGAGCCGATGATCAGGGCCGCGGTGACAATGCCCATCACCATCCGGTTTGCGGCGCGATTGACCTGGTCGCCGAAGCCCTGCAGCGCGCTCGTCTCGACCTTCAGCTGCAGGCGGCCACGGCGCGCAGCCTGGACCAGCTTGCGCAGGTCCCGCGGCAACTCACCGGCAAAGTCGATCATGCCCAGCAGACTGCGTCGGCCGCGCTTGAACAACGCCCGCGGCGCATAGCGCTGCAGTACCACCCGCTCCAGGAACGGGCGCGCGGCGCTGGCCATGTCGAAATCGGGGTCGAGCTGGCGGCCCATGCCCTCCAGCGTCAGGAAGGCCTTGATCATCAGTGCCAGATCCGCCGGCAGGGTCAGGTTGTAGCTGCGCAGCAACTGGGTGATGTCGCCCAGCATCAGGCCGATGCGCAGGTCCTTCAGCGGCACGCCACGGTACTGGTCGACGAACAGGCTGATGTCGTGCTGCAACCGGTTCTCGTCCACCTCCACGCCGCCTGCCCAGTCCAGCAACACGTCGGCCACGCCCTGCGGGTCCTGTTCCACCAGACCATGCAGCAGCTGCGCGACCTGGAAGCGGCGCACCTCCGACAAGGCACCAACCATGCCGAAATCGATCACGCCGATGCGGCCATCGCGCAGGTAGATGATGTTGCCCGGGTGCGGATCGGCGTGGAAGCAACCGTCCTCCAGCACCATCTTCAATACGATGTCGGCACCACGCCGGGCCAGTTCACGGCGGTCGAGGCCGGCCGCATCGACACCGGCCAGATCACGCCCCGCGATGCCGTCGACGAAGTCCTGCACGTTCAGACTTTCGCAGGTCCATTGCCAGTGCACCGCCGGAATCAGGATGTCGTCACGCCCCTCGAAGTTGCGCGCGATGCGCTCGGCATTGCGGCACTCGGCGGCGAAATCCAGCTCGCGCCGCAACGACACGGTGAACTGCTGCACCACCTCGGCGGGCCGGTAGCGGCGCAGATCCGGCAGGCGGGCTTCGACGATCTCGGCCAGCCGTGCCAGCAACCGCAGATCGGCTTCAACCACGTCACGGATACCGGGACGACGCACCTTCAGCACCACTTCGCGGCCATCGCGCAGCCGCGCACGATGGGCCTGGGCCAATGAAGCAGCGGCCATCGGGGTTTCATCAAGGAAGGCGAACACCTGCGACGGCGGTGCACCGAGGTCGGCCTCCAGCTGTTCGCGGATCTTCTCGTAAGGCAATGCGGGGACCGCGTTCTGCAGCTCGGAAAGTTCGGCGATCCAGTCCGGCGGCAGCAGGTCGACTCGGGTGGCGAGCACCTGGCCCAGCTTCACGAAGGTCGGCCCGAGATCCTGCAGGGCACTGCGCACGCGCACCGGCGCGGTCATCCGCAGCATTTCCTGCCGCTCCTCGTTCCAGTGCAGCAGGCGGCCGGTACGTTCCAGCACCGTGGCCAGGCCGATGCGCCGCACGACGTCGCCGAAGCCGTAGCGGATCAGGACGGCGGCGATTTCCTGCAGCCTACCAAGGTCACGGACGGTGCCCAGCGTCTCCCACATCGTTGCCTACTCCGGTTGATTGCCGGAGCAGCATGTCACAGCTGGGCGTCGATACCGTGCAATGCCGCCGCTACGGTCTGCCGGCGGATGGCTTCGCGGTCGCCGTCGAACTGGAACAGTTCGGCACGGGCATAGCCGCCGCGGCACTTCCAGCCGATCCAGACACTGCCGACCGGCTTGTCCGGGCTGCCACCGCCCGGCCCTGCGATACCGGTCACCGCCACCGCGATGCCGGCGCCGGAATTGACCAGCGCCCCGGACACCATCTCCAGCACGGCTTCGCGGCTGACGGCACCGAACTGCTCCAGCGTCTGCGCGCGCACGCCGAGCAGGCGCTGCTTGGCTTCGTAGCTGTAAACCACCATGCCGCAATCGAAGAACGCCGAGGAACCGGCGATGTCGGTCATGCACTTGGCGATCCAGCCACCGCTGCAGCTTTCAGCAGTCACCAGTTGCAGCGAAGCCTGCTGCAGGCGCTGGCCCAGCGCAGCGGCCTGGGCGTTGAGTTCGGCGTCGGTCGGGAAGGCCATCGGGGTAGCTGAAAGGTGAAGAACCTGCACGTTGTACCGCAGATCGCAAGGTGGTGTCGCGGCACGGGCCCGCGGGAGCTGCCGGCCAGCGGCCGGCACTACCTCACCATTCGGGGAGCTTTTCCGGCAGCAGGGCCCGGATCGGCTCGCCATCGGCGCTGGCCGCCAGCTTCTCGGCCTCGGCGATGGGAAGATCGACCTGCAACAGCCAGCCTTCGTCATCAGCCTGTTCACTGCGGACCACTTCCAGCTGGTGCAGGCGCGCGCGCAGGCGGCCGGCGCTGGGAGGCAGGCGCAGCTCGCCGGTGACGTGCTGCAGACCCAAGCGCTTGCCGAGCACGGCCTGCAACAGCTCGATGCCCTGCCCGTCGCGTGCGGAAATCCACACCCGCTCACGCCGCGATTCATCCGGCACGCCGTCCTGGCCATCGTGGCGCACGTCGGCACCCTCGATGCGGTCGATCTTGTTGAACACCAGCAGCTGCGGCAGGTCGCCGGCACCGACGGCGGTCAGCACTTCGTCGACCTGGGCGATGCGCTCCTCGCGGTGCGGATCGGCGGCATCGACAAGGTGCAGCAGGAAATCCGCTTCCCGCGCTTCGGACAGGGTCGAGCGGAAGGCCGCCACCAGGTCATGCGGCAGGTCGCGTACGAAACCTACGGTATCGGCCAGCACCACGTTGCCACCGGGCACGGCAATCCGGCGCACGGTCGGATCCAGGGTGGCGAACAACTGGTCAGCCGCATAGGCCTCGGCGCCGGTCATCGCATTGAACAAGGTCGATTTGCCGGCATTGGTGTAGCCCACCAGGGCCACGCGCGGCAATTCGCTGCGTACCCGCGCACGACGCATCTGGGTGCGCTGTACTTCGACTTTCTCCAGCCGCTTCTGCAGTTGTTCAACCCGCTTCTGCAGCAGGCGACGATCGGTTTCCAGCTGGGTTTCACCCGGGCCGCGCAGACCGATCGAACCACCACGCTGGCGCTCCAGATGGGTCCAGCCACGCACCAGGCGGGTCGCCATATGGCGCAGCTGGGCCAGCTCGACCTGCAGCTTGCCTTCATGGCTGCGCGCTCGCTGGGCAAAGATGTCCAGGATCAGACCGGTACGGTCGATCACCCGACGCTCCAGGAAACGTTCCAGATTGCGTTCCTGGCCCGGGCTCAACGCGTGGTTGACCAGGATCAGGTCGGCGCCGGTCGCCTCGGCGGCGGCCTTGATCTCATCCAGCTTGCCGCTGCCGAGCAGGGTCGATGGGTTCGGGCGATCCAGGCGCGCGGTGATGGTCACCGCGATGCTGGCCCCAGCCGAGCGGGCCAGATCACCGAATTCTTCCAGCACATCGTCTTCCAGCTTGCCGAAATGCGGCTGGATCAACAGGGCGTGTTCGCCCTTTTTCGAGCGGTCAAACATTTACCGCTCCAACATCATTCGTCTGCTTCATCACCCGCCTGACCATCCTCACCTGATTGCACGTACCCACCACCCGGGCCGACCTTGACGTTGCGCGCCGGCACCACGGTGGAAATGGCGTGCTTGTAGACCATCTGACTGACGGTGTTGCGCAGCAGGACCACGAACTGATCGAACGATTCGATCGTGCCCTGCAGCTTGATGCCGTTGACCAGGTACACCGAAACCGGCACGCGTTCGCGCCGCAGTGCATTCAAGAAAGGATCCTGCAGCGATTGCCCCTTGGACATTGCACACTCCTGATTATTGTTCTTATTGGTAGCCGGCGGTTGCCGCGGCCCCCGAGCCGCTTGCCGGCCCATGATGGTACACGGCCAGCGTCGGTTCAGCGTGCAACGAAGGTGGACACCGCGCCTGCCAGGCGCTCCCCATCCATATGGGGGTCGAACCAGCGTGCATCAAGCTCGCCGCGCAGCCAGGTCAGCTGGCGCTTGGCCAGTTGCCGGGTGGCGAAAATGGACTTGTCACGGAAGCGGGCCTCGTCCCCCTCGCCGTCCAGGTACTCCCAGGCCTGGCGATACCCCACCGCGCGGACGGCCGGAAGGTCCAGCGGCGCGGCGACCGCCTGCATTTCCGGCAACGCTCGCAGGGCGCGCACTTCGTCAAGAAAGCCCTGGGCGAGCATGGCGTCGAAGCGGGCCTCGATGCGCTGGTGCAGCACGGCGCGGTCGCGCGGCGCCAGAATCAGCTTCAACGTACGCACCGGCAACGGGGCGACGCCGGGGCGGCGCTGCCATTCACTGATCGGCGTGCCGGTCAGGCGGTAGACCTCCAGCGCCCGCTGGATGCGTTGCGGGTCGGTGGCATGGATGCGCGCGGCGGCGGCGGGATCAACCGTGGCCAGTTCGGCGTGCAGGGCCGCCCAGCCACGCTCGGCGGCCTCGGCGTTCAACGCGTCGCGCATCGCCGGATCGGCCTCCGGCATCGGCGACAACCCCTGCAGCAGCGCACGGAAGTACAGGCCCGTGCCGCCGGCCAGGATCGGCATCCTGCCCCGGGCAACGATGCCGGCCACCACGCGTCCGGCGTCGGCGGCGAACTCGGCGGCCGAATAGGTCTGCCAGGGATCGCGCAGGTCCAGCAGGTGGTGCGGTGCCTGCGCGCGTTCGCCGGCATCAGGCTTGGCCGAACCGATATCCAGCCCGCGATAGACCAGCGCCGAATCGACGCTGACGATTTCACCATCCAGCTGCTGCGCCAGCGCGATCGCGGTCGCGGTCTTGCCGCTGGCGGTCGGCCCCATCACGGCAATCGCCAGCGGCCGCTGATCGACGGCCATCAGTCTTCGTCCGGCCAGCGGAGGGTCGGTTTGGCATCCCCCCGGACAGCGGGCACCGCGTCGACCGCCTGCCAGACCTTCAAGGCATCGACCGTCGCCGCCACATCGTGCACGCGCACGATACGGGCACCGCGTTGCACGGCGATGAGGTGTGCGGCCACCGACGCAGCGACACGCTCTGCCGGTGACTCGCGACCGGTCAGCTCGCCCAGGCTGCGCTTGCGCGACAGCCCGGCCAGCATCGGCACGCCGAGTTCGAGGAAGCGCTCGGAGCGGGCCAGCAGGGTGATGTTGTGCGCGGTGCTCTTGCCGAAGCCGAAGCCGAGGTCGATCAGCAGATTCTTCTTGGCGATGCCGGCCATCTCGGCGGCGAACAAGCGCTGCACCAGGAAGCCATGGACCTCGGTGACGACATCGTCGTACTGCGGGTCGGACTGCATGTGGCCCGGCTCGCCCTGCATGTGCATCAGCACCACTGGCACGCCAGTGTCTGCCGCGGCCTGCAGCGCATCGTCCTGGCGCAGGCCGAAGATGTCATTGATCATCCCGGCGCCTGCAGCCACTGCGGCACGCATCACCTCCGGCTTGAAGGTGTCGATGCTGATCGGCACCGATGTACGCGCCGCCAGCTGCTCGATGACCGGCACGACACGACGCAGCTCTTCGTCGATCGACACCGGCGCCGCACCCGGCCGGGTGGATTCGCCGCCGATGTCAAGCAGGTCGGCGCCCTCCTCCACCAGTTTCAGGCCATGCGCGACCGCCGCTTCGGTGGTGTCATGGGCACCGCCGTCAGAGAACGAATCCGGGGTGACGTTGACGATCCCCATGACCCGGGCACGGTCCAGGCGCAGGATGCGGCCGGCGCAATCGAGCTGGGGAGAGATATCGAACATGGCAGATCCTGCGGGCAACGAAGGGTAGTTTACGGCGGATCCGCAGAGGCCAGGGCTGGAGCAACAGCAACAGCGGCATTCCGTGGGATGGCGGGGCACTGTGGGTTTGCGGGGACGCCGTGAATCCGTCCATGGAGGCTTGGTCGCCGCATCCATGCGGCTCACACCCCGCAAACCCACAGTGCCCCGCCTTCGACAGTTTTCAGGTGGCCAGTAGATCCACGCCATGCGTGGATGAATCTCCATCGGAATCGAATATGTCGACAATTGAACGAAGAGCATCCACGCATGGCGTGGATCTACGTGTCGACCAAGGTCGACACCTACCAACAGCAGCCCAACAGCACCGGGGCATCGTCGAAGGCGGGGCGGTGTCGGATTGCGAGGTGTCCGCGGCATGGATGCCGCGGCCAAGCCTCCATGGGTGAGGGCGCTTTGCTTGCGAAGCACTGCTTCGCAAGCGCCCGAACGCACAGCCGCCAGCGGCTGGGCAGGTCTGGGGGTTTACGGCGTCCCCGCAATCCGACATCGCCCCGCCATCCCCAGGAAGCCCAGCTGTTGCCGTTGCTTCGGCCGTTGCTTCGGCTGTTGCCGTTGCTTCGGCCGTTGCTGTGGCTTCTGCGGGTGCAGGGCGCAGCCCTGCCGCAAAACCCTACTTGCGCCGACGCTTCCGGTCTACGTACAGCGTCTTGATGATGCTCAGCAGGATGCCCACTGCGATGCCCACGCCACAGCCCAGCAGCAGATTGTCCACGGTCAGGCCAACAGCGACGCCGACCACGGTGGCGATCACCATCTCGGCAGTATGGGAAATCGGTTCAGGCTTGGGGGCGGACATGCGGACTCCAGCAGACTGTCGGGATCGGATGGGCCGGGGCCCGGAAACAACAAGGCCGGGTTGCCCCGGCCTCGTCTTGCGTTGCGTACGGCAGGCCGTCAGATCGATTCGGCCGGACCGGCGATCGGCGGCAGCGGACGGGCGTCGCCACCCTTGTCATTGCCGCCATCATCCTTGCTCGACTTGGTCCAACCCATCGGCGGCGGCGGATCGCGGCCTTCCATGATGGCGTCGATCTGCGGCGCGTCGATGGTTTCGTACTGCAGCAGCAGCTGGGTCATCGCATGCAGCTTGTCGACGTTGGCGGTCAGCAGCTCGGTGGTCCGGGCATAGGCCTTGTCCAGGATGCTGCGCACTTCCTCATCGATGCGGCGCGCAGTGTCGTTGGACACGCTCTTGTGCTGGGTGACCGAACGGCCGAGGAACACTTCATCGTCCTCTTCACCGTAGGCGATCGGGCCGAGGGTCTCCGACAGGCCCCACTTGGTGACCATGTTGCGGGCCATCTTGGTGGCACGCTCGATGTCGTTGGAGGCACCGGTGGTGACCTTGTCCTGCCCGAAGATCAGTTCTTCGGCGACGCGACCGCCATACAGCGAGCACAGCTGCGAGTTGATCGCCACGCGGTTGATCGAGTACTTGTCGCCCTCCGGCAGGTACATGGTCACGCCCAGCGCACGGCCGCGCGGGATGATGGTGACCTTGTAGACCGGGTCATGCTCGGGCACCAGGCGGCCGACGATGGCGTGACCGGCTTCGTGGTAAGCGGTGAGGGTCTTCTCCTCCTCGCTCATGGCCATCGAGCGGCGCTCGGCGCCCATCAGGATCTTGTCGCGGGCACGATCAAAGTGGTCCATGCGGACTTCCTTCTCGTTGCCACGGGCGGCGAACAGGGCGGCCTCGTTGCAGAGGTTGGCCAGGTCGGCACCGGAGAAGCCCGGGGTACCACGAGCGATCACCATCGGCACGACGTCGTCAGCCAGCGGCAGCTTGCGCATGTGCACCTTGAGGATGTGCTCGCGGCCCTTCACGTCCGGCAGGCCGACCACCACCTGGCGGTCGAAGCGGCCCGGACGCAGCAGCGCCGGGTCCAGCACGTCCGGACGGTTGGTGGCGGCGATCACGATCACACCTTCGCCGCCTTCGAAACCGTCCATCTCGACCAGCAGCTGGTTCAGGGTCTGCTCGCGCTCATCATGACCGCCACCCAGGCCGGCACCACGGTGGCGACCGACGGCGTCGATTTCATCGATGAAGATGATGCACGGCGCGTGCTTCTTGGCCTGCTCGAACATGTCGCGCACTCGGCTGGCGCCGACGCCGACGAACATTTCCACGAAGTCCGAACCGGAGATCGAGAAGAACGGCACCTTGGCTTCACCGGCGATCGCCTTGGCCAGCAGCGTCTTGCCGGTACCCGGAGGGCCGACCATCAGCACGCCGCGCGGGATCTTGCCGCCGAGCTTGGTGAACTTGGACGGGTCACGCAGGAAATCGACCAGTTCGCCGACCTCTTCCTTGGCCTCGTCGCAACCGGCAACATCGGCGAAGGTGACCTTGATCTGGTCTTCGCCCTGCAGCTTGGCGCGCGACTTGCCGAAGGACATCGCGCCCTTGGCACCGCCGCCACCGCCCTGCATCTGCCGCATTATGAACAACCAGAAGCCGATGATCAGGATGACCGGCAGGAAATTCATCAGGATCGCACCAAGGGAGATACCGCTGGACGGCTCTTCCTGCACGATCTCGACATTCTTGGTACGCAGCACGTTGATCAGGTCGCGATCGAACGGTGCGGTGATGGTGGACGACTGTCCACCACGGGTGGTGTAGGTGATCTGGCTGGTACCGCCGCGCGTATCGCCGCCGAAGGCAACCTTCTGCACGTTACCGGTGTCCACCTGGTCCAGGAACTGCGAGTACGAAGCGCCCTGCGCCCCGGCCCCCGAGGTCTTGGGCGAGAAGCTCTGGAAGACCACCATCAGCACGACGGCGACGACCACCCATAGCAGGAGGTTCTTGGTCAAGTCGTTCATCCTCATTGGCTCCGGTGTTCCTCTTAGTGCTGGCGTTGCGTTGGGGTCGAACTTACGGGGTCGAGCTTACTTCATGTGGGCGCGTTTTCCCTGACCCAAGGCATACACCTCGGGAGAGCGCTTGCGCGAGGCTTCCGGCTTGCGGATGGAGACCTTGTCGTACCGGCGGCGCATGTCGCGCACGTAGTCGTCAAAGCCTTCGCCCTGGAACAGCTTGATCAGGAATGCCCCACCGGTCTTGAGATGGTTGTCGGCAAAATCCATGGCCAGCTCCGCCAGGTGCATCATCCGCGGCTGGTCGACCGCGCCCACACCACTCTTATTGGGGGCCATGTCCGACAGCACAAGGTCTACCGGCTGATCCCCGAGCATGGCTTCAAACTCCGATAGGACGGTTTCTTCCCTGAAGTCACCATGAAGGAACTCCACGCCGGCCAGTGGCGGCATGTCCAGAATGTCCAGGGCCAGCACGCGGCCAGTGTCGCCAATCTGTCTCCGAACCTGCTGAGACCAGCCACCCGGGGCCGCGCCGAGGTCGACCACCACCATGTGCGGCTTCAGCAACCGGTCACGTTCGAGCAGTTCTTCGAGCTTGTAGGCCGCACGGGAGCGCATGCCTTCGGCCTGGGCCTTCTTCACGAAGGGATCGGAGAAATGTTCCTTGAGCCAGCGCTGGCTGCTTTTGCTGCGGGTAGCCATTGGAAATAGGGGCTGATGGGGTCGCCATGATACCCTGATCGTCCCATTCAACCGTGTTTTCTGCATGCCCACTGCCTTGACCCCTTCCCAGACCCGTTTCCTGCGCGGCCAAGCCCACGACCTGAAGGCCCTGCTGCAGACCGGCGGCAAGGGCGTCACGCCGGCCTTCCTGACCGAGCTGAACGAAGTGCTGGAGCGCCACGAACTGGTCAAGGTGAAGGTTGCCGCCGAAGACCGTGACGCCCGCGACGTGATGATCGGCGAGATCGTGCAGGCTACCGACAGCGCACTGGTGCAGCGTATCGGCCATGTGGCCGTGCTGTATCGCCCGAGCAAGGAACACCGCCAGATCGTGCTGCCGCGCGGCTGATCGGTCCCTGCCATGCAGCTGAACCACGAACTGCCCGACTACGCCTACAGCCTGCGCGCCGCGGATGGTCGCTCGGCACGGGTCAATGATCGCGTTCTGGGCCACAGCTTCTTCCTGACCCCGGACCAGCTGGTCGAGCAGTGGCCGGTGACCGACGTCGCGGCGCTGCAGGTGGCTGACCTGGAGCCGATCCTGGCACTGAAGCCGGCGTTGATACTGCTCGGCACCGGAGAGCGCCAGGCGTTCCCGCCGGCGGTTGTGATGGCCGCCTGCCTGTCGCGCGGTATCGGCCTGGAAGTGATGAACAATCCGGCTGCCGCGCGCACCTTCAACATCCTTGCCGGCGAAGGCCGCAAGGTGGCGGCCGCCTTCATTCTGGAAGGCTGAGGCCTGAAGCCGCCGGGCATGGCCCGGCGCTACCCTGGATCACGCCAGCCGTTGTAACGGGTGAACGCCCGGCGCGCTGCGCCGGGCCGGGGATCCGCCCGGAAGGCGAATATCCGATCACTTCGCCGGCAGGTACTGCTGCGGGTCGACCGGCTTGCCGTTGTAGCGGATCTCGAAGTGCAGCATGTCCCGGTTGGCACCGGTACGGCCCATCTCGGCGATCTGCTCGCCTGCCTTTACGCTCTGCCCTTCATTGACCAAGCGCTTGCGGTTGTGGCCATAGGCTGACAGCCACTGGTCGCTGTGCTTGATGATGATCAGCTCGCCATAGCCGACCAGGCCGGCACCGGAATACACCACCACGCCGTTGGCCGTAGCCTTCACCGGCGCGCCGCTGGTGCCGGCGATGTCCACACCCTGCTTGGTCGCGTCGCCGGCCACGTAGCGGCCAACGACTGCGCCATCGGCCGGCCAGCGCCAGGCGATGTTGCTCTTGACCGGACCGGCCGGACCCGGCGTCGGCGCGGTGCTGCCGCCAGATGCGCTGCCACCCGGACGCGGCGCGGTGACCACGGTGGTCGGCGCACGGCCGCCACCGGACCCGGCCGGATACAGGCGGATCACCTGCCCGGGGTAGATGGTCGACGGGTTCTCCAGGTTGTTCCAGGCGATCAGGTCGGCCGGGGTGATGTCGTGGATGCGGGCCAGTGCGTAGATGGTGTCGCCCTTGCGCACGACCACCGTCTGCCCCGGCTTGGGCACCGACGTCTTCGGCGTGCTGACGCCACTGCCGCCACTGCCACTGGGCCGGACCACGGTGGCGGTGCCACAGGCGGCCAGGGTGGATACCAACAACGCCAGTGCGCCGATGCGCACTCCCTTGCTCAGACGATCTGCACTCATGCGAACTTCGACCTCCATACAAGCCAGGCGATCAGCACCACCACCAACGCGGTGGCGATCCAGCCCAGCGGTTCAATCCATCGGCGCAGCGCTGCTTCGGCGCGCGCACCACCGATACGGATGACCGCGGCCAGCACGAACACGCGCTTGCCACGACCGATCAACATGCTCAACAGGTACTGCGGCATCGGCACGCCGACGATACCCGATGCCCACGTGAAGACCTTCATCGGAATCGGCATGAAGCCGCCGAGCACCAGGAAGGTGAACACCGCCCAGGGCGACTCCACCATCTTGGCCTGCACGGTAGCGATGCCCTGCTCGATCGCCGGCAGCATGCCCAGCGCCTCGAACACCGGCTTGACCGCCTCGAATGCGTAGTGGCCCAGCGCGTAACCGATCAGCGCGCCGACCATCGAGCCGGCCAGGCTGAGGGTGGCGAACCACCAGCCGCGCTTGGGCTGGGCCACGCACATCGGCGCCAGCATCACTTCCGGCATCACCGGGAAGATGATGGCTTCGAAAAAGCTCAGCACCATCAGATAGGTCGGCGCGCGCTCGTGCGCGGCCCACTTCATCGCCCGCTCGTACAGCGGCCCGAAAATCTTCATGCGACCCTGCTCCGTGGATTCAATCGAGCATGCCAGACAGCAGCGGCACGAACGTGACCGGCGCCAGCACGCGTTGTTCGATGCTGCCGTCGTCCTTGCGGTCAAGCTGCACCAGCGACTGTGCGCCCGCGCCACCGACCGGGGCGACCAGGCGGCCACCTTCGGCCAGCTGTTCGACCAGGGCATCGACCAGGGCCGGTGCGGCGGCGGTGACCACGATGGCGTCGAACGGGCCATGCTCGGCCCAGCCAACGCGGCCGTCATCGTGCTTGGTGCGGATGTTCATGCCCAGTGCACGGAAACGCTTGCGCGCCTGCCGCAGCAGGTCGCCGATGCGCTCGACGGTATAGACCTCCAGCCCCAGCGCACCAAGCACCGCCGCCTGGTAGCCAGAACCGGTACCCACTTCGAGTACCTTCTTCGGCGCCACCTGCAGCACGGCCTCGGTCATCCGCGCGACCACCCACGGCTGCGAAATGGTCTGGCCGTGGCCGATCGGCAGCGCGGTGTCTTCATACGCGCGCGAGGCCAGGGCCTCGTCGATGAACAGATGACGTGGCACTACCCGGATCGCGTTCAGCGTCGACTCGTCGACGATGCCGGCCTCGCGCAGGCGGTCGACCAGGCGGTCGCGCACGCGTTGCGAAGTCATGCCGATGCCGACCGCTTCCGGCTGCAGGCGCAAGCGTGGGCTCATGCCGGCTGGTCCAGCGCGGCGGTAAGGCCGCCGACCCAGCTGGCGACCTTTTCCAGCGCCTGGTAGCGGGTCAGGTCGACCTGGATCGGGGTGATCGAAATGTGGCCGGTGCGCACCGCATGGAAATCAGTGCCCGGGCCGGAGTCCTGCTCGCGGCCGGCCGGACCGATCCAGTACACCTCGTTGCCGCGCGGATCCTTCTGCGCGATGCAGCCTTCGGCGCGATGGCGGTTGCCCAGGCGGGTGACTTCGAAGCCCTTGACCTCGCTCCACGGCAGGTCCGGCACATTGACGTTGAGAATGGTGTCGGCCGGCAGCGGATCGGCCTTCAGCCGGGCAACGATCTCCACCGCGGCACGCGCCGCCGTCTCGAAATGCTTCGGATCGTGGTTGCGGGACACCAGCGACACTGCGACTGCGGGCAGGCCGAGGAAACGACCTTCCATTGCCGCCGACACGGTGCCGGAATAGATCACGTCGTCGCCGAGGTTGGCGGCATTGTTGATACCGGACACGACAATGTCAGGCTCGAACTCCAGCAGGCCGGTCAACGCGAGGTGCACGCAGTCGGTAGGCGTACCGGCCACCGACACGGTGTAGTGGTCGATGCGCTTGAGCCGGATCGGCAGATCCAGGGTCAGCGAATTGCTGGCGCCGGAGCGATCGCGGTCGGGTGCGACCACCGTGACTTCGTGCCCGGCCTCGCGCAGCACCGAGGCAAGCATCCGGATGCCTGCCGCGTCGACACCGTCATCATTGCTGACCAGGATGCGCATCTTCGATTTAACCGCTTGATTTTCCAAGAATTCGATCCCGTCACCTTGCAACGTGGGCGAAGCCGACCCGTCTCCTCCAGGGAGGAGGCAGCTCCGCAAGTGCGCCGACTATTGTGCCGCAAGCGGGCGCTGGGTCCTACCCTGTCTGCGGTCACGGCCGACATCCAACGGTCATAGGCAGACCCGCGCAGCCGGTTTAACCTGTGCGCATGTCCCACCCTGAAGACGAAGATCCGGCTGCCTTGTTCCGTGCAGCCATCGGCGAAGTGACGCCGCTGCGCAAGGAAGTAGAGCCCGCGCCTGCCGCGCCGCGCCCCAAGCCGCGCGCGCGCATGGCCGAGCGCGACGATGCAGAAGCTGCCGGTGAGTTCGCCCGGCTGCTGCGCGACAACGCTCCCCTCGAAGCCGGCGACGTTGCCAGCTATCGGCGAGACAATCTGCCGCCACGTCTGTTCCAGCGCTTGAAGCGCGGGCAGTACTCGGTGCAGGACGAACTGGACCTGCATGGCGCCACTGCCGCGCAGGCCGAGGCGATGCTGCGCCAGTTCCTGCTGGAGGCGCATGCCCACGAGTACGGCTGCGTGCGCATCATCCACGGCAAGGGCCTGCAGTCCGATGGCAGTGCGCCCGTGTTGAAGAACCTGGTGGATCGGCTGCTGCGCCTGCGCAACGACGTGCTGGCGTTCCATTCCGCCCCGACCGGGCAAGGCGGGACCGGCGCAGTGCTGGTGCTGCTGGCGCGGCGCTGACGTTTTGCCGGTGGGATTCATCCACGCATGGCGTGGATCTGCTGACGGCCCATCCACGCATGGCGTGGATCTACTGACGGCCATCCACGCATGGCGTGGATCTACTAACGGCCCATCCACGCATGGCGTGGATCTACTGACGGCCATCCACGCATGGCGTGGATCTACTGACGGCCATCCACGCATGGCGTGGATCTATTGACGGCCATCCACGCATGGCGTGGATCTACTAACGGCCCATCACGCATGGCGTGGATCTATTGACGGCCATCCACGCATGGCGTGGATCTACTAACGGCCATCCACGCATGGCGTGGATCTATTGACGGCCATCCACGCATGGCGTGGATCTGCTGACGGCCATCCACGCGTGGCGTGGATCTACTGACGGCCATCCACGCATGGCGTGGATCTGCTGACGGCCATCCACGCATGGCGTGGATCTACTGACGGCCCATCCACGCATGGCGTGGATCTGCTACGGCGAGCGGAGGAAAGTAGATCCACGCCATGCGTGGATGCTCTTCGCCGCCGCCCCCTTTTCCTTTCAGGCCTGCGAAGCGTCTTCGACCGGGCCGAGCTCGTGCAGGACCGCCGTGGCGTAGCAACCTGGCGGCAGCGCGAAGGACAGCTCCAGCACGTCAGCGGCCAGCCACTGATGCTGCAGCAGTGCCGGACGCAGCCGCAGCGCGCGTCGCTCCTGCTTCAGCCGCGCCTCTTCCAGGCCTACTCGCAGCGCCTTGGATTCATCATCATCCAGCGCAGCCAGTTCCAACTCACGGGCGGCGTCAGTGCTGCGCAGCTCACCCTCGCCCCACAGCGGGGCGCTGGGATGGATGTCGAAGCGCGCCAAGCGCTCGGCCAGCACGTCGCTGTAGGGCTCCGGACCGAACACACTGCGGCTGCCATCCAGCATCCACACTTCGCCCTGCAGCGGCTGGTCCCAGCTGCCGTGCTCCACGCGGGCGGCCAGCACCCGGTTGAACAGCGCCGAACGGGCGGCCGACAACAGCAGCGAACGCTGGTCCTTGCGCATGCGCCGGCCACCGAACATCGCCAGCGCGGCCGGCACATTGCCGCCATCACGACCGAAGCGCTGCTCGCCGAACCAGTTCGGCAGGCCGCGCGTGGCGATCTGCTGCAGGCGCGCGTCGATTGCCGCGGCGTCACCCTGCACATCGCGCAACACCAGCTTGAAGCGGTTGCCGGCCAGCGCACCGCGCTGCAGCTTGCGGTTGTGCCAAGTGGACTCGATCACTTCGATCTCGTCACTGGCCAGCACAGCCAGGTCCGGCGCGACGCGCTTGGGCAGATGCACGCTGAAACGCTGGGTAGTGACCGCGTTGCGATCCTTCATGCCGGCATAGCTGACCGCCATTTCCGGCAGGCCCGCCCACTTGGCCAGCACCTTGGCCACATGCAGCGTGTTCGCGCCGCGCTTGCGGATATGCAGCAGCAGGTGCTCGCCTTCACCGGTGGCCTCGAAGGCCGGCAGTTCATCGACCTGGAAGTCTTCCGGCGTGGTGCGGATGCGCGCCTGCAGCAGCGGCGCGCCGAACGCGAGCGGCAACGGAATCATGCCGCCACCAGCAGAACGACGGCCTGCGCGGCGATGCCTTCGCCCCGCCCGGTGAAGCCCAGCTTCTCGGACGTGGTGGCCTTGACGCTCACCGCATCCAACGGCAGCTGCAACAGTTCACCGATGCGCTCGCGCATGGCCAGGGCATGCGGGCCGACCTTGGGCCGCTCGCAGATCACGGTGATGTCGGTGTTGCCGAGACGCCAGCCGCGCGCGCGCAGCAGGCTGTCGCAGTGGCGCACGAACTCGCTGCTGTCCGCACCCTTCCAGCGGTCATCGCTGGGCGGGAAGTGCTGGCCGATGTCGCCCAGCGCGAGCGCGCCGAGCATGGCGTCGCACAGCGCGTGCAGGATCACGTCGCCGTCGCTGTGCGCAAGTACGCCGCAACTGTGCGGTACCGCAACGCCGCCGAGCATGATGTGGTCGCCTTCACCGAAGGCATGGACGTCGTAGCCCTGGCCGATACGGACGGGCGGGAACGGGGAGGTGCTCATGGATGCAGCCCTTGCAGCAGGGCCGCGCGGGCGGTCAGCCGGCGCGGCGGGAGAGTACGAATTCGAAACGATCGAGATCGGCCGGGGTGGTGACCTTGAAGTTGTCCTCGCTGCCTTCCACCAGCAGCGGGCGCTGGCCCTGGCGCTCCATGGCCATGGCATCGTCGGTGACGTCGATACCGGCGGATGCCGCTTCGGACAAGGCACGGATCAACTGGTGACGGCGGAACAGCTGCGGCGTCAGTGCACGCCACAGGCGCTCACGCGGCTCGGTGCCGTCGATGCCGCCATCATCACCAGCACGCTTGAGCGTGTCGCGTACCGGCGCGGCCAGGATGGCGCCGACCGGATCGGTGCGGCCCACTTCCAGCAGGCGGCCAAGATCGGCCTGCGACAGGTTCGGACGCGCCGCGTCGTGCACCAGCACGAATTCGTCGGCACGCACGCTGTCCGGCAGGGCCTGCAGTCCCGCCAGCACCGAGGCGGCGCGGGTGGCGCCCCCGGTGCAGCTCAGCACCGGCTTGCCGGCCCACTCGGTCCAGCCCGGCCAGTCGGCATCGTCCGTGCCGATCACCACCATCGCCCCGGCCACGGCCGGGTGCGCCAGCAAGGCGTCCAGAGTGTGGGCGAGCAGGGTCTTCCCGCCCGCCTGCAGGTACTGCTTGGGCAACGGCGCACCAAAACGCGTGCCGCGCCCTGCGGCCGGAACCACCACCCAGATCGCCGCGCTCATGGCACATCCGCCGGATGGTCACCTGCCTGCGCCGTGACCGGCGCAGGCTGCGCCGGATGCACGGGTGCATCTTCCACGACGCGATAGAACTTCTCGCCGGGCTTGATCATGCCCAGCTCGCTGCGCGCGCGTTCTTCGATGGCGGACTGGCCTTCCTTGAGGTCCTTCACTTCGGCAGCAAGCGCATCGTTGCGCTGCTGCAGACCGTCATTGTCCCGCTCCTGGTTGGCGACCTGGGCTTCGAGCATCATCACTTCACCCGAATTGCCCGGGCCGAACCAGAAACGGTACTGCAGCCATGCCAGCAGCAGGGCCAGCAACAGCAGCAGCCAGCGCCAGTCGCGCATCGGCTCAGCGCTTCAGCGACACGAACGCGTCACGACCCGCGTAACGCGCGCCGGCACCGAGGGCTTCCTCGATGCGCAGCAGCTGGTTGTACTTGGCCACGCGATCGCTGCGGCACAGCGAGCCGGTCTTGATCTGGGTGGCGGTGGTAGCCACCGAGATATCGGCAATGGTGGTGTCTTCGGTTTCACCGGAACGGTGCGAGACCACGGCGGCGTAACCGGCACGGTCAGCCATGGCGATCGCTTCCAGGGTTTCGCTGAGGGTGCCGATCTGGTTGACCTTGATCAGGATCGCGTTGGCGGTGCCCGAATCGATGCCTTCCTGGAAGATCTTCGGATTGGTGACGAACAGATCGTCGCCGACCAGCTGCACCTTCTTGCCGATGCGATCGGTCAGCAGCTTCCAGCCCGCCCAGTCGTTCTCGGCCAGGCCGTCTTCGATGGTGATGATCGGGTACTGCGCGGCCCAGTCGGCGAGGAAGTCGACGAACTGTTCGGAGGTCAGGCGCTTGTTCTCGCCGACCAGATTGTACTTGCCGTTCTCGAAGAACTCGCTGGAGGCCACGTCCAGGCCCAGCAGCACGTCTTCACCGGCGGTGTAGCCGGCCTTGCCGATGGCTTCGAGGATGGTGTCCAGTGCTTCGACGTTGCTGCGGAAGTCCGGCGCGAAGCCGCCTTCGTCGCCCACCGCCGTGCTCAGGCCGTGGCCCTTCAGCACCGACTTCAGCGAATGGAAGATTTCGGTGCCGGCACGCAGCGCCTCGGAGAACGAGGTGAAGCCGACCGGCAGCACCATGAACTCCTGGAAATCGACGTTGTTGTCGGCGTGCGCGCCGCCGTTGATGATGTTCATCATCGGCACCGGCAGCGACGGGGTCGCGCCGGTCTTGCCGGCCAGGTACTGCCACAGTGCCTGCTTGCTGGAGGCAGCAGCGGCATGTGCGGCGGCCATGGAAACACCCAGCAGTGCGTTGGCGCCCAGGCGGCCCTTGTTCTCGGTGCCATCCAGATCGATCAGGCGACGGTCCAGGCCGGCCTGGTCGGTGGCCTCGAAGCCCTTCAGCGCATTGGCGATGGCGCCGTTGACATTGTCGACGGCCTTGCGCACGCCCTTGCCGAGGTAACGGGTCTTGTCGCCGTCACGCAGCTCCACCGCCTCCTTGGTGCCGGTCGATGCGCCGGAGGGAACCGCGGCACGACCGAACGAACCGTCCTCCAGGGTGACTTCGGCTTCCAGCGTGGGGTTGCCACGGCTGTCGAGGATTTCACGGGCATGGATGCTGCGGATCGTACTCATGGTCGGGCCGGTTACCTGTATGGAGAGGGGGCGACAAAAACGAATGCCGCGTGATTATCCCCGGCTACCCCTCACTTGCCAAATGGCCTGAGTGGCATCAGCCCCAGCTGGACCCGATCACGATCAGCAGCAGCGACACCAGCATCACCAGCAGCGCACCGGCAATGGCCGCGCACACCGCTCCGCGTCGCCGTCGCCAGGCCATCACCATCGCCACCAGGCTGCCCACGAAGGACAGCACCAGCGTGACCAGCGCGCCCAGCATCCAGTACTGCATGGCCTGCACGCCGTTGTTGCCATCCCCCGGGGGACGGAAGCTGGCGGCGAAGGCCAGCACGCCCAGCAGCAAGGCGCCCCAGGCGAGCACCGACAGCAACAGGGCGATCAGGCCCCAGGGTCGGCTGGGCGAGAGTTCAGGCGTCGTATTCATCAAAGCAGATCGTGCATCAGGATGCCCGCCCACAGCGACAGCAGGACCATCGCCAGTGCAGCGGTGACCCTGCCCCGGTTCAGACGCCAGCCGAGCACCGCGGCGAAGAACCCTGCGGAAATGGTCAGCACTTCGGCCACCGCCAGAGCGATGACGAAGGGCAACAGGTTCACTACCGGGCCGCCGGCGCTGGACGGGCGCATGCCGGCACCGAACAGCATGCCGATGGCGAATACGCCCGATACCGAGAGCAGGGCCAGACCGAGTGCGATCGGGCCCCACGGCCACTGCCGCCAGTGCCGGCGACGACGCTGGATCTCCAGCGCCGCCTGCGGGTGCTGGCTCACGCGAAGCGCGAGAAGCCGTGCTTCTTGGTCACCGCATCAAGCTCCATCAGGGTCTCGAGCAGGGCTTCCATCTGGTCCAGCGGCCACGCGTTGGGGCCATCGGACAGCGCCTTGGACGGGTCCGGATGGGTCTCGGCGAACAGGCCGGAGATGCCCACGGCAACTGCGGCGCGTGCCAGTACCGGCACATGCTCGCGCTGGCCACCGGAACTGGTGCCCTGCCCGCCCGGCAGCTGTACCGAATGGGTGGCATCGAACACCACCGGGCAGCCGGTATCGCGCATCACCGCCAGCGAACGCATGTCGCTGACCAGGTTGTTGTAGCCGAAGCTGGCGCCGCGCTCGCAGACCATGATCTGCTCGTTGCCGGTGGCCTTGGCCTTCTCGACGACAGGCTTCATGTCCCACGGCGCCAGGAACTGGCCCTTCTTGATGTTGACCGGCTTGCCGGCCGCGCACACCTTGCGGATGAAGTCGGTCTGGCGGACCAGGAACGCCGGGGTCTGCAGCACGTCCACCACCGAGGCCACTTCATCCATCGGGGTGTATTCGTGCACGTCGGTCAGCACCGGCACGCCGATCTGCTTCTTGACCTCGGCCAGCACCTTCAGGCCCTCTTCCATGCCCGGGCCACGGAAGGCGGTGCCGGAGGTGCGGTTGGCCTTGTCGAAGCTGGACTTGAAGATGAAGTTCACACCGAGCTTGTCGGTCACTTCCTTCAGCTTGCCGGCGGTATCCAGCTGCAGCTGCATCGACTCGATCACGCAGGGGCCGGCGATCAGGAACAGGGGCTGGTCCAGCCCGACCTCGAATCCACACAGTTTCATGGCGTTTCCTTGTTGTCCGCTACACCGGCAATGCCGGTGCGCTGGGGTTGAAGCGAGCAAGATGGGGGCCGGCGGCCGCCATGACAAGTCAGGCGCGCACTTCCTGCAGCAGCTTGCCACCGGCCTTGCGCTCGCGCGCGGCACGGATGAAGCCGATGAACAGCGGGTGGCCATCACGCGGGGTGGACAGGAATTCCGGATGCGCCTGGCAGGCCAGGAACCACGGATGCTGGTCGCGCGGCAGCTCAACCACTTCCACCAGGGTGTCGTCCATCGACTTGCCGGCGATCACCAGGCCTGCGTCTTCCAGCTGGGTGCGGTAGCGGTTGTTGAACTCGTAACGGTGGCGGTGGCGCTCGGCGACCACGTCCTTGCCGTACAGTTCGCGAGCCAGCGTGCCCGGCTTCAGGCGCTGCTCCTGCAGGCCCAGGCGCATGGTGCCGCCGAGGTCGCTCTTGTCGTCACGCTTTTCCACGTCGCCGGTGGCGGTGCGCCACTCGGTGATCAGGCCGATCACAGGGTTCGGCGACTGGCGGTCGTTCTCGGTGCTGTTGGCGTCTTCCAGGCCCACCACGTGGCGCGCGTAGTCGACCACGGCAGCCTGCATGCCATAGCAGATGCCGAAGTACGGCACCTTCCGCTCACGGGCGTACTGAGAGGTCAGGACCTTGCCTTCGAAGCCACGGTCACCGAAACCACCCGGCACCAGGATGCCATCGACATCGGCAAGCGCGGACATGTCGCTGCCTTCCAGGTCCTGCGCCTCCAGCCACTTCAGGGTGACCTTGGTGCGCTGGCGCAGGCCACCGTGCTTGAGTGCCTCGCCGACCGACTTGTAGGCGTCCTGGTGGTCGATGTACTTGCCGACCACTGCGATGGTCACCGCATCCAGCGGATGCAGGGTGGCATCGACGGCGTCTTCCCACATCGACAGGTCGGCCGGGCCGGCCTTGTCGGCCAGCTTCAGCTGGTTGATGACGATCTCGTCGAGGCCCTGCGCGTGCAGGCCCATCGGAATGCGGTACAGCACATCGACGTCGGGGACGCTGATCACCGCACGCTCGGAGACGTTGGTGAACTGGGCGATCTTGCGACGCTCCGAATCCGGTACCGGCTGTTCCGAACGGCACAGCAGCACGTCCGGCTGGATGCCGATCGAGCGCAGTTCCTTCACCGAGTGCTGGGTCGGCTTGGTCTTCAGTTCACCCGCAGCGGCGATGTACGGCACCAGGGTGAGGTGCATGAACAGTGCCTTTTCCGGGCCACGCTCGGTACGCACCTGGCGGATCGCCTCCAGGAACGGCAGCGACTCGATGTCGCCGACGGTGCCACCGATCTCCACCAGGGCCACGTCGAAGCCCTCGGTGGCTTCGTCCATGCAGCGACGGATCTCATCGGTGATGTGCGGGATGACCTGCACGGTCGCGCCCAGGTAGTCGCCGCGGCGTTCCTTGCGGATCACTTCTTCGTAGATGCGACCGGTGGTGACCGAGTTCTTGCGGCTCAGGCGGGTGCGCACGAAGCGCTCGTAGTGGCCCAGGTCGAGATCGGTTTCGGCGCCGTCGTCGGTGACATACACCTCACCGTGCTGGAACGGGCTCATGGTGCCCGGGTCGACGTTGATGTACGGGTCGAGCTTCATCATCGTGACCTTCAGGCCACGCGCTTCGAGAATGGCGGCCAGTGACGCGGCGGCAATACCTTTGCCGAGCGAGGACACCACGCCGCCGGTTACGAAAATCAAGGGAGTCATGGCTGCAAGCATCCTGTCTGGAAATGGAAAACGGCAGCGCCACGCCTGCCCGGGGGGCGGGCGTGGAGCAGAAAGGGGGTTTTCCGGTTCGCTGGAGCAGCGAGGGAGGTGCGGGCCCGGACGGCGCCAGGCGCCAACGGGGAACCACCCTGCGAGGTCGGGGCGGCCGTGCCGGTCACTTCGACCGTCACCTGCGACCCGCTTTGCTGGAGGCCACGCTTGGCCGTGCCAGCCCATTCGCAAATGGTGGACACGCACTTACTCCCGGAAAGCCATAGTTTACAGATAGATGGCCGCCAACCCAAGGGGCAGGTGGCGCCATCGGCAAAAAGAAACGCCCCGCTGGGCGGGGCGTTCAAGGGTGAAACCCTTGTGGCAAGGGCTTCGCAGGGGCAGAAGAATTACTTCTTCTTGCGCGCCTCTTCCTCTTCTTCCTGCTGCGGCACCGGCTGGCCCTTGGCCTTCATCTCGGCGTTGGCCTGCGCGCGGCGCTTGGCCTTGGCGTCGGCTTCGGACTGCGCCTTGTCGGCCTGGTCACCCTGCTGCGGAGCAGGCTGGCCGGCGTTCTGCGCCAGCACCATCGGCACTGCAACAGCGGCGGCAGCCAGGATCGCAATGGTCAGCAACTTCTTCATGGAGTCCTCCTCGCGGTATGGCTCGGATGTGGGGGGCGCCGGTGTTCGGTTCCAGCGGCTGCCATTTTACCCCCTCCCCGCCAACGAGGCTGAACCGCAGGCGTGCAAATTCCCGGTCCAGACCGCACACTTGCCCGTCGCTCCACGCTTTCGAAGACAGATGAACGCCCGCTATAACGCCGCCGATATTGAAGTCCTGTCCGGCCTTGACCCGGTCAAGCGCCGCCCCGGCATGTATACCGACACCGCGCGCCCGAACCACCTGGCGCAGGAAGTGATCGACAACTCGGTGGACGAGGCCCTCGCCGGCCATGCCCGCTCGATCGAGATCACCCTGTTCAAGGACGGCAGCGTGGAGGTCAGCGATGACGGCCGCGGCATGCCGGTGGACATCCATCCGGAAGAGAAGATCCCGGGCGTCGAGCTGATCCTTACCCGCCTGCATGCCGGCGGCAAGTTCAACAACAACAACTACACCTTCTCAGGCGGCCTGCATGGCGTCGGCGTCAGCGTGGTCAATGCGCTGTCGACCCTGGTGGAAATCCACATCAAGCGCGACGGCGCCGAACATCGCATCACCTTCCGCAACGGCGACCGCGCCTCGCCGCTGGAAGTTGTCGGCACGGTCGGCAAGAAGAACACCGGCACCCGCCTGCGCTTCTGGCCGGACCCGAAGTACTTCGATACGCCCAAGTTCGCCGTGCGCGCGCTCAAGCACCTGCTGCGCGCCAAGGCCGTGCTGTGCCCGGGCCTGACCGTCAAGCTGACCGACGAAGCCACCGGTGAAGTCGACACCTGGTACTACGAAGACGGCCTGCGCGATTACCTGAAGCTGGAACTGGGCGATCGCGAGATGCTGCCGGCCGAGCTGTTCGTCGGCAACCTGAAGAAAGACACCGAGATCGTGGACTGGGCCGTGGCCTGGCTGCCGGAAGGCGAACTGGTGCAGGAAAGCTACGTCAACCTGATTCCCACCGCACAGCACGGCACCCACGCCAACGGCCTGCGCACCGGCCTGACCGAAGCGCTGCGCGAGTTCTGCGACTTCCGCAACCTGCTGCCGCGTGGCGTCAAGCTGGCCCCGGAAGACGTGTGGGACCGCGTGTCGTTCGTGCTGTCACTGAAGATGACCGACCCGCAGTTCAGCGGCCAGACCAAGGAACGCCTGTCTTCGCGCCAGGCCGCCGGTTTCGTCGAAGGCGCCGCGCACGATGCGTTCAGCCTGCTGCTGAACCAGAACGTGGAGCTGGGCGAGAAGATCGCGCAGATCGCCATCGAACGCGCCAGCGCGCGCTTGAAGACCGAGAAGCTGGTCGTCCGCAAGAAGGTCACCCAGGGCCCGGCCCTGCCCGGCAAGCTGGCCGACTGCATCAGCCAGGACCTGTCGCGCACCGAACTGTTCCTGGTCGAGGGCGACTCGGCGGGCGGCAGCGCCAAGCAGGCCCGCGACAAAGACTTCCAGGCGATTCTGCCGCTGCGCGGCAAGATCCTCAACACCTGGGAAGTGTCCTCCAACAGCGTGCTGGCCTCGGAGGAAGTACACAACCTGGCGGTGGCCATCGGCTGCGACCCGGGCAAGGAGGACATCAGTGGCCTGCGCTACGGCAAGGTGATCATCCTCGCCGATGCCGACTCGGACGGCCTGCATATCGCCACCCTGCTGACCGCGCTGTTCCTGAAGCACTTCCCGGCCCTGGTCGATGCCGGCCACGTGTTCGTGGCGATGCCGCCGCTGTTCCGCATCGACGTGGGCAAGCAGGTGTTCTACGCCCTGGATGAGGAAGAAAAGCGCTCGATGCTGGACAAGATCGAACGCGAGAAGATCAAGGGCGCCATCAACGTGACCCGCTTCAAGGGCCTGGGCGAGATGAATCCGCCGCAGCTGCGTGAATCCACCATCCACCCGGACACCCGTCGCCTGGTGCAGCTGACCGTCGACGATCGCGAGCAGACAAGCTCGCTGATGGACATGCTGCTGGCCAAGAAGCGTGCGTCGGATCGCAAGGGCTGGCTGGAGAGCAAGGGCGATCTGGCTTCGCTGGAAGTCTGACGCTCGCGGCCCTCCTGTAGAGCCGAGCCCACGATCGGCTGCATTTCGCGCCGTGCCGGGCAGCCGAGCATCGGCTCGGCTCTACAGACATCACGCCCCCATCGGCAAACCCTGCAGGTCCATAATGCGCGCTCATTCGCGTGGACGACCCCATTGCCCGCCAACTCGCTGCTGTTTCCCGGGCTGCCGCTGCACAGCGCGCGCCTGGTGCTGAGCCCCATCCGCCGCGATGACGCCGCGGCCCTGTTCGCCCTGCAGTCCGACCCGGACGTGATGCACTGGTGGAACCACCCGGCATGGACGCGCCCCGTCGAAGCACGCGCGCAGATCGACGACGACCTGGCTGCACAGGCTACCGGCACGCAATTGAAGCTGGCCCTTCGCGAATCGGTGGACGGCCCGCTGCTGGGCATCTGCGTGGTGTTTGCGCTGGATCGGGAGGCCGCCCGAGCCGAAATCGGCTATCTGCTGGCACCTGGCAGGCAGGGCCATGGCTACATGCATGAAGCGCTGCAGCGGGTGCTGGCCTATCTGTTCAACACCCTGCAACTACATCGGGTGGAAGCCGAGATCGATCCACGCAACGAGGCCTCGGCACATGTGCTCGAACGCCTGGGTTTCCACCGCGAAGGACTGCTGCGACAGCGCTGGCGTATCCGCGGTGAACTGGCGGACTCGGCCATGTATGGGCTGCTGGCCGACGACGCCGCGCGAGCTGCCACCTCCGCCTGACCAGATCAGGCCGCAACGCCAGCCCATGCCTTTGGACACATACGGTACGCGGCACCCCGTCCTAGCATCGGGGTCCCTTCCGCTGCTGTTCCGGTGCCATGAAGTTCCTGCTGCACTCTGCCGCGCTCTGCGTCGGCCTGCTGATCGCCCCTGCCTGCGTGCTGGCCGCTCCTGCTGCTGACAGCGCCTCCGAAACAAAAGAAGAAAAGACCGAAGCCGCTCCGCTGCCGGCCGATGCATCGGCTCGGCAGAGCATGCGCTTGGCGGGCCGCACCCTCGACTACACTGCCACCGTCGGCACGCTGCCGGTACGCGATGCGAGGGGCAAGGTGATCGCCGATGTGGTGTTCACCGCCTACACCCTGCCGGGCAAGGACCGGCCGGTGACCTTCGCGCTCAATGGCGGCCCCGGAGCGTCGTCGGTGTACCTCAACCTGGGCGCCATCGGCCCGAAGGTGGTGACCTTCGGGTCGGAGGGCGACAGCGCATCGGCGCCGGCGAAGCTGCACGACAACCCGGGCACCTGGCTGGATTTCACCGACCTGGTGTTCATCGATCCGGTAGGAACCGGCTTCAGCCGTGCCCGCATCGGCGATGACGAAGCGAAGAAGCAGCTGTACAACCCCAGCGCCGACATCGAGTACCTGTCGCGCTCGATCTACGACTGGCTGCTGCGCAACCAGCGCATGGCCTCGCGCAAGTACCTGACCGGCGAGAGCTATGGCGGCTATCGCGGCCCGCGCATCACCCACTTCCTGCAGACCCGCCTGGGCGTGGCGATGAACGGCCTGGTGCTGGTGTCGCCGTACCTGAGCCCGACGCTGGAAGACAACGCCGATGTTTCGCCGATGGCGTGGATGCAGACCCTGCCCTCGATCGCGGCCGCGCACCTGGAGCGCCAGGGCAAGCTGACCGACGCGGCGATGCGCGAGGTGGTCGAGTACACCCGCGGCGACTACGCCACCGCGCTGATGAAGGGCCGCAGCGATCCGCAGGCGACCGAGGCGATGCTGCGCCGGGTAGCCGAGTTGACCGGCCTGGACCCTCAGTTCGTGCGCCGCGCCGGCGGCCGCCTGGAAACGCAGGCCTACCTGCGCGAAGTATTCCGCGACAAGGGCACGCTGGGCAGTCGCTACGACTCCAATGTCACGGCATTCGATCCGTTCCCGAACGATCCGGAGCAGCGCGCCAACGATCCGCTGCTGGACAGCATCATCGCGCCGACCACCACCGCGATGGTCGACTTCGTCACCCGTGAGGTCGGCTGGAAGGTGGATGCGCGCTACCAGGCGCTGAACTACGACGTGAACCGTCTGTGGGATCGCAATGGTGACCTGCGCGAGGGTGCAGTGACCCAGCTGCGCCAGGCCGTGGCGATCGACCCGCATCTGCAGGTGCTGATCGTGCATGGCTGGAATGACCTGTCGTGCCCGTTCATGGGCTCGATCCTGACGGTGGACCAGATGCCGACGATGGGCAGTAATCCAGACCGCGTGCAGGTGCGCAGCTATCCGGGCGGGCACATGTTCTACAGCCGGGCGGACAGCCAGGCGGCGTTCCGCCGGGATGTGCAGGCGCTGTTCCAGCGTAATTGAGGAGTGTGTGGGCCGGGCCTACGGCCCGGCACCCGCAGAATCAACGGCAACGGCAACGTCCAAAGCCGCGGTCCGTGGGATGGCGGGGCGGGATGGGCTTGCAGGACACGCCGTAAACCCATCCATGGGGGCTCGATGGCGCCATCCATGGCGCCAACGGTCCTGCAACCCCACCCCACCCCGCCACTGACGGGTTCCTGGCGCTCTTGGTAGGTGTCGACCTTGGTCGACACGATGGGTGCAGAAAAATGATCTGCCCATGAAAAAGCCCGCCGGAATCCGGCGGGCTTTTTGATTTGCCGGGGTCAGATCCTTTTCCCGTAGGGAAAGGGCTCTGACCCCAATGCCTCGGGCTTCAGGCCCAGCCGAACAGCTCGAACAGCTTCAGGATCAGGTAGGCGCAGCCGCCTGCCGCCGGGATCGTCAGGATCCAGGCCCATACGATGCGCTCGATCACGCCCAAGCGCAGCGAACGCGGGTTCTTGGCGAAGCCGACGCCCATGATCGCGGTCGAGATGCTGTGGGTGGTCGACACCGGCATGCCGAAGTGAGCAGCCACGGTCAGCACGGTGGCCGAGCTGGTTTCTGCGGCGAAGCCGTGGATCGGATGCAGCTTGACCATCTTGTGGCCCAGGGTCTTGATGATCTTCCAGCCGCCCGAGGCGGTACCGGCGGCCATCACCACGGCGCAGGTCAGCACGATCCACATGGCGATGCCATCACCGGCGTGCGCGTCCGGATGCATGAAGGCCAGCCACGACGGCAGGTCGTTCAACGCGCCGGTCGCTTCGGCACCGATCAGGGTCATGGCGATGATGCCCATGGTCTTCTGCGCATCGTTGTGGCCGTGGGCGAAGCCCATGTAAGCCGCCGAGGCGATCTGCGCCTTGCCGAAGAACGCATTGACGATGCGCGGGCGTGCCAGTCGGCCGATCGCGCCGCCGATCTTGGCCAGGCCGGCGATCAATGCCCACAGCAGCACCATCACCACGATACCGAGCAGGAAGCCGGCGATCGGCGAGGTGATCATCGGCACGAACACCTTCCACAGCAGGCCCTTGTTCTGCACCCAGCTGCCGAAGCGTTCCGACCAGATCAGTGCATCCCAGTTGTTGTGGGCCGCGGCCAGGCCGGCACCACACAGGCCGCCGATCAGCGCGTGCGAGGACGAGGACGGCAGGCCCTTCCACCACGTGATCAGGTTCCAGATGATGCCGCCGAGCAGCGCGCACAGGATCACCTGCGGGGTCACCTCGACCACGTTGGTGTTGAGCAGGCCCGAAGCGATGGTCAGGGCCACGGCGGTACCGGTCAGCGCACCCAGCAGGTTCATGAACGCGGCGAGCATCACCGCCCAACCGGGCGAGAGCACCTTGGTCGCCACCACGGTGGCGATGGAGTTGGCGGTGTCGTGGAAGCCGTTGATGAACTCGAAAACGAGCGCGGCCAGGATCACCACCAGAACGAGGGTCAGCATGCTGTGGCGTCCGTCAGCTGTTCTTCAACACGATCTGGTAGGCCACCACGCCGGCTTCGCGGCAGCGGTCGATGGCCTTCTCCAGGATCTCGAAGAATTCCTTCAGCAGGAACATCTGCAGGTTGTCCAGGCGACCGGAGTAGATGTCGCGGTACAGCTCGAGCATCAGGCGGTCGGCCTCGTTTTCCAGCGAACGCAGGCGCTCGTTGAGCGCGGTCATCCGGTCCAGGTTCATGTGGCGCAGGTCGGCGACCATCTCCACCACCACGCCAGCGGCCTGCTCAAGCATCGCCGCGCGGGGCGCGAAGTCGATGTGCTCCAGGTGGGTCGTGGCCAGCGAATAGCGATCGGCGAACTTCTCGATCTGCTTGGGAATCTTGTACAGGGCCGAGCCCAGCGCTTCGATGTCTTCGCGCTCGATCGGGGTCATGAAGCTGTCCACCAGCGCTTGGCTGATCTTGTCCGAGGCCGCGCGTTCGCGCAGTCGGGCCAGCTTGAAGGCATCCAGGGCGGGCTGGCGATCGGCGTCGCGCAGCATCGAATGCAGTGCCTTGGCGGCATCGGAAGCCGCGACGGCAGCCTCATCAAGCAGGGTGTAGAACTGTTTGCCGGAACCGAAAATGGTCTGCAGAGAGAACATTGAGAAACCTGTCAGCCGTCGCGGGAAGGACGGCACCAGTGCGAATTATGACGGTTAGATGACCATCACGGGTATCCCTGCCCCCTTTTTGGCGCCGGGAGGCCCAAAACTGAACAGGCATTTGCCACCCGGCCACGGCCCTTTGCTAAGATGCCAGCGCGCCTTCGGGCGCACCTTATGGACGACGACCCTTATCCCCCAGCGCCGCGCCGGACCCTGTTCCTGAGCGCCTGCCGCCATCGCAAGCACCCACCCTCCCTGCCACCAACCGGGGACGATGCCCGTGTTTGAAATGATCCTGATTGTCTTCGCGCTCGTTCTGCTGAACGGCTTCTTTGCCATGTCCGAGATGTCGGTCATGACCTCGCGCAAGAGCCGGCTGAAGCAGCTGGCCGGCACCTCCAAGCGCGCGGCCAAGGCGCTGGAGCTGTCGGAGAAGCCGGAAGCCTTCCTGTCCACCGTACAGATCGGCATCACCGTGATCGGCGTGCTGACCGGCTTCCTCGGCGGCGAAGCACTGGGCGAGGCCATTGGCGGCTGGATCCAGGGGCTGATGCCGGGCTTCGCCTACGCCGGCGGCATCGGCAAGGCCCTTGCCGTCACCTTCATCACCTTCATCACGCTGATCTTCGGCGAACTGGTACCCAAACGCCTGGCCCTGACCCGTTCAGAGGACATCGCCGGGCTGGTGGCGCTGCCGATGAGCTGGCTGGCCAAGCTGGCCTTCCCCTTCGTCTGGCTGCTGTCCAAGACCACCCAGCTGGTGCTGCGCCTGTTCGGCCTGGGCAAGGACGAGGTTGCGTCGGTCACCGAAGAGGAGATCCGCATGCTGGTGGCCGAGAGCCACGAGGCCGGCGTGATCGACAGCCACGAACGCGACATGATGAACCGCGTGATGCGCCTGGGCGACCGTACCGCCGACAGCCTGATGACCCCGCGCAACCGGATCGCCTGGCTGGACACGCTGGGTGGCCTGGACAAGAACCTGGAAATCATGGCCGAGCACGAGTTCTCGCGGTACCCGGTGTACCGCGACAACGACATGGACGTGGTCGGCGTGCTTGAACTGAAATCACTGGCCACGCGCATGGCGCGCGGCGACAACGCGCTGTTCCAGACCTTGCGAGAGCCCCTGTACGTCTCTGAATCCACCCATGCGATGAAGCTGCTGGAGATCTTCCGCGAAGAACAGCAGTCGATGGCGCTGGTGGTGGACGAGTACGGCGAGATCCAGGGTCTGGTGACCATCAGTGACCTGATGGGCGCGGTGGTCGGCCGCCTGCAGGCAACGGAGAATGCAGACGAAGACGCGCTGGTGGTGACCCGTGAAGACGGTTCGCTGCTGGTGGACGGTTCGCTGCCGATCGAGGACCTGCGCGAGCTGATCGGCAGCAACGACCTGCCCGACGCCGAGGATGGCGACTACTACACCCTTGCCGGCATGTGCATCCACTTCTTCGGCCGCATCCCGCACGCAGGCGAGTACTTCGATTGGGCCGGCTGGCGCTTCGAGGTGGTCGATCTGGACGGCGCGCGCGTGGACAAGCTGCTGCTTCGCACCCTGTCCGACGAGCAGGCCGATGAGCTCACCGCCTGAGTCCGGCCCCGGCGCTGCGCCGCCGGAGTACCGCAACGAGGGCATCCGCACCCTGCTGGCGATGTTCGCCTTCGGTGACCCGGCCCAGCACATGAAGCTGGGGCAGATCCTGCAGGATCTGCAGCAGAGTGCCTTCGGTGTATTCCTGTTCGTCGCCATCCTGCCCGCCTTCATCCCCGTCCCGGGGCTGGGCGGTGCGGTCAGCGGGCCGCTGGTGATCCTGATCGGCCTGCAGATGCTGTTCTGCATGCGCCGGCCGTGGCTCCCAGGGTTCATCGCCCGTCGCGGCCCCAAGCGCGGCACCATGCATCGGTTCCTGGATCGCATCGACGGCGCCCTGCGCCGCCTCGACCGCATGCTCAAGCCGCGCATGCCACAGCTGCTGACGCCTGCCCCCGCCCACGCCTTCAGCGGCCTGCTGCTGGTGCTGCTGGGCCTGCTGCTGTCGCTGCCGATTCCGTTCACCAACTATTTGTTCGGCTTCCAGTTGCTGTTGTTCGCGCTGGCCCTGCTCGAGCGCGACGGCGCATTGATGTTGTTCAACTGGGTTGCTGCAGTGGTGGCGATCGCGTTCTTTGGTTTCAGTTCCGGGCAACTGGTGGGTTACACCGTCGAACTGTTCCAGCGCTGGTTCTGAGCGCAGGCAATTGCCGCGCGATTCCCATCCACGCATGGCGTGGATCTACTTCGAATCACTTGCATCCACGCATGGCGTGGATCTACTTCGGATCGCGTGCATCCACGCATGGCCTGGATCAACCTTGAACCCAGTAGATCCACGCCATGCGTGGATGCGGCGGCTCAACGCAGATCGATGAATCCGTTGTCGCCCAACTGGGCCGGCTCGTCCTGCACGGCCGACAACACGAAACTGAGGGCAGAGCCCAGCAGCGTGCCCGGCCCGTCCCAGTATTCGGCGGTCTCCGCACGTACGTGGATCAACCGCAATTTCGGATCATCGGGACCACCGGGAAAGAACATTCTCATCGCCGGCGACCACAGCTCTTCGACCTTGGCGCGGTCATCGACGATGCGCGCCACGCCCGCCACCGACACGTACGTATTCTTCGACGGCGAGGCGTAGGCCACGTTGACCCGTGGGTCGAGCGCGATCTCGGCCACCTTCGGGCTGTCGGCAGCGGTAGCGAACCACAGGTCACCATCGAAGGCGACCTGCTGGGTGCCGAGCGGGCGGCTGTAGAGGCGCCCGTCGACACCGCGGGTGGTGAACATCGCCACCTCCACGTCCTTGATCAGTTCGGCCAGCTGGGCAATGTGTTCGGTGCGGGACTCGTCCATGGGGGACTCCAGAGAGGGGAACCCCATCAGACGCGTTCGCGCCGCAAATTGCCGTGACGCAATTGTTCAGCCCGCGTGGCGGGCGTGCCAGGCCTGCATCGCCAGTTCGAACGAACGCAGGCGTGCGCGGTGGTCGTACAGGTTGGCGGTAAGCATCAGTTCGTCGGGCTGGTGGCGTTCGACGAAGGCTGCGATGCCGTCAGCCACCTGCTGCGGATCACCCAGCACCGTGCACGCCAGCGCCCGCTCCACGCCCAACTTCTCGTGGGGTTCCCAAAACGCTTCGATGTCATCGATCGGCGCCGGGATCTTGCCCGGACGGCCGCGACGCAGATTGACGAAGCTCTGCTGCTGGCTGGTGAACAACCGGCGCGATTCGGCTTCGCTGTCACTGGCCACCACGTTCAACGCCAGCATCGCGTGCGGCTGCTTGAGCGTGGCCGAAGGGCGGAATTCACGGCGGTACACCGCCAGCGCTTCATCCATGGAATCGGGCGCGAAGTGCGAGGCGAAGGCGTACGGCAGGCCCATCGAGGCGGCCATGCGCGCGCCGAACAGGCTGGAACCGAGGATCCAGGTCGGCACCCGCAGGCCGCCACCCGGTACCGCCTGCACCGCCTGCCCCGGCTGCACCGGTTCGAAGTAGTGCAGCAGTTCGCGCACGTCCTGCGGGAACTGGTCGGCGCTGTCGAAGTAGCGGCGCAGGGCGCGCGCGGTCGGCTGGTCGGTACCCGGTGCTCGGCCCAGGCCCAGGTCAATACGGTCCGGGTACAGCGAGGCCAGCGTGCCGAACTGCTCGGCCACCTGCAGCGGTGCATGGTTGGGCAGCATGATGCCGCCGGCGCCGACACGGATGCGTTTGGTGCCACCGGCGACGTGGCCGATCAGCACCGCGGTGGCGGCACTGGCGATGCCGGGCATGTTGTGGTGTTCGGCCAGCCAATAGCGGCGGTAGCCCAGCGCATCGGCATGCTGGGCCAGTTCGAGCATGTTGGCGAAGGCAGCAGTGGTATCGCTGCCCTCGCAGACCGGGGCCAGGTCGAGAATCGACAACGGGATCATCAGGCGGTTTTCCGTTACAGGATCCCCTGTTGATGGGGTCGCCCTGTCCCGGCGGCCAGTGCCGGTGGCGGGACGCTGATTCCTGCCTGGCCGGTTCAGGGCCAGCCAGGCATGGCCTGGCTCTACTGCAGGCGACACTCAGAACGCGCTGGGGCGCGGCTCGGGCAACGGCTCGTCCACCAACGGCTTCAGTTCGGCATCCAGCGCCACCCGTTCGTCGAACACGAAGCAGCGGCCTTCATAGCCCTCGCCGCCCACGTCCTCGAAGTAACCGAGGATGCCGCCATCAAGCTGCAGCACGTTGTCCATGCCGTCGTTGAGCATCCACAGCGCCGCTTTCTCGCAGCGGATACCGCCGGTGCAGAAACTGACTACGGTGCTGTCCTTCAGCGCCTCGCGATGGGGTGCCAGTGCCTCGGGCAGATCGGTGAACTTGTGGATGGGCAGAACCAGCGCATCCTTGAAGGTGCCGTACTCGATCTCCTGCACGTTGCGCGTATCGAGCATCACCACCGGCTTGCCAGCATCATCGTGCCCCTGCCGCAGCCAACGCTGCACGGTGGCGGGATCGATCGCCGGCGCGCGCGGATAGTCCAGCGGCTGGCCATCGTCCCGGCGGAAGCTGATGATCTCGTCCTTGACCTTGGCCTTCAGCCGCGCGAACGGCTGGTGCTCGCTGAAGCTGGTCTTGACCCGCATGTCGGCGAAGCGCGCATCTGCACGCAGTTCCGCGTAGAAGCCATCGATAGCAGACGGTGCCCCCGCCAGGAACAGGTTCAGCCCCTCGCCCGCCACCAGGATCGTGCCCTGCAGGCCGGACGCCTCGGCACGCGCCTGCAGCTGGTCGCACAGGGCCTGGGGAGTGTCGATGACGGTGAAATGATAGGCAGCGGTATTGGCGATCATCCCGCCATTTTACCGCCTGACCGTCCCCGTATCAGCCTCCACCGTTCATCCACGCATGGCGTGGATCCACAAACGCCCGCGGGAGCTGTCAGAGGCCGGGCGGTGTGGGCAGGCGGGGGCGCAGAGCGCCATGGATGGCGCTCTACGAGGCACGCAGGAGCGGCTTTTGCCGTCCCCCGCCTGCCCGCCTCGCCCATCACGGAACGCCCGCTGTTGTTGTTGTTGCCGTTGCCTCTGCAGGTGCCGGGTACAACCCGGCCGAACACCCCTACCCCCGCAGCAGCATGAACGGCAACAGCACCAATGCCGCCGCCACCGCCATGCCCAGCAGCACCAGCACCACGAAACCAGGGCGACGCCGGAACAGGCTGCCAAAGGTCTCGGCAGTACCATCGCGCAGGGCCTGCTCGCGCTCGGCGCGGACCCGCACGCCGCGGGCCGCCTGGTACTCGGCCATCAGCGCCTTGGCACGCGGCTGGTCGGTATCCTCGCGCAGCCACAGGCCTCCATTGGAGATGCCCCAGGGGCTGGGTTCGGTGCGGTACCAGGCGATGCCGTGCTGGTCGAGCAGCGTGCAGACATCGGCATATTCGTCGTTGCCGACATTGCGCAGATTGAGCAGGAGTTTTGCCATGTGCCCATGATACCCGGCGCCGATGCGCTAACCTTGCCGCCCTTGACTCATCGCCCCTGGAGACGCCTGATGCGCCGCCTGCTGCTTCCCCTGCTGCTGTCCCTCGCCGCCGTTGGTTGCTCGTCGGAACCGTCCGGCCCGCCGCCGGGAGGCACCATCGCCGCTTTCGAGCGCATCGACACCCAGCCCGGCACCGGCGCCGAGGCCGTGCCGGGCCAGAAGGTCAGCGTGCATTACACCGGCTGGATCTACGACAAGCGCGCCGACAACAAGCACGGCAAGACCTTCGACAGCTCGGTCGAACGCGGCGAGCCGTTCACCTTCACGCTGGGTGCGGGCCAGGTCATCCGTGGCTGGGATGAAGGCGTGGCCGGCATGAAAGTCGGAGGCAAGCGCACGCTGATGATTCCGCCGGAGTTCGGCTATGGCGATCGCCAGGTCGGCCCGATCCCGGCAGGTTCGTCACTGGTGTTCGATGTCGAGCTGCTCAATGTCCAACAGTGAAGCAAGTCCGCCGCGTCGCGTCGCCGTCATCGGCGGCGGCCCGGCGGGGCTGTTTGCTGCCGAGAGGCTGCGCGCGGCAGGGCTCGACGTTGATCTGTACGAGGCCAAGGGCTCGCCGGGCCGCAAGTTCCTGATCGCAGGCAAGGGTGGGCTCAACCTCACCCATTCCGATCCGCGTCCGCTGTTCGACAGCCGCTACCGCGAGCAGGCCGCCAGCGTCGGCCAATGGCTGGACGGCTTCGACGCACAGGCGCTGCGCGACTGGGCGGCGGGCTTCGGCGTGGACACCTACGTCGGCAGTTCCGGCCGCGTGTTCCCGGTTGACCGCAAGGCCGCACCGCTGCTGCGCGGCTGGGTTCGCCGGCTGAAGGAACAGGGCGTGCGTCTGCACGTCAACCATCGCTGGCTGGGCTGGAGCGAAGACGGCGCACTGCGTTTTGCCATCGAGACGGGTGTGCTGGACGTGCGCGCCGACGCGACCGTGTTGGCGCTGGGTGGCGGAAGCTGGCCGCAGCTCGGCAGCGACGGCGCATGGGTTCCGGCGTTGCAGGCCCGCGCCGTGGATATCGCGCCGCTACAATCAGCCAACTGCGGATTCGACGTTACGTGGACACCCTTCTTCGCACAGCGCCATGCGGGCGCGCCGCTGAAGCCGGTCGTCGCACATTGGCATGGCCTGGACGGTGAGCCCTACTCCTTGCAGGGCGAGTGCGTGGCCAGTGAGTACGGTATCGAAGGCAGCCTGATCTACGCGCTGTCGGCCGACCTGCGCGACACCATCAACCGTGACGGCCACGCCACGCTGTGGCTGGACCTGGTTCCGGGCCGCGACGAGGCACGCCTGCAGGCCGATCTCTCGCAGCCGCGCAAGGGCCGCAGCTTCGGCGAGCACCTGCGTCGACAGGCCGGGCTGGACGCCGTGAAGACCGCGCTGGTATTCGAAATGCTGGGCAAGGATGCCGGCAACGATCTGGCCGCCGTAGTCACCACATTGAAGCGCCTGCCGCTGCGCCTGCTGCGCCCGCGGCCGATGGCCGAGGTGATCAGCACGGCAGGCGGCGTGCGCCTGGATGCGCTGGACGACGGATTGATGCTGCGTGCCTTGCCGGGGGTGTTCTGCGCGGGAGAAATGCTGGACTGGGAAGCCCCGACCGGTGGCTACCTGTTGACGGCGTGCTATGCGAGCGGACTGCGCGCAGCAGAGGGCGTGACGGCGTGGTTGGCCACGCGTTGATCAACGCGCGGTAGCGCCGGACATATCAGGCTGGCCGGCGCATCTTCACCGAGGCCAATGCCACGCCACTGGGATGCGGATACAATTCCTCGCGCTCGGCGACGAAGCCCTGCCGCTGGTAGAACGGCACGGCATTGAGCGAGGCCGACAACACCACCTCGCGCGTTGGATCGGCCATGGCCAGCAGCCGCTGCATCAGCGCCTGGCCAACCCCCTGCCCGCCCTGAGCCGGATCGACGAACAGCGCGTCGATCTCGTTGCCCTCGGCGTCGAGTACGCCGAACCCCAACACGTCGCCCTGATCGTTCTCTGCCACGACACAGCCGCCCTGCCCCAGCAACCGCGAATACTGCGCCGGCGGCGGCGATGCCGACCACGGCGCGATCACCTCCGGTGGATAGTGGCTGCTGCACAGCTCCCGTACGCAGCGCGTACGCAATGCCCACAGCGTGCTTACATCATCGTTGGTGCCGGTCCTGAACTGCATGCAATCTCCGTATGCGTCTGCTGCTCATGTCCTGCAACGCGGGTCAACGCGACTTGCTGGCCCGCAGCGCCTGGATCTTCGGCGGCGGCTGGAAGGAATCACTGCGCGCATCGGCCCAGAACGAATGGAACACCGCGTGGTCGGGCACCTTGTGCAGCAGCTCGCCCGGCTCCAGGTAGCGGTACAGCGAGGCCAGCGAACGGATCTCCACCGGCGACACCCGGCGCAGGATGTGTTCCGGGCCGAGCTCGGCCGGATCGTTCAAGCCCGCCGCGCACAGCAGCTCCTTCAACGCATGCAGCGTGTGCTCGTGGAAGCTGTAGACGCGCGTGGCCTTGTCCGGTGCATCCAGATGTTTCCAGCGCGCCGGATCCTGGGTAGCGATGCCGGTCGGGCACTTGTCGGTATGGCAGCTGAGCGACTGGATGCAGCCCAGCGCGAACATGAAACCGCGCCCGGCATTGCACCAGTCGGCGCCCATCGCAATGGTGCGGGCGATATCGAACGCGCTGGTTATCTTGCCAGCCGCGCCGATACGGATGTGCTCGCGCAGGTCCAGGCCGACCAAGGTGTTGTGCACCAGCAGCAACGCCTCGTGCATCGGCACACCCACGTGATCAACGAACTCAGCGGGCGCCGCACCGGTGCCGCCTTCGGCGCCATCGACGACGATGAAGTCAGGCAGCAGACCGGTCTCGTGCATCGCCTTGGCGATGCCGAACCATTCCCACGGGTGGCCGATGGCGAGCTTGAAGCCGACCGGCTTGCCACCGGACAGCCCACGCAGGCGGGCGACGAACTGCAGCAGTTCAACCGGCGTGGAGAACGCCGAATGGCGTGACGGAGAAACACAGTCCACGCCCATCGGCACGCCACGCGTCACCGATATCTCGGCCGTTACCTTAGGCGCCGGCAGCACGCCGCCGTGGCCCGGCTTGGCGCCCTGCGAGAGCTTGATCTCGATCATCTTGACCTGCTCGAGCGCGGCGTTGATGGCGAAGCGCTCCTCGCTGAAGCCGCCCTTCTCGTCACGGCAGCCGAAGTAGCCCGAGCCGATCTCCCAGACCAGGTCGCCGCCCATCTCACGGTGATACGGTGAAATCGAGCCTTCGCCCGTGTCGTGGTAGAAGCCCCCCCGGCGCGCGCCTTCGTTCAACGCGCGGATCGCGTTGGCCGACAACGAGCCGAAACTCATCGCCGAGATGTTGAACACGCTCGCCGAATAGGGCTTGGCACAGTTCGGACCGATCAGCACGCGGAAATCATGCTTGGCGATGGTGGTCGGCGCCAGCGAATGGTTGATCCATTCGTAGTCCACCGCATAGGTGCTGCGCAGGGTACCGAAGGGCACCGTGTCCATCTGGTTCTTGGCGCGTTGGTAGATCAGCGCGCGCTGCTGCCGCGAGAACGGCACATCCTCCAGATCGCTCTGCACGAAGTACTGGCGGATCTCCGGGCCGATAGATTCCAGGCCATAACGGAAGTGCGCCATCACCGGATAGTTGCGGCGCAGGGTGCTGCGCTTCTGCAGCAGGTCCCAGGTCCCCAGCGCCACCATCGCAGCTGTGATGCCGACGCCCCAGTACCAGGCCGGCCAGATCGTGGCCAGCCACAGGCAGATCGGAAACATCAGGATGGCGAGCAGGTAGACGATATACCGATGCATGGCGTTCCTCGGTTGCAACTGCCCACGAGTCTACCGCGCAAGCACCTACAGGCGATCGTCGACCACGCTGCGCGGCCAGGCGGACTTCACGTCATAGACCAGCCCACCGGGCGCCAACAGGCTGCGGATATGGGCATCGTCCATCGCCTTGAAGCTCTCATGCGCCACCGCCAGCACCACCGCGTCGTAGCTGCCGGGCACCGGCTCGGCCAGCCAGTTCACGCCCTCGTCCGCCATGGCAGCCGGCCCCACCCACGGATCGCTGACGTCCACCTGCGCGCCGCTGCCGGCCAGCCGCTGGGCCAGTTCCAGCGCGCGGCTGTTGCGCAGGTCCGGGCAGTCCTCCTTGAAGGTCACGCCCAGCACCAGAATGCGCGAATGCGCTGGCATGCGACCACGTTCGGCCAGCATCGCCAATACACGATTGGCCACATGTTCGCCCACCCGGTTGTTGACCTGCCGTGCGGTGTGGATGAGGTCGGGGTGGTAGCCCATGCTTTCGGACTTGTGCAGCAGGTAGTAGGGGTCCACGCCGATGCAGTGGCCCCCCACAAGCCCCGGCCGGAACGGCAGGAAGTTCCATTTGCTGCCTGCGGCGTCGAGCACATCCTGGGTGTCGATGCCGAGGCGATCGAAGATCAGGGCCAACTCATTGACCAGCGCGATGTTGACGTCGCGCTGGATGTTCTCCACCACCTTGGCCGCTTCGGCGACCCGCATCGACGGCACCGGGAACGTGCCGGCGGTGATGATCCGCTGGTACAGGCCATCGACCGCCGCAGCCACTTCCGGCGTTGAACCGGAGGTGATCTTGCGGATGTCGGCCAGGCGCCGTTGTCGGTCACCCGGGCTGACCCGCTCGGGACTGTAGCCGCAGTAGAAATCCTCGTTGAAGCGCAGGCCCGAGCCCTGTTCCAGCAGCGGCACGCAGACTTCTTCGGTGGTACCCGGGTAGACGGTGGATTCGTAGATCACCAGGTCACCGGCGCGAAGATGGCTGGCGATCAGTCGCGTCGCCGAGCGCAGCGGCTCCAGATCAGGCTGCTCGTAGGCATCAATCGGGGTGGGCACGGTGACGATGTAAACGTTGCAGGCGTCGAGCTGCGCCGGATCGCTGCTGTAGCGCAGCAACGACGCGCTGGCCAGTTCGTCCGGCTCCATTTCCAGCGTGTGGTCCTGCCCGCCAGCCAGTTCGGCGATGCGCGCAGCGTCGATGTCATACCCCAGCGTGGGCAGCTGCCGGCCGAAAGCCACCGCCAACGGCAGCCCGACATACCCCAGGCCGATGATGGCCGGAGACGGCATCTGTGCTGCGCCGATCGGCGCGCTCACGCGCGGCGTCCGGCAGCTGGCGACGGTGTCCAGTGGGTCATGCGAGGGTCCGGGTGCAGGCAAACATGCCGACAAGATTAACCGCGGCAGCGCCGCCAGACCACGCCGGACTCAGGATCCAAGGCTGACGGCGGCCGGCTCGAGCTCGCCGTGCCCTCCCGTCCAGGCCCGCAACAACAGGCAGAAGCCATGATCCGGGGGATTCTGCTCCAAGTTGAAACCATGCCACGGGGCCGCCACGATGCTGGCCAGCGTTGCCGCATCCACCTGTCGGTTGGCCATCGTCCAGCGCGGAAACCAGCGAGTCTGGATCGGGCCTGCGGCAAGCTGGGTGATGCTGCCGTGGCGCCGCGCGTTGCCGATGCGCGCATGCACCGAGGCCAGCCCATCCCGTGGGCCTTCGATGTACTGCAGGAAACGGCTGCCATCGAACATCAGCACCCCGGTCACTCCGGCCATGCGATTGAACGCCGTCGCATCGGCCAGGAGCGCATCGAGCTCAGGCACGTCCAGTCCCTCCCTGGCCGTGCTGACATAGGCGTACGCATGCAACGGCATGTCCATCACTCCCCTCCTGAGTGCAGAGGAATATGACAGGAAGCACAAGGACTTCAAGCGTTGGCTATTCCGGCGGCGCCTCGACCTGGTAGCCGCGCTGCACCAGCGCATCCAGATAGCCTTCGCCCAGCAGCAGGCTGACCGGCACCGTCGCGAACGTGCCAGCGTGATGGGTCAGCGCCGCATCCACGCCCTGCAGCCAGCGCGTGCGCACCTGCTGCGGCATGTCGCTCCAGCCACGCCTGCGCACGAAGGCCGAATCCTGCAGCAGTTCGCGGCAGGTCTGGGCCATCGCCGAGCCCGACAGCCGACGCAGTGCGGCGACATCGCCGAGTGCCCAGGCATTGGCCCGTTCACGCAACACCGGCGCCTGGAATTCCACGGTATCGAGCGTGCGTTCGAAACACGCACGGTCATCGACTTGGGTGGCCTGCAGTTCCTTCAACGTGCCACGGATGTCGTCGACCTTCAGCTTCACCTGCACATCTTCCGGCTTCAGATCGCGGGCCTTGTAGGCACGCCCGAGTGCTTCCTTCACCTGCTTGCCGTCGCGCAGGCCGTTGCGCTTGAGGAACGCCTGGTACAGGCGACCGGAGGCCACCAGCGGACGGTCCCTTTCCACGCCACGGTCATTGCCCATGTAGGTCTGTTTCAGCCCCAGCCAGCGTGCGTACGTTGCCGCCGGCAGGATCTGATCCAGCGTGCGCCCCTGCGGATCGCGCGCGGTCTTCATCGCCAGCGGCAGCAACGTCAGGCCCTTGAACACACCGATCTTCGCATCGAGGCTGAAACCCGGATCGCCCAGCACATGGTCGACACCGGCGATGGTCCGTTCGACTTCATCCGAGCGCCATTGCACGCCGCTTGGCAACGGCGAGACCGTTCCCAGGATCCACAGCACATGCCCCTGCGGAGCAGTCACTTTCCAGAGCCCGGGGCCGGGTTGTTCACCGGTGACCTGCACCGTGGCCATGTCCACCACCGGGCCAGCGGGCGCTGGTGCCTGCTGCGCGGCGGCCGGGCCTATCGCCAGCATAAGCCCCAGCACGGCACTGCATCCGATCCATCGCTTGCCACGTGCACGCATGTCGCCATTCCCGGAAACGTTGGCGGACTGTACCCAGCCCCGCGCCCGGTTGCGTAAAAGCCGCGTTAGCCGGCGGCAGCGGCGGCGATTCCGTTACAATCGGCGCGCGCTGCAGGCCCGGATGGCGAAACTGGTAGACGCATCGGACTTAAAATCCGCCGGGGGCAACCCCATGCCGGTTCGATCCCGGCTCCGGGCACCACCCAATCACGCATCGACGCCCCTGCAAAGGGCCAGCGCACCGCTAGTTCTACAGCAGCCCGTTGAAAGGAATGCAGCCATTCGGCTGCCGTTGCCGCGATCGATACCGCTTCAGGCTTGCATGTCAGAATCGACTGCGCCGCTCCGGCCGCCGAACCACGCACAAGGAGATCACCCATGAAATGCATAGGGCTCGCATCATCGCTGGCGCTGGTCACGCTACTCGCCCAGGCCACCGCACCGGCATCGGCGCAGAGCCGTTCGGACAGCCACCGCAACCTCGACGGAAGCCGGGATATCCGCAACAGCGACGGATCGTCCAGCCGCATCAGGCGCGATCTGTCCGGCCGCGAGATCGCCGAGCACAGCAACGGCAGCCGCTCGACCACCACCACCGATCTGAGTGGGCGCAAGCGCACCACGCACAGCGATGGCAGCTACTCCAACAGCAGCACCGACCTCAGCGGCAACATCCGTACCGAGTACAGCAACGGCGCCTACTCCGTCAGCAAGCGCGACCTGAGCGGCAGATGGCGCACCGAGTACAGCGATGGCTCCTACTCGACCAGCGTGCGCGATCTCAGCGGCAACTGGACCACCACCTCCAGCGGTGGCATGGCCGCGCGCCATCCCGAACGCGGCGTCGGCAAGCGCTGAGGCGTGCGCTCAGATTGCGCGCGAGTAACGCGGCTGCTCCTGCGCAGCGCGCAGATAGGGATCGAAGCACATCGCCAGCAGGCGCAGCAGCGGCCGCCCGGGCTCGCTGGTGCGCACCACGCCATCACGGTATTCGGCCAGGCCATCCTGCTGCAGGCGCTGTACGGCCTGCAGGTCTTCGGCGAAGTAGGTCTCGAAATCGATGCCATGGCGCTGTGCCAGTGACGTGCCATCCACTTCACCCTGGCACATCAACTGCTGGATCAGCTCGGCACGCAGCTCGTCGTCGGCACTGAGCGCGACGCCGCGCCAGACCGGCAGTTGCCCCTGGTCCACTGCGTTCTCCCACGACGGCAGGTCGCGCGGATTCTGGCTGTAGGTGGCACCGATGTGGCTGATCGCGCTCACGCCGAGGCCAAGCAGATCGGTGTCGGCATGGGTCGTATAGCCCATGAAATTGCGATGCAGCTGACCGGCGCGCTGGGCACGCGACAGATCCTCTTCCGGCAATGCGAAGTGGTCCATGCCGATGTACTGGTAACCGGCCGCGGACAGGCGTTCCACCGCCAGGCCAAGCAGCGCGAGCTTGTCTTCCGGCGACGGCATGCGGCTTTCGTCGATCTGCCGCTGCGCGCGGAACAGGTGTGGCAGGTGCGCATAGCCGTACACAGCCAATCGATCCGGGCGCAGCGCCAGCACCAGTTCCAGGGTGCGGCCGAAGCCCCCCAGGCTCTGCCCGGGCAGACCGTAGATCAGATCGACGTTGACCGAACGCATGCCGCTGTCGCGGCAAGCGCGCAGGATGTCCAGCGTCTGCCGCACGCCCTGCACGCGGTTGATCGATTCCTGCACCTGCGGGTCGAAATCCTGCACACCCAGGCTGGCGCGATTGAAGCCGAGCCGGGCCAGCATCGCCACGTCGCTGGTATCGATGAAACGCGGGTCCAGTTCGATGGAAAAATCACGCTGCGATGAATCGCTGAAATCGAAGCGGCGGCGCAGGCCCTCGACCAGCGCGGTCATCGCATCGGCTTCCAGGAAATTCGGTGTGCCACCGCCGAGGTGCAGCTGGATCACTTCACGGCCATCGGTGAACTGCGGTGCCAAAAGGTCTGCCTCGGCCAGCACGCGTGACACGTAACTGTGGCCACGTCCGCGGTCGCGGGTGATCACCCGGTTGCAGCCACAGTAGAAGCAGGGGCTGGAGCAGAATGGCACATGGACGTACAACGACAGCGCGCGCGCCAGCGGGTTGCTGTCGGCGATCGCCTGGCGCAGCGCCGGCGCATCGAAGCCGTCATGGAAGTGCGGCGCGGTGGGATAGGAGGTGTAGCGCGGGCCGGGCCGGTCATGCCGGCGCAGCAGATCGGGATCGAAGGTCCAGGCCAGGCCACCGGCAGCGGGAAAGAACGTGTCCATGGCGCCAGCATCGCGCCAGTCCAGGCGCAGCGCCTTGACCCAGATCAATCCTTGGCGGGGACGCCCAGCACCGGCAGCATGACCTGCGGCCAGCGCAACATCTGGTAGCGGCGCCAGAAGGTCTCGGCGATGCGGGCGGCCACGTCGTCGGCCAGCGCTTGCATCGGCGGGTTGTTGCATTCGGCCGTGGTGATGTGGAACAGCACCAGCCAGCGGTCGAACAGATCCTTTTCCAGATCGATTGCCATGTGCTTGGACATCGGCGAACCCTTGAACCGGCGCGTCCCGCGCAGCATCGCCGACCAGAAATCGACGAGCTGGGTGAGGTGTTCGGGCCAGTCTTTCACGTGGCCTTCGAACACCGGCCCCAGACGCTCCTCCTCACGCACGCGCGCGTAGAAATCGTGAACCAGTCGGGTCACTTCCTCCTCGCTGCACAGCTCTGGTGAAGCAACGGGAATATCGGTCCTGGGCGTTGCGTTCATCAGGGCACCAAATGCGGATCAGCAGTGTGCCGCAGGCCGCCGCCACTACTGTTGATCCAGATCAATGTCAGCGCACTGCGGCGCACCTAGGCTGACACGCTTGCAGGAAGCATGCCCTGCGGATGCTGCGCCAACCACGGCGAAGTATACGCGCCGCCCTCTTCTTCAACCCGAAACCGCATGAACACACCGTCTTCCAGCCGCCAGCGGCGTATCCAGCAGTGGGGTGCAGCCCTGTGGCCCAGCTTCATCACCGCCGGCCTGGCCTGCGTGGTGTTCTTCGCTTTCGTCGATCCACTGCGGCTGCAGGCGATCAGCTTCCCGGGTACGGCCATCAGCCGTGAGCTGGGCTACACCGCAGGGTTCTTCATGTTCTGGGCCGTCACCGCACTTTCCAGCGCGGTAACCGGCTACCTGCTGCGGCCGATGCCGGGCGACGAGGACGAGGAGCTGCCGCTGGGATGAGCATCGTCGCTTCCCCGCCACCGCGCCCGTGGCATTGGCGCCGCACCCTGGGCCTTGCGCTGCTGGTCCTTTTCCATGCGCTGCCGTGGCTGCAGTGGGATGGCCGGCAGGCCCTGCTGCTGGATCTCAACGCGCGCCGCTTCGACCTGTTCGCGTGGACCCTGTGGCCGGATGACATCGGCGTGCTGCTGGGCCTGCTGGCGGTGATGGCGGTGGGCCTGGCCCTGCTCACCCATCTGGCCGGCCGCGTGTGGTGCGGGCATGCCTGCCCGCAGACGCTGTGGACACGGGCCTTCGATGGGATCGCGCAGGCCATGGCCCGCGTCCTGCCCGTGCAGGCAGCGCGGCCGTTCACCCACGTGGCCTGGTTGCTGCTGTCGCTGTGGACCGGGATCACCTTCGTAGGACTGTTCAGTCCGATCCGCGAACTGGTCGCCGGCGCGCTCGATGGCAGCTGGAGCGGCTGGGAGACCTTCTGGGTGCTGTTCTATGCCGGCGCCACCTGGGGCAACGCCGGGTTCCTGCGCGAACAGGTGTGCCGATCGCTCTGTCCGTTCGCGCGCATGCAGCCGTTGCTGACCGACCCGCACACCCCGCGCATGTTGTATGACCCACGCCGTGGCGAACCACGCGGCGCCCGCCCGCCGGCATTGGGCGGCGTACTCGGCCGCGGCCGCGGCCTGCTCGACCCGACCACCGCGCAGGACTACGTCTTCCGCGCCGCACATCCACTGCTGGCCGGACCGATGCCGACCTTCAGCGCGGATCGGCTGGGCGACTGCATCGATTGCATGGCCTGCGTACGCGCCTGCCCGATGCAACTGGACATCCGCCATGGTCCACAGGCCGATTGCCTGGCCTGCGGTGCCTGTCTGGAAGCCTGCACCCGGCAGCAGCATCAGGCGGGCTTCGGACCCGGCCTGGTGCGCTATTGCAGCCCACAGGTGATGGCAGGCCAGCCGCGCCGGTGGTGGCGCCCCCGCACCACTGTCCTCGCATCGATGCTGCTGGCGCTGTTGGCCTGTGGCGTCTGGCGCCTGTTCTGAGTCAGCCCGGGTCGCCCGGGCGCGGCGGTACCAGCTGGGCGCGACGGACGATGCCCAGTTGTTCGATGATCAGCGCCATTTCGTTGGTGACATCGGTCCGCCCGGTCCCCTGCGGAACCAGACGATCAAGCACCTGCTGGTAGGTATCCCAGAACGCCGGACCGCATCCGTGTTTGTGATAACTGGCTTCCAGTTCGCGGCGTACCCGTTCAGCCAAGCCATGCATGCCGTATTCCATACGACCTCCGTTTGACTTGTTCTGCATCGTTGACGGTCGACCAATTCACTTGCGAGCTACTGAAAGACTCCCGGCCTTCACAACCGGTTGATGCCAATTAGTCATAGATTTCACGACACGTCAATTACAGGGCACGACTTTCGCGATTGAAATTATTAATCGTTCATGAAAGGCCGTGACGAAGGGGATCGGGAATCTCCGTGCCGATATCGACACTGCTCGCCGACGAACCCGGGTGCCCATCACAGATCAGGCCATCGCTGCGAGCGGGACGATCGATTCTGCCTATATTGCTAAGCATGCTTAGCAAATAGATCTTGGCGGTCCGCCTGCGACAGCCTTGGACGCATCTCATGCGGTTTCATCGTTCGGGTCCTGATCCAGAGGGAACAGCGCGGGGTACCGCTGCTGCAGGATGTAGCGCCTCAACGGCGGGATGGGAAAGCCTCTGGGCCATTGCGAGACAGCGGATCTGCTGATTCCAAACAATCTGGCGAGCTCTGCGTCGGTGGAAAAGCCCAGCCGCGTGCGGACCTGCCGCTTGCTCCAGAATTCGTCCATTTTCGATCCCTTTCATCATCAAACTTATTCTTGCGCCAAGGCCTCTTTCGATTCCACGCGTTAAGCTGGCTTGCATAGATGAATACTCTTGGACAACGACTCGCGGTCGCCATGAAGGACGCCGGGCATGCACGCCCGGCCGACCTGGCGCGTGCCGCCGAAACGACGACGGCAACGGTCAGCAACTGGCTCAACGACCACGTCAAAGCCAACCACGTGAAAGCCGAACAGCTGTTCCGCATCGCCGATGCGGTGAAGCTGGACCCGCGGGAGCTGCTGTTCGGCCCGTTGGGACGGGGTGTCGGCGAGCGCGGCACGGCCTACATGCACATGCCCAGCGAAGCCCATCTGGATGTCTGGCAAGCGGCCTATGAGCTGGTCGCCCACATCCTTGCCGAGCGCGGTCTGGAGGTTGGCTACCGCCGTGAGGCCACGCTGGGGCTGATGGCCCATGACCTGCTGATGGAGGGCGTCAGCCGCGGCAAGGTTGCTCGCGTGGTGATGACTGCCCTGCCCTGACCCATCGCGGGCTGGTAGCATGGCTGCCGATGGGGATGGGGCTCCCCCGATAACCGCCTGAGATGGCTGATGGCTCCTGCTGCGACGAACCCGGCGGTCGTCGATGGCAGGCATTGCCCGCCATTGCGTACGCCGTCGAACCTGCGAACACGCACTCGAGGCAAGCAATGCAGACGTTGAACAACTATGTGCTGGTATTCCTGGGCGGCGGTGTCGGCGCCTGTCTGCGCCATGGCTGCAACCTGATCGGCGCCCGCGTCGCCGTCGGCAGTTCGTGGCCCTGGCCGACCTTTCTGGTCAACATCAGCGGCGCTTTGTTGATGGGTATGGTGGTGGAGGCATTTGCCCTGCGCAACGGCGCCTCACCGCAACTGCGCCTGCTGCTGGCCACCGGCATTCTTGGCGGCTACACCACGTTCTCCACCTTTTCGCTGGAAACCGGCCTGCTGCTGCAGCGGGGCCAGCATGGCCTGGCCGCACTCTACGCGGGCGGCTCGGTGGCCCTGGGCCTGGCCGGGCTGTTTGCTGGCATGAAGCTGACCCGGCTCGCGCTGGGGTGACACTCAACCGGCAGCGACGCGCGCCTGCCCCCGCCACTGCCGTGGCGATTGCCCGGTGTGCGCCTTGAACGCTCGCGACAACGCCGCCTCGCTGCCATAGCCGACCTCGTCGGCGATTCGTTTCAACGGTCGGCCCTGGCGCAGCGCCTGCTGCGCCAGGCCGACCCGCCACCCCTGCAGATAATGCCCGGGGGTGGTTCCCATGGCCTCGCGGAAACTGGCGGCGAACACGCTGCGTGACATGCCTGCAACGTCAGCCAGATCCTCCAGTGTCCAGGCTTGGGCCGGTGCTTGATGCATCGCCACCAGCGCCAACCGCAGGCGTGGGTGGCCGAGCCCGGCAAACAGGCCACCGCGCATCTCGCCCCCCTCCATCAGCTGCCGCAGCACCTGGATCATCACCACCTCGAACAGGCGGTTGACCATCACCGCTCGACCGCAGCGTTGCTCGAATGCCTCCTCGAACAGCAGCTCCAGGGCGGCATGGCCGCCGTACAGATCGGCCAAGGGCAGGCAGATGAAGTCGGGCAGCGCCGCACTGATCGGGTTGAGCCTGCCACCTTCGAAATGGAGATTGGCGCAGGCCATGTCGGCGCCGAGCTGTGGATCGGTGTGGAAGCGGTGCGGCAGCGGGCGCGGATACAGCAGCAGGCTGGGAACGTCGACCTGCACCGTCTGCGCCCCATGACTGACCTGCAACGGGCCGCGCCGCACCAGGTGCAGCTGGCCAGCCTCGCCCTCTCCTTCGAGGCTGTTGATGCCACACAGCGCGCCAGCATGGAACACCGAGGCGGTGACCGCGAAGCGTTCGAGCAGGATGGCAAGACGATCGGCCATGACGGGACTCCAGGTCAAGCGAAGGAAGGAATATACGCCAGATCGTATCGGATTCAAGACCTACCGGCACGGCGGCTCAAGCCGGAACAAGGGCTCATCCTCCGGGATGGTGGATTACGTCGAACCCCTCTTCCTCGGAAGGGGCAACGAAATGGCGGGTAATCCGCTCGAACTCGGCCTCCGTGGCCTGGAATGGATGCGCGCCAGCAGCATTGCGCGCCTGAAGCCTCGCCTTGCAGAGCTCATCAGGGACGTCCAGGAAGTGCAGTCGATGCGCCGCGCCGGCGCGAACGAATATCTGCCGCGCCCATGCGCGGCTGGCGGGGGTATTGGAGGGAAAGTCGAGCACTACCGACACCCCCGCCTGCAGCAGGCAGCAGACGTGGTCGGTAAGAATGCCGCGCAACGCCGCCGCGTTCCGCAGGTAGTCGGCGACGGACGTGATCTGGCCGGGATAGAGTGCCGCCAGCCAGGTGTCTTCGCAGATCAGCGCAGTCCGCGGCTGCATCGACAACTGCCGGGACAAGGTGGATTTGCCTGCTCCGATCTTGCCGCATACCAGGTGCAGGGTGGCCGGGCAATCGTGTGTACTGGTGGGAAGTAGCTGCATGTGCCATCTCCGAGGGCGAAGGAACGTCGATCGCCCGGGAACGGTGGCAGCCCGTCCTTCCGGGCGGGTTGCATGGCTGGAACAGCCGCGCGCTAACCCGCCTTCCCGTGGGGAATTCGGATAATCGCCGGAATGCGCTGGGTCACCATTCCCCCCACACTAGCGTCAGATCAGGCGCCCAGGCAAGCCACTGATGCGGTGCAGCGCGCCCCTTGCGCTATCCAGCTCTATCCTCGCCACACGCCCTGCAAGGAAGGTCACGATGCGTCCACGTTTTCGACTCGCCCTGGCCGTGGCCCTGCTGCTGCCACACATCCCGCTGTCCGCCGCCCCCGCTGCGCCGCCACGCGCCCTTAGTGGCGAGTTGCAGGGCGCACGCTGGCGCCTGGATGTGCCCGCCGATTGGAACGGTGAACTTGTGATGCTGGCGCATGGCTATGAGCCGGTCGGCTCGCCGCAACCTTCACCGATGCCGGCCAACGACAGCACCGCCGGCCTGCTTGCAGCGGGCTACGCCGTTGCCCAGAGCGCCTATGCCAGCCAGGGCTGGGCAGTGGCAGATGCGATCGACGACATGGAACGCCTGCGCGTGCAGGCCCTGTCCGAATTGAAGGACGTACATCGCACCTGGATCCTCGGCTTTTCGATGGGCGGCGCGGTAGCCATCGCCACCCTCGAACGCCTGCCGCAGCACTACAGCGGCGGCGTGTCGCTGTGCGGCGCCAACCTGCCCGGCGAGCAGTTGGCCAATGACCTGCTGACCACACTGGTGGCGTTCGATTATTTCTTCCCCGAGGCCGAAGGGCTGCCCCGCCAGGGCTTGGCATCGGCGGACGCTGCAGCACTGCCGCAGATGGCGCTCTATCAAGGCATCGCTGCCGCGCTTCAGACCCGGCCCGCCGTAGCCGCGCAACTGGCCACACGGTTGCAGGTAAGTGTGGAGGCATTGCCGGGCACGATCAGCCTGCACGCGATGATCCTGCACGAACTGGCCACGCGCGCTGGCGGCATGCCAGTCGGCAACCTGACGATGGTCTATCGCGGATTCGGTGACGACGATGCCTTCAACGCAGGCGTGCAGCGACTCGAACCGGCTGCGCCGGCACAACAATATGTGCGCAGGAAGCTGGCCCTGACCGGCACAGTCAAGCGACCGCTGGTGATCCAGTTCAACAACGATGACCCGAGCATCGTGCCGCGCATGCAGACGGTGTACCCGCACCTGGCCAAACGCGCAGGCGCAACGCCATTACCGCGGGTGCTGCCGCCGGTTGGCGAAGGCCATTGTGGCTTTACCGATTCACAGGTAGTCGAGGCGCTCAAGGCAGCAGCGGTTGCCCACTGAGGACCCGACCAGATCAGTGACCCAGCGTACCCATGGTGAAGGTATAGCCGGAGCGCATGAGGAAGTCGCGCATGCGCAGCTCGGCGCGACGGGGCGATGGAAGATCCGGCGGACCATACAGCGCATAGACCACGCCTGCGCCCTCGATGCGCTCGCGGCGCACGTCACAATGACGGCTCTCCGAGGCGAGGACCCAGCCGTCCTTCAGTTGATCGGGGCCGATGGACTGCCCGTTCTTCAGCCGGAATGTAAGCCAGCGCACATCTGCGGTGGATCTGCTCATTGCCCGCCAGCTGCATCGTGCATGCAGCCCCTCATGTCCTTGCCTGCCATTGCTGCTCCCGAAGACCAGAACTCGACCATACCCCGTCGCCATGTCGTGGCCGGCTGAGACTGACACGGCGCGTGACGGGTCTCAGGCGCCCACGTCGAACAACCTGCGGAACGCTGCCTGCCCGGCTGGCGTGACCCGCAGTTCGCGCCGCCCCTCGAGGCGATGCAGCCAGCGGTTCTGCAGGAAACTCTCCAGCATGGCTTCGCCGACCATGCCGGCCATGTGCAGGCGCCGCTCGGTACAGTCCAGGCACCCTCGGCAGTAGCGCTCGGGCTTCACCTGCGGTGATCGCGCGATCAGCCCTGCCAGCGGCTCACCCACGGCACGCAGGACGTCGGCGCCATGAGCCGTCATCTGCCAGTGGTCAGCCGCCGCGGTGATCGCTCCGGTGCTCAGCAGGTGGTCGGAGATGGCGACGGCGTATTCACCGGCCATGTGCCGATAGCAGGTACGCGCCCGGCGGAAGCCGGCATCGACCCGCATGGTTCGTGGAGAGAGCGGCGGCCGTTGATCGCTGAAACGCAGGATGCCTTCCAGCATGTCGGCGACCTCGGTCGAGGCAAGCCGGTGATAACGGTGGCGTCCCTGCACCGCCACGGCCAGGATGCCGCCATCGAGCAACCGCCGCAGATGACTGCTTGCCGTCTGCGGCGAGATGCCAGCCACGCCAGCCAGCTCGGAGGCCGTGTGCGCGCGGCCATCCATCAACGTCAACAGCATGGCCGCGCGTGCGTGGTCACCGACCAATGTGCCGACATTGATGAAAGCGCGGGGGGTCTGGACCATGGACGCATTGTGGCACGCCCCCTGCCGCTCATTGTTCGACCTGGATCGAAGCTTCCGCGCCCTTGCACAGGGCACAGTGATCGCCCGCAACCCACAACTTCCAGCATGCGAGCAGAAGACATCCAACGCCGCTGTATCACCCCCTCCGTGCTCTATCCGGGAACGCCGGTGGTGCTGATGACCACGCTGAACGAAGACGGCAGCGCGAACATCAGCCCGCTTTCTTCATTCTGGGCGCTGGGCGACCGCGTGGTGCTCGGCATCGGCAAACAGGGCCAGGGCTGCAGCAATCTTCTGGCACGCGGCGAATGCGTTCTGAACTTCGCAGATGCCACGCAGGCGGCGCAGGTTGAAGCCATCGCCCGCGCCACCGCGCGCACCCCTGTTCCGGATTCGAAGCGTGATATGGGTTACGTGCATGTGCGTGACAAGTTCGCACTGGGCGGCTTCACCCGCGTCGACTCGGTGCTGGTGGCACCTCCGGCGATCGCAGAATGCCCGCTGCAGGTGGAGGTCGCGCTGCTTGCCTCGCATCGACCCAGCGGAACGCAGGATCAGGGCTTCATGATCGTCGAGGGACGGATCTGCCGGGTGCATGCACACGAGGCGATCACCATTGCAGGCACCCAGCACATCGACGTGCAGCGCTGGGCACCGCTGATCTACCTGTTCCGCCACTATGTGGGCACGACGCCGCCGGTGGCCCGCAATTTCCGTGCCGACGATCTGGCGCCAGCGGCGGCTTGAGCATCTGGCTGCACACTGTCAGCGCTTGCTACAAGAAGCGCTTGGCTCAACCGCGGAATCGACGCAGCTCCAGTGCGGCAAAGGTGTACCAGCCGAACGCCGGTAGCAGCGCAAGGCGCTGGGTGAAGCCGCGATAGGGCTCTGGGTAGATGCCGGACATCATCAGCCACAGATGGGCCATGCCCAGCAGCGAGCTGGCGCGCGCAAACCATGCCATCGGCGTTGACGCCTGTGGGCCCAGCTCCGCCAGGAACAGCAGCGGGGTCAGGATCGAGAAGATACCGATGCCATAGAAGCCATGCAGCGGGCTGCCCGTGGTGAAGACGCCATTGCTGACCAAGGACACCCCGAACAGGATGGAGGTGAGCACAGTGAGCGCGAAACGGCGGCCGTGGGCGAGCAACGCGAGGCTGAAGAGGATGATGGCCGAGCCACTGACCAGGCCGCCGACCTGCACCGCCTTGGCTCGCAGCCCCGGCATCAGGCCGAGCTCGCTGAGGTGCTGGGAGAGCGAGTGGTAGTCGGGCACGGTGAATGCAAAAGCGATCAGTGCCAGCATGGCGCCGAGGGGAACATACACGGCCTGCTGGATCGCCGGGTTTCGCACTGCGGCCACCACTGCTGAAGAGGAGAGCGGCGACGTTAGCCGCCGGCCCCGCCGAGTCGCATGTGCATTTTGGTACAGCCTGCCGATGCCGGATTGCGCGCAAAGAAAAAGCCCTGACCGTAGTCAGGGCTTTTCAATTGGAGGCCTCAAGCGGAATCGAACCGCTGTAAACGGATTTGCAATCCGGTGCATAGCCACTCTGCCATGAGGCCAACGTACTGCGATCAGGAACGACGCCCCTGACATGACAAAACCCCGCGATGGGGCCATGTCGGAACATGGAGCGGGAAACGAGACTCGAACTCGCGACCTCAACCTTGGCAAGGTTGCGCTCTACCAACTGAGCTATTCCCGCATAAGCTGTCATGGTACCGGAAGCCCGGGACACACACCAGCCATTTCACAACAGTTTTCACTTTTCTGACTGCGCGAAAAGCCTTATGGCTCAACGTGCCCCGCCTTGCCGTGGCGGGAGAAAAACAAGGCCCCAACCGGGGCCCTGTGCAATCTGGAGCGGGAAACGAGACTCGAACTCGCGACCTCAACCTTGGCAAGGTTGCGCTCTACCAACTGAGCTATTCCCGCAGATTCTCCGACCTGCGTCGAAGGAGCGCTATTGTGTCGAAATTCCTTCACGCCGTCAACAGCCCGCCTACCCGATGAACCCGCCCACGAGACCTCGCTACGCCCGCCTGTTCTGGATCCTTGTCGCCCTCACCTGGCTGGCGGTGATCGCCGCATTGGTCAATGCGGGCTTCACGCCGGACTACTGGATGTTGCGGCACTTCGATGGCGGAACCCTTCCCTACCCGACCAGCAGCGTTGTCGTGTTCGCGCTGTTGAGTACGGTCGAGCTGGCGATCGCTGCGCTGATCGTGCGCCCCTGGAGATTCGACCGTCTGTGGCTGCGACTGTTGATTGCCTTCGTGCTGCTGCTGGCGTGGACCTTCCCGTGGTTGGCGTCGATGATGCACCAGCCACCGGTGCAGGGAATGCACCTGCTGTGGTTGCTGCTTCTGGACGTGGGATTGCTGCTGGCGCTGTGCGTGGTGTCACTGGTCAGTGCGTGGCGGGCGTTTGCCGAAAGGAAACAAGCAGGCCGCGCGCGGTCATAGGGAGCGGTGCAGTTACTTCCGGAACTCGACCCGCACGTGCTGGCCGACGCGCGCCTTTGCCGCGCTCTCGAACTCCAGCACGCACTCCACCACCTTGGCCACGCCGCGTCCTGCATCCTCCGGCAACCGCGCCGGCGCGAACACCGGGCTGATGCGGACCACACGTGCCAACGGCAGCGATTTGCCCTCGGTGCCATCGCCATCGATCACCACCGTCGCACGCATGCCCACCTGCACCGCATCGGCGTAGGCCGCACTCAGCTCGGCACGCACCTGCAGGGGCCGCGCCGGCAACAGTGACATCGCCGGCTTGCCGGCCTGCACGAACGCACCCACGCCCGGCACCTGGCCGACCACGGTGCCGGCGTCCGGTGCGGTCAGCGACATCTGTCGCAGCTTGAGCCTGGCGTGCTCCAGCTTGTGCTGGGCCATGTCGACCTGCGCTCCGGCTACATCCACATCGGCGCGGACGCCGGCCAGCTGCTGCCTGGCTGCGTCGGCCTGCTGGCTGGAAGATACGCCTTCGTTTGCACCAGCGACCAAGCGGGTAGCGTTGCGCTCCAACTCGCGCAGTTGCGCCTGAGTGCCCTTCAGCCGGTCGGTAGCCAGCGCGAGATCGGCGTTGGCCATGCCCACTTCCTGTTCAAGCAGTGCGCCATCCAGGGAGAGCAGGACATCGCCCTTGCGGACCACCGCACCTTCCTTCACCGGCGCGGCGCTGACCGAACCATCCATCGCTGGAACCAGTGCAATCAGCCCGCCTTCCACATCGATGACGCCGCGGGCGACGGCCACCTTGTCCGCGCTGGTGGACGTGGATGCGGCCGGCTGTGCGGGTACGGGTGCATCCTTGCTGCAGGCACCCAGCAGCAATGCCGCGCCCAAGGAGAAACTGAGGGAGAACAACGGCGGCAATCTGGTCATGGGCTGGGCTCTACGGTTTCGTTCTGGCGGCGGTCATCGCAGACCGTGCCGTCTTCCATGGCGATCACCCGATCCGCATGGCGGATCAGGCGTGGATCGTGGCTTACGCACAACACCGTGGCCTGATGTGCGCGTGCATAGCGGTGCAGGATGTCGATCACGCGCTGGCCGTTCTCGGCGTCCAGTGCGCTGGTGGGCTCATCGGCAAAGATCAGCGTGGGTGATTTGGCGAACGCACGGGCAACCGCCACGCGCTGCTTCTCGCCGCCGGACAACTGTGCCGGGCGCATGTGGCTGCGATGCGAGAGGCCGACCTCGTCCAGCGCCTGCCGTGCCAGCGGTTCACTGTCACGGTTGCGCATGCCACGATAGCCCAACGGCAGCTGCACCTGTTCCAGCGCGGTCAGTGCCGGGAACAGATTGAAACCCTGGAACACGAAACCGACATGATGCAGGCGGAAGCGCTCCACCTCACTGCGGGTCATGTGACTGACGTCCTGCCCCAGCGCGTGCACGCGACCGCCATCCGGCGTGGAGAGCCCGGACATCAGCGACAGCAGCGTGCTCTTGCCGCAGCCGGAGGGGCCCGACACCAGGGTCAGTTCGCCGGGATAGATGTCCAGTGACAGGCCACGCAGCACGGGAACGTGCACATCGCCGGACACGAAGCCCTTTTCGAGTGCGTCGGCACGCAGGGTCGGGCTCGCGATGGGAGCATTCGTCATCGGTGGCCCCTCAACGCAACAGCAACGATGGATCGGAACGAACAACGCTGCGCACCGCCATGATGCTCGACAGCATGGCCATCACCGCGACCAGCGCCACGCAGCCAAGGACCACCATCGGCGTGAGCTGTACCGGCACGCGCTGGGTCTGCGCAGCCAGCAGTACCACCGCGCTGAAGGCTGCGGCCAGCAGCATGCCGACACCCCCGATCAGCACGGCCTGTTCGAACACCACCCGGGCCAACGCATAGCGGCCTGCGCCGAGCGCATTGAGCGTGGCGTATTCGCGTACCGAACCGGCCACCACCGCCGCGAAGGACTGGTTGGTGATCACCGCGCCGACGAAGCAGACGATGACCGCCATGAACAGCACCGCGATACCGGCACCGGTGTCGAACAACCAGTACTGCTGCGAGCGGCTGGCGAACTCCGGCGCTGTCCAGAATTGGACAGGCGTAGCGCGGCCCGTTGAAACGTTGAGGCGATCGCGCACGCGACCTGCCAATTCCGGCGATCGCGTGCCCGCTACGAAATAGGTACTGCCCTCATGCGGGTCGGTTCCGGCGATGGCACGCGCGGTATCCAGTGACGCCAGCACGTTCACGCCGCCAAGACCACGCAGGCCGGGTTGCGCGGCGACCACGCGCACTGCCTTGCCGTTGATCCACGCGCGGTTTCTGTGCAGATCGACGCCCAGCGTATCCAGGTCCGCGCTGTCGACGATCACCGCACCGGGTTCGCGCAACCGAGCACGCAGATCGGGCGACAGGATGCGCGAAAACATCATCGCGTCGTTCGCCGTCGAGATGCCGGACAGGTACACCGACACGTTGCCGGTACCCTGCGCGCTGGAGCGCCACTCGCCATCGACCCATTCGTAGGGCTCGACGCGGGTGACATCCGGGTCCATCCGCAGCCGGCTCTCGACATCCGCGCTGATCGCATGGCCGTAGTTCACGCTCTGCGTGCCGGCGAAACCCGCCCATACATCGGCGCTGGATGCCTTCACGTAGATCGCGGCGGTGCCGAAGATGCCCAGCACCAGCGCCGCCTGCACGATCAGCAGGACACCGGCGAAACACATGGCCAGCACCACCGGCAGGAACCTGCGCCACTCGTAAACCAACGTTTTGCGGGCAAGCGCGATCATTGCGCGTCGCCTTCTGCCTCGACCGGCAAGGGTGCGCCGCCCACTGCCCGGTAAAGCGATGCGAAGGCGAGTACGCGCGCCCCCTGCGCGCCGATCAGATCGGCATGCGCGGACAACGCCGCACGCTGGCTTTCCAGCCCGTCGAACTCACTGGAGAGGCCAAGCTGCACCTGCCGGGCCTGTCGCGCGACCTGCTGCCGGGCAGTTTCGTCGGCCACCTGCAGCGATTGGATGCTGCTGTCCTGACGGGCCAGGCTACCCAATGCACCTTCCACTTCAGCCACGCCCTGCAGCACGGCTTTGCGATAGCCCAGCAACGCCGCATCCAGTTGCTTGCCGTCGGACTGGTAGCGCGCGCGACGCTGGCCCCAGTCCCACAGGGGGATGTCGATGTAGGGACCGATCGATGGGCTGGAATCGGAGTTGGAGCGCGCGTTCTGGGTGAGGTTGTAGGCGTACAGGATGGAACCGCCCAGGCTCAGTTTCGGGAACATCGCCGCGCGTGCGCTGCCCTTTTCAGCGGCGGCCTGCAGTACATCGGCCTCGGCCAGCAGGATCTGCGGGCGATGGCGTAGCAGATCAGCCGGCACCTGCTGGAGAGTGAAGGCGCTCAACTGCGGTGGCGTGCGGTAGGCACTCCAGGCCGGATCCGGACCTTCGCGCCCCAGCAGCAGCGCCAGCGCGCGCGCAGCATTGCCTGCGTTTTCATCCGCCTGTGCAATGGCGGCGCGCGTGGCCGCCCGCCGCGCACGCAGACGATCCAGTTCGCCAGGCTCGTCCAGATGCAGGCGCTGCCGCACCAGGCCCAGTTGCTCGCCGCGTGCGTCAACAGCCTGCTGCCTGCCCAACAGATCCGCCTGCGCCTGCGCGACGGAAAGATCCAGGTAGCTGCGTACTACATCAGCGATCACCGCCACCTGTGCGGCATTGCGCAGTGCTTCTGCATTTCCGTTGGCCGCCTGTGCGCTCAGCCGGGCGCTTTCCGCTGCGCCAAACAAGCCAAGATCCCAGATCGCTTCGACACCGGCGTGGAAGTAAGTGTCGACCGCGGCGGCGTCCTGCACCTGCTTTGCACTGGCCGCTATCTCCGGACGGAAGCGCGCATCGGCGGTGCCCGACACCAGGCGTACCGCCTGCAGCCGCAGAGTGGCCTGCTGCAGGTCCAGATTGCCGGCGATGGCCTCTTCCACCAGCGCGTTCAAGCGCGCATCGGCCAGCACCTTCCACCACTGCCGCGCATCGACCGCGACGCCCTGCGCAGGGGCGGGTTGATTCCAGACCATTGGAGTGCGATCGGGCAGATCGGGAACCGGCACCGACATGCAACCTGCCAGCATCACGCTGGCCAGCAGCACCCCGCTACACAGCGCGATGCGCGGCAGGGAGACATACCTTTGAGTGGACACTGCAGGGGAAGCGAAACGATTGGCCACCCGCCCACCTTCGTGGAGAGAGAAGCCGAGGAGGCTACGCCGCGATTGTGGAGTGGACATGGAGAATCAGTCGGAGCTGCGTTACAGCGCGTATGCGGTGCCTGCATTGCGAACCCTCGGCCTTTCCCCAGCCTTTCATGGGCGCCGCCAAACTGAACGCTGGACTGTTCGGGGGCGCTGCGGCACATTGGCCTGAACGCTTCCACTGGCAGGCAATACGCTTGAAATTAAGTCCTTGCCGCGCACTCGGCATCTTCATGGCCGTGCTTGTCGTGGGTACGATGGCGATCTGCCTGGCTACGCCACTGGTGTCGAACGCGACCATGCTGCTGATGGACCGCAGCAACTTCATTCCCGCGCAGTCGTCGATCTTTTCCTTCGAGCCCTACGTGATCAACAACGGCTCATCGAACTACTGGCTGTATGGCCAGGACCGGACCTACTACTACCACTTCACCTACCAGGTCGATGCGCCTTACCTGTACATCCCGCGCGAGAACGCCTGCGCCGGCTTCGACCGTGCGGACGTGCGTACCTGGTGCAGCGCGAGCCGGGGCATTCCGCGCTAGCAAGGCTGCATCTGGATAGTGGCGTGCAAACGAAAAACGCCCCCTTGCGGGAGCGTTCTTATTGAATCTGGAGCGGGAAACGAGACTCGAACTCGCGACCTCAACCTTGGCAAGGTTGCGCTCTACCAACTGAGCTATTCCCGCAGATTCCGTTCGACCTGCGTCGAAGGAGCGCTATTGTGTCGGGATTGCTGCACGGCGTCAACAGGATTCTGCAGCCCTTTCAGCGGCCAGCGTTCAGCTTCCGGATCAGGCTCGAACGCCCCGTCGGTGGAAGTAGATCTGTTCGGCCAGCCGGCGCACCGGGCCGGTACGCAGCAGGGCGTCGACCGGCCAGTCCAGCTGCAGGTGGTCCATGGCCCAGCGCAGCACGCGCTTGCGGTAAAAGGTGGGCGCCGCCTGTCGCGCCACCTGCTCGGCGGCTGGCCCCTTGCCGCGCCGATGCAGGCCGATTGCATCGCCGACCGCCCAGCCATGCCGCCATGACGAGTGGATGCCGCCGGCCGACAACGGCGAGACGACACCCGCCGCATCGCCGGTAAGGATCACGCCCGGCGCGGTGATCGGGCCATCCGGCAACCCGCACGGCACCAGCCCCGCGCGGGTGCCGGCAGCCTCGGCCGCGCGCGGAAGGCCGACCACGTCGCGCACATGCTCAAGGAAACCCTCGATATCCGGCGGGCGGGCGTGGGCGGGATCGTGGCGCAGGGCCAGCCCCACCTGCACACCAGTGGGATTCTGCGCGGCCCATCCGATGTAGCCGGGTGCGAAGCGGCGGCTGACAAAGCAGTGCAAGGCATCGCCTTCCGGCAGCTGCACGCTGGCAAACTCGCGCTCGACGCCGTACAGGTTGTCGCGCACCTGACCCAGGCCGGAGCGCTGCGCGACACGAGATCGTGCACCGTCAGCGCCGACCAGATAGCCGGTGCGGCCCACCCCTTCAACCTGCCATGCGTCGCCGTCGCGGCAGGCCCCGGTGAACGACTGCTGCAGGCGCAGGTCTACGCCACTGGCGCGCAGTTCGCTGGCCAGCCAGCGCATCAGGTTCGGTGTATCGGTGGTGAGGAAATAGTAGCCCGGTGCGGCCAGCAACATATTTCGCAGGTTCGGTGCGTACAGGCGCACGCGCGCGACGCGTTGCACCAGGTGTTCGGGCATGCGACCAAGCCAGGTGTGCTCCATGGCCTCCTTCACCACGATGCCGGTGGTATGCAGGCGCTCGCCGGGGTCGGCCTTGCGTTCGAGCACGCAGACGCGCAGGCCGTACTGGGCGGCGGCGAGTGCGCAGGCGGCACCTGCAAAACTGGCGCCGACGATGACCACGTCGTAGTCGTTGGAAGCGGGAGTGTGAGGCATCGCGGCATCACCACTTGAGAAGGGAGATGCAGCATCGAGCCTCCGCGTGGTGAGGCGATGGAGTGGCGGTGAAGTGGATATGAAGCACACTGGAGACAAACGAAAAACGCCCCCTTGCGGGAGCGTTCTTCTTGAATCTGGAGCGGGAAACGAGACTCGAACTCGCGACCTCAACCTTGGCAAGGTTGCGCTCTACCAACTGAGCTATTCCCGCTTGGGAGGCGAAATTTTACCTATTCCAAGGATTGCGTCAAGCGCTTTTTTCAGGGATTTGCGGGGATGGCCGACATTGCGTATCCACGCATGGCGTGGATCTACCGCAGATCCAGGTTGATCCACGCCATGCGTGAATGAAGGGTCCCGCGTAGAACGTATACCCAGTAGATCCACGCCATGCGTGGATGAGGGCGGCGATGGGACCAGAGCCCATTCCTGCGGAAAGGGATCCGACCCTGGTGCTCAGTTGCCCAGTTTCTTCTGCCGCGCACGCTCGCGCGCGGCACGCTCGTCGTCACGCAGGCTGGGCCAGGCGGCGTGCAGGTACTGCAGGCCCGACCACAGGGTCAGCACGGCGGCAATGGCCAGGGTCCAGTCGCCGATGTGGAACACCGGCGGGCCCATCCAGATGTCGTCGACCGGCACGTTCGGCGCCACCGAATACAGCAGGCACAGCAGCGCGACCATCTGCGCGGTGGTCTTGACCTTGCCGATCATCGCCACGCGAACCTTGGCGCGCTGGCCGAGTTCGGCCATCCACTCGCGCAGCGCCGACACCGCGATCTCGCGGCCGACGATCACCGCCGCCCAGAACGCCATCCACGGGGTCGGATGACCCTGCACGATCAGGAACAGCGCCACCGCCACCATCAGCTTGTCCGCGACCGGGTCGAGGAAGGCGCCGAACGCCGATTCCAGGCCGTAGCGACGCGCGATCCAGCCATCAAGCCAGTCGGTGATCGCGGCCAGGCCGAAGATCGCCGCCGATGCGAAGTTGGTCCAGGTGTAGGGCAGGTAGAACACCAGCACCAGCACCGGGATCATCACGATCCGCAACAGGGTCAGCCAGGTGGGCAGGGTCAACGTCATGCGGCTTCATTCTCTCTCTACTCGGCCGGATCAGACGCGGCCAACCCGTGCAGGTTAGCGTAGATGCGCGCGGCGAGGGCGTCATTGATGCCTTCCACCTTGGCGATTTCCGCTTCTCCAGCCGCTTTCAGGCCAACCAGGCCACCGAAATGCTTCAGCAGGCTGGCGCGCCGGCGCGGCCCGATGCCGGGGATATCTTCCAGTTTGCTGGTCATCCGGGCCTTCTGCCGGCGTCCGCGATGGCCGGTGATGGCAAAGCGGTGCGCTTCATCGCGCACCTGCTGGATGAACTGCAGGGCCGGATCGGCTGCACCCGGGCGCAGTTCACGGCCATCGGGCATCACCAGGGCTTCGTGGCCGGCACGGCGTTCCACGCCCTTGGCCACACCCAACAGCAGCACGCCTTCCACGCCCAGATCGGCCAGCGCCGCCTGTGCCTGTGCCAGCTGGCCGGCGCCACCGTCGATCAGCAGCACGTCCGGCAGCACGCCCTGCTCTTCCACCGCGCGGCGGAAGCGGCGGTCGATCGCCTGGCGCATCGCGGCGTAATCATCGCCCGGCTCGATGCCACTGATGTTGAAACGGCGGTACTGCGCGCGCACCGGGCCGGCAGCATCGAACACCACGCACGAGGCCACGGTGGCTTCGCCCATGGTGTGGCTGATGTCGAAGCACTCCACCCGCTTCACCGGCTCGGCCAGCCCCAGCATCACCCGCAGCGCTTCGCTGCGCGCGTGCTGCGCGGTGCGGCTGTTGATCTCGGTCGCCAGGGTCAACTGCGCGTTGCGGCTGGCCAGTTCCAGGTAGCCGGCGCGCTCGCCACGGACGTTCCACTTCAGCTGCACCTTGCGCTCGGCCGAGGCCGACAGCGCCGAACCTATCAGATCGGCATCGGGAATTTCGCGGTCGAGCAGGATCTCGCGCGGTGGCTCGAATTCGATGTAGTACTGCGAGACAAAGGCTGCCAGCACTTCATCCGCGCTTTCCTCGCCGTTGGTGCGGGGAAAGAACGGTCGGGTGCCCAGGTTGCGGCCGTCACGGAAGGCCAGCAGCATCACGCAGGCCTGCGAGCCCTGCATGGCCACCGCCAGCACGTCCAGGTCGGCCGCGCGGCCGTCCACGTACTGGCGGGTCTGCATGCTGCGCAACGACGTGATCAGGTCGCGCAGGCGCGCGGCCTGCTCGAATTCAAGCGCTTCGCTGGCTGCCTGCATCTGCTCGCCCAGTTCCCGGGTCAGCTCATCGCTCTTGCCCTCCAGGAACATCGCCGCGCGGCGCACCGACTCGGCGTAGTCCGCGGCTGGCACCAGCTCCACGCACGGCGCGCTGCAGCGCCCGATCTGATACTGCAGGCAGGGCCGCGAGCGGTTGCGGAACACGCTGTCTTCGCAACTGCGCAGCTTGAACAGCTTGTGCATCAGGTTCAGCGTTTCGCGCACCGCGGTGACGCCGGGATACGGCCCGAAATAGCGCCCGGGAAGGGCGCGCGGGCCACGATGCAGGGCGATGCGCGGCCAGTCCTCGCGGGTCAGCAGCACATGCGGATAGGTCTTGTCGTCGCGCAGGGACACGTTGTAGCGCGGCGACAGTGATTTGATCAGCTGGTTTTCCAGCAGCAGCGCTTCGGCTTCCGAGCGCGTCACGGTCACGTCCATGCGCACGATCTGCGAGAGCATCGACATGATGCGCGCGTTCTTCGGACTGCCGTTGAAGTAACTGCCCACGCGGTTGCGCAGCGCACGGGCCTTGCCGACATACAGCAGCGTATCGTCGGCCGCGTACATGCGGTATACGCCCGGGGCGGTACTCAGCTGGGCCGCGAATGCCTTGCCATCGAAGGACGGGACGGGAACAACGGTCATTCGCTGATCGGCACTTCGCTGAGCACGCCGCTGTCAGGGTCCAGACGCAGTACGGTGTGGGAATCTGTTTCGGCGATCCATACGGCACCGGCACCGACGGCCAGGCCGGCCGGGCCGTGCAGGCGCCGCGGCAATGGCTGGGTAGTCAGTTCGCCGCCGCCCAGGCGCAACGTGCGCAGGCGGCCATTGCCGGTATCGGCGATCCACAGCAACGGCGCATCCGGGCTCAGCGCGATCGCCTGCGGGAACTGCAGGCTGGCCTGCGCGCGCGGGCCATCGTCTTCGCCAAAGCGCCAGGTGCCCTGCCCGACCAGGGTCTGCACCAGATCGCCGCGCAGCTGCAGCGAGCGGATCGATGAACCCAGCGCATCGGCGACGTACAGCACCTGCTGGACCACGGCCACAGCGGTGGGCTGGGCGAATGCGGCCAGGTGGCCACTGCCGTCGCGCTCGTCGATGGCCCCGCTGCCGGCGCGCCACTGCAGGCTGCGCTGGCCGAGGTGGTAGCTCCAGATGCGGTTGTCGCCGGCCATGGCGATGTGCAGCTGGTTTTCGGCGATGGCCAGGCCGACCGGATGATCCAGCGACACCTGCCGTGGCTGCGCCACCGGCCCTTCCTCGGGAGCGCCCGGACGACCGTTGCCGCACAGCGTGTCGACCAGGCCGGTCAGCAGGTTGATGCGGCGCACGGCGTGGTTGCCGGTGTCAGCCACGTACAGCGACTCGCGCTCCAGCGCCAGCGCCTGCGGCCGGTGGAAAGCGGCTTCGGCGAGATTGCCGTCCATGAAGTCGGCGGTGCCCAGGCCGAACTGACGCAGCACGCGGCCGCCGTGACTGCATTCCAGGATGCGATGGTGGCCGCTGTCGGCGATGTACAGCCGTTCCTGGTTCACCGCCAGACCCATGGGGAATCGCAGCGCCTGGCGCGGCTCGGGGTGCAGTTCGCTGCCGCCGCGCGAAGGGGCCGACGGCGCACCCTCGCAAAGGGCATTCAGGGCCCGCTCCAGCTCGCCGGGCACGCCCTGGCCGATCAAGCGCTGCTGTTCGCGACCCTGCGCGTCCAGCAACACCATGGTCGGCCACGCGCTGACGCCGAAGCGGCGCCAGCCATCCCAATCGGCATCGAGCAGCACCGGCATGGTCAGACCCTGGCGGCGCAGCAGTTTCAACGCAGCCGTGGCATCACGCTCGAAATCGAAACGCGGTACCTGCAGCACCAGGGGTTGCAGCTTGCCGGGGTGGCGTGACAGCCACTGGCTGAACTCGGCCAGCCGTTGCGCGCTCCACGCGGAAGCCGCGTTGACGAACAACAGCGCGACCGGCCGGCCACGCAGTTCGGTCAGGGTGCAGGGCGCGGCATTGAGCCAGGCGGCGAACTCGGGCAGGTCCGGGACGGGCTGGATGTTCATGGCCCGATTATGCCGGAGTCGGCGTGATGCAACAGGCGTGCCACGGTACGTTCGGCAGCAGCGTCGACCAGCGACCAGACCTGTTCGAAATGATCGCTGCCACCGGTATAGGGATCGGGAATCGCGCGTTCGCCCTGCCCGCCCGACCACGGCAGATACAGCGCCAGGCGCTCGCGCTGGTCGGCGGTGGCAAGGCGCGCGGCATCACGCAGATTGGCCTCGTCGGCGCACAGGATCCAGTCGAAGGTGTCGAAATCCTGCGGCCGCAGCTGCCGCGCACGCAGGCTGCCAAGGTCCACGCCGTGCCCGGCCGCGCACGCAATGGCTCGCCGGTCGGGTGGCTGGCCCACATGCCAGTCGCCGGTACCGGCCGAGTCGACCTGCACCCGTCCGGCCAGTGCCGAGGCATCCAGGCGGGCACGCAGCGCGCCTTCGGCCATCGGCGAGCGGCAGATGTTGCCGAGGCAGACGACCAGCAGCTTCATCGCGCGGCCATCGCCTGCAGCAGCGTTTCGGCGCGCTGCAGGTCTTCAGGGGTGTCTATGCCCGGCGGGAAAGGTTCGGGCGAGATCGCCACGGTGATCGGATAGCCCGCTTCCAGCACGCGCAACTGCTCCAGCGATTCCACCTGTTCCAACGTGCCCGGGGGCATCGAGGCGAACTGCTGCAGGAAGCCGGCACGGTAACCATAGATGCCGATGTGGCGCAGCCACTGGTGGCCCTCGGGCAGGATCTCGCGACTGCGGGCGAAGCCGTCGCGGTGCCAGGCGATCGGCGCACGGCTGAAGTACATGGCCTCGTTGCGCACGTTGCGCACCAGCTTGACCACGTTCGGGTCGAACAGCGTGTGTGCATCCTCGACCGGCGTGGCCAGGGTCGACATCGGCGCGCTGCCTTCCACCAGTGCCGCGGCGACGGCGCGGATGCCGGCGGCCGGTGCGAACGGTTCATCGCCCTGCAGGTTGACCACCACGGTGTCCTCAGCCCAGCCAGCGATACGCGCGCATTCGGCCAGGCGATCGGTGCCGGAGGCATGCGACGCCGCGGTCATCGCCACCTTCACTTCCCCCAGGCCGGACAACGCATCGGCAATGCGCTGGTCGTCAGTCGCGACCCAGACCTCACCCGCGCCGGCCAGCAGCGCGCGGCGGGCCACATGCAGCACCAAGGGCTCTCCGCCCAGCAGGCGCAGCGGCTTGCCCGGCAGCCGCGAAGCGGCATAGCGGGCCGGGATGGCAACAACGAAGTCGGTCATGCGGGCGGTACTCGGCAGGCGCGATACAGCAGGAATGCGGCCGGCGGCGTGCATTTGCAAGCGCCGCACGGCCCCTCAGTTCGGTCGCAGCTTGTCCAGGCGATCGGTCAGCGCGATCCAGAACGCAGCGGGCAGCTCGGCACGCAGCGGCACGGCGTACTGCCAGTCGTTGGCGAACGCACGGCACTTCACGGCGTCCTTTTCGGTCATCAGCACCGGCAACTGGCTGCCAAAGGACAGATCCTGCGGCTGGTAGGCGTGATGGTCGGCGAAAGCGTGCGGCACCACGCCGATCGCGCGCGCGCGCAGCATGTCGAAGAAGCGTTGTGGATGGGCGATGCCGGCCACGGCATGCACGCGCTGGCCCGCGAAGTACGAGAGCGGGCGCGCCCGTCCACCGGCCAGTGGTTGTGCACTGTCGATGTGCAGGGCCATCGGCCATTGGCCGAAGCCGCAGGCCTGGGCAGCCGTCGCTGCATCCGCCTGGCCCAGGTTGACCACCCGGAAATCGCATTCGGCGGCGCGGCTGACCGGCTCGCGCAACGGGCCGGCGGGAATCATCCGGCCGTTGCCATAGCGACGCTGGGCATCGACCACCTCGATCTCGATGTCGCGTGCCAGCCGGTAGTGCTGCAGGCCGTCATCGCAGACGATCACGTCGCAGCCGGCGGCGATCAACGCCTTGCCCGCCGCCACGCGATCACTGTCCACGCGTACCGGCACGCCGGTTTTCCAGGCGATCAGCACCGGCTCGTCGCCACCGAGGGCGGTCGGCGTATCGGCTTCCACCCAACGTGCTCTGTCCGCTTGCTCTCGGCCGTAGCCGCGGCTGGCGACGCCGGGCTTCCAGCCCGCGGCCCGCAGGCGCTCGACCAGGGCGATGGTCAGCGGCGTCTTGCCGGTGCCGCCGGCGGTGATGTTGCCGACCACGATGACCGGCACCGCCAGCGCATGGCGCTTGCGCCAGCCCCGGCGGTACAGGCGCCGGCGCAGCGCGGTGACGCCCGCGTACAGCGGTGCCAGCAATCGCATCGGCCACGGAACCGGGCTGCCGTCATACCAGTACGGCGGGGTCTGGGTACCTTTGCCCGCCATCAGTCCTGCCTTTCGCGGAACTGCATGTTGTGCAGGTGCTGGTACAGGCCACCCATCGACAGCAGTTCCTGGTGGGTGCCGCGCTCAACGATGCGGCCATGGTCCATCACCAGCACCTGGTCGGCATGCTCGATGGTCGACAGGCGGTGCGCGATCACCAGCGTGGTGCGTTCGGGCATCAGGCGCTGCAGCGCGTCCTGCACCAGGCGCTCGGATTCGTTGTCCAGCGCCGCGGTAGCCTCGTCCAGGATCAGGATCGGCGCATCGCGCAGGATCGCGCGGGCGATCGCCAGGCGCTGGCGCTGGCCGCCGGACAGCAGCGCGCCGTTCTCACCCACCGGCGTCTGCAGCTGCTGCGGCATGCGTGCGATGAACTCCCAGGCATTGGCCGCTTCGGCCGCCGCACGGATCTGCTCGTCGGTTGCATCCATACCGTAGGCGATGTTGGCCGCGATGGTGTCGTCGAACAGCATCACCTTCTGGCCGACGATGGCCACCTGCCTGCGCAGATCGGCCAACGGATAGTCGTCCAGGGCCACGCCATCGAGAGTGATGCGGCCACCGTTCGGCTCGTAGAAGCGTGGCACCAGCCGGATCAGGCTGGTCTTGCCGCTGCCGGAACGACCGACGATGGCGGTGACCGTACCCGGCCTGGCAACGAAGCTGATGTCGTCCAGGGCGATGCCACTGTCTTCGCGGTAACGCAGCATGACGTGCTCGAAGGCCAGTTCGCCGCGTACGCGCTGCACCGTGTGCTTGCCCTCGTCGCGCTCGACCGGCATGTCGATGATGCCGAACAGGCGCTCGGCAGCGGCCACGCCGCGCGAGATCGAGGTCTGCACGCTGGTCAGCCGGCGCAGCGACGGAATGATGGCCATCATCGAGGTCATCAGGCCCATGAACTGGCCCGCATTGAGCTTGCCGGCCAGCGCTTCGCGGGTAGACACCCATACGATCACCGCCAGCGCCAGCGCCGCCAGGAACTGGACCACGCTGGAGGCGGCCGCGCGGGTCACTTCCACCTTCATGTTCAGTGCCAGCATGCGGTTGGCCAGGCGCGAGTAGCGCGAGATCTCGTGCTGCTGGGTGCCGTGCACCTTCACTTCCTGCTGTGCGGCCAGCGATTGCTCGGCGGTCTGCGCCATGGTGCCCATGCCGTCCTGGATGCCGCGGCTGATGCGCCGGTAGCGCTTGCCCACGTAGGAGACGATCACGCCGATCAGCGGCACCACCACCAGCATCGCCAGGGTCACCTTGACGCTCATCTGCAGCATCACCGCCAGCATTGCGATGATGGTCAGGGTATCGGCGACCACGGTCTTGAGCGCATCGGCGCTGGCCTGGGTGACCTGTTCGGTATCGAAGTTCAGGCGGCTGACCATCACCGGCGTCGCTTCGGCGTCGAAGTGCGAGGACGGCAGGTGCAGGTACTTCTGCAGCACCTGTTCGCGCAGGTCGCGGACCACGCTGCGGCCGGTCTTGGCCAGCGTGTAGTCGCTGACCCAGGTCGCCACGCTGCGCATCAGGAACAGGCCGAGGATGGTCAGCGGCAGGATCACCGCCATGCGCGGCTCAGGGTTGACGAAGCCGCGGTTGACCAGCGGCTCCATCAGCTTGGTGAAGTGATAGCCGGCCAGCGCTTCGACCACCATCGCGATGACCGCGCCGATCATGAACACCCAGTAGGTGCGGGTATAGCCCAGCAGACGTTTGTAGATCGGCCACACTGGCGCGTGATGGGAACTCATGGACGCACCTCTGGCGCTGTTGCAATGGCGATACGACGGAAGCCGAGCTGGCCCAGCGCATCCTGCGCGGTGACCACGGCCTGATAGGGAGTGCGTGCGTCGGCACGCAACAGCACGGTCTGCTCACGGTCGCTGCCGGCGACGGCGGCGATCGTCTGCTTGACCGATTCGACGTCGCTGCGCAGCACTTCCTGATCGTTGACGAAATAGCGGCCGTCCGCGTTGATCAACACGCTGAGCGAGCGCGGCGGCTCATTGGTCTGCTGCTGGCTGGCGGTCGGCAGCTGCACCTGCAGGGTCGAACGCGCATCGAAGGTGGTGGTGACCACGAAGAAGATGATCAGCACCAGGATGACGTCGATCAGCGGCACCAGGTCGATATGCGGTTCATCGTGGGACCGGTCGTTGCCGATACGCATCGATCAGGCCTTTGCCGTGGCGGCGGAGGACGCGCGCGCGGCGGGAGGCGGGGTCATCACCCCGGGTCGACCATCCAGCGTATCCAGCAATGCGCTGGCTTCCTGCTCCATCTCCACCACGTAGCCGTGGATGCGACCCTTGAAGTAGCGGTGGAACATCAGCGCCGGGATCGCCACGATCATGCCGGTGGCGGTGCACACCAGCGCCTTGCCGATACCGCCGGCAAGCTGGTTCACATCACCCACGCCGTGGTCGAGAATGCCCAGGAACATCTGGATCATGCCGACCACGGTGCCGAGCAGGCCCAGCAGCGGGCCGGCCGAGGCGATGGTGCCCAGCGCGTTGAGGAAACGCTCCATGCGGTGCACCAGGTGGCGACCGGTGTCTTCGATGCGCTCGCGGATCTGGTCGCGCGGGCGGTTGCGCGCTTCCAACGCGGCGGCCAGCAGGGCGCCCAACGGTGAATTGGCCCGCAGGGTCTGCAGGTGCGCCGGGTCGAGCTTGCCGCGCGCGGCCCAGTTGCGCACTTCCTGGCCCAGGCCAGGCGGCAGCACCTCGTTACGCCGCAGGGACCAGAAACGCTCCAGGACGATCGCCAAAGCCAGTACGCCCAACAGCAGCAGCGGCACCATCGGCCAGCCACCGGCCTTGACCAGTTCCCACACGTTTCAACCCTCCGGCCCAACGGCCGCTTGTTCGATCGGCGATAGGATAGCAGCCGACCGTGCCCGCCCCGCGGCATCCCACCACCGGGCGGCGTGGATACGCTGTTCACGCAGCTGCAGGCCTTGTGCACCAAGCCATACGCGGATCGCGCCGGACTCGGCGGTGGACAGCACTTCGGCGCCCGCCGCCTGCCAGCGCCGCACCACGTCACGTTTCGGGTGGCCAAAGCGGTTCTGGTGCCCTGCCGAGACCAGCGCCAGCTGCGGCGCCACCGCCTTCACCCAGCCCGCAGTGGAGCTGCCTCCGCTGCCGTGATGGGGCACCAGCACCACGTCCGCACGCAGCGCGCCGGCAGCGCCCGCCAGCAGCGCCTTCTCACCTGGCCGGCCAATGTCGCCGGGCAGCAGCACCACCCCATGTGCGCCGGCAACCCGCAGCACGCAACTGGCCTCGTTGTCGGCGCCCTTCATGCCAGCGACCGGGACAGCGTCGGGCGGGTGCAGCACCTGGAAATCGACCCCGTCCCATTGCCAGCGCAGTCCCTGTTGGCAGGTGCCGGCAGTGGCAATCGCACTGCCCCGTGGCGCCAGTACCTCCAACCCCGGCAGTTGCCGGCGCAGCGCAGCAAGGTTGCCGCTGTGGTCAAGGTGGTCGTGACTGATCATCACCCGCGCCGGAGGCGCCTGCCCCAACGCGCGCAACGTCGGCAGCAGCATCCGCTCCTCGCCCTCGCTGCCTGCGGGCGGACCGACGTCGTACCAGAGCGCGTGGTGGGCGGTCCGCAGCAGCACCGCCGTGCCCTGGCCGACATCGTGCACGACCAGTTCCAGCTCGCCCCGCTGTGGCGCCGACCGTGCCGGCCACAGCAAGGGCAGGCACAGCAATGACCCGGCAAGCACCGCACCCGCACCGCGTGGCAACAGCCACCAGAACACCCCCAGCAAGGCCGCCGGCAACGCCCAGGCGGGCCCCTGCGCCAGCCACCACATTGCCTGCGGGTGCTCGGCCAACGGTTGCATCAGCTGCCAACTGGCATCGAACACCCAGGCTGCCGCACGCCAGGGCCACTGCCCTGCCCCGCTGCGCAGGACCTCCAGAGCGGTTCCCAGCAGAGCCAGAGGCACTACCAGCAGGCTCCACAGCGGAATGACCGGCAGGTTCACCAGCGGCCCCAGCCGTGCGGTGCCGCCAAACAGCACCACGGCCAGCGGCAGCAGAGCGACGCTGGCCACCCCCTGTCCTGCCAGAGCGCCGCGCAGCATTGCGGCGAACCCCTTCGGCCGTCCCTGCGGCAGGCACCACAACAACCACAGGACGCCGCCGAAACTGAGCCAGAAGCCCGCAGACAGCACCGACAGCGGGGCCGGCAACAGCATCGCCAGCGCGGCAAGCGCCAAGCCCTGTGCCACCGTCACCGGACGGCGGACGACGCGCGCCAAGGCCACCACCGCGATCATCAATGCGGTGCGCACGGTCGGCAGCTCGCTGCCCGCAACAACGGCATAGCCGGCCGCCGCCACCGCTGCCGCACAGGCCGCCGCCTGCGGTCGTGGCCAGAACCCGGCACCCCCCGGCCAGGATCGCCAGAGAACGGAAGACAGCAATGCGGCGAAGCCCGCCACCAGACCGACATGAAAGCCGGAAATGGCGATCAGATGGGTCAGGCCCAGCGCGCGCAGCTGCGCCCAGTCGATATCGGACAGGCCACGCGTATCGCCCAGCGCCAGCGCCTGGATGAACCGCGCTGAGGGATGTGTGATCTGCCTGGCGATGGCCGCACTGGTGCGCTCGCGCCAGGCGGGCAGACCATGTGCGGGACGCAGCAGCCGCGTAGTGCGGACATCACGCACGTTGCCACTCGCTGCCAGCCCACGCAGCAGCGCATGCCGTTCGCCATCGAAGCCACCCGGGTTGATGCGTGAGCGTGGCGGTCGCACGCGTAGTGACAACTGCCAGTCCGCCCCGGCGTGCAGGCGACGCCTCTGATCGACTCCGGCGTCGGCCGGCGCGCCCCGGGGCGCGTGCCAGAGCACCTGCAGCCGCTTGCCACGCAGCGTCGGCATCGCATCGGACGCATCGACACGGAACTCGAACCGGGTGTATCCAGGCGCTTCCTTCGGCAGGTCGACAACCTGACCCCGGACGAGCACATCCTGCGCAGCAGCACCGGCCGGAAGCTGCGCCTGCAACGCCCAATACCCATGGCAGCAAGTCCAGGCGAGGCCGAACAGCAGCGCCGCCGCCGCGCGTCCGCGCCAGCGCACCACCCAGCCCAACGCAGCCACGGCGGCCACCGGAACAGAAGCCCATAGCGGTGGCAACGCCGGCAACAGCACGCAGGCCAGCGCGCCAATGACCAGAGCGGCAGCGCATGCGGGGCCCAGCAAGGGCGACGAGGTCCGGTCGACAACCATCGCCACAGCCTGCCGAGGAACAGCCTCACGTAACCATCAGGCGACGCCGTGTGGTTCTGTCAGCGCTCCACTAGCGACGCACACTTAGCGACGCACACTGCCGCGATGGAAGTTGACCCGGAAACTGGCGCCGCCCCCGACAGCCTCGCCCACGCTCACCGTGCCACCGTGGTGCTGCACGATTTCCTTGACCAGATGCAGGCCGAGGCCGCTGCCGCTGCCGGCAGCACGCAGGCGGTGGAACGGCTCGAAGATCGCCTCGCGGTCACCGACCGGCACACCGGCGCCCTGATCGCTGACTTCCAGCAGGCCCTGCCGGTCCAGACGCACGCAGATGGTGCCGCGCCCGCCGCCGTGGACGATGGCGTTGTGCACCAGGTTGGCGATCACCCGTCCCAGCGCCAAGCCATCGCCATGGATCCACACCGGCGTCTCCGGCGCATCCACCTCAAAGCCATAGCCGGCGCCAACGACCAGCGGCGCGAGGTCGGCGGCCGCTTCGCGCACGACATGGGCCAGGTCCAGCCGCTGCAACGCGGCGATGTTCCTGTCCAGGCGCTGCAGGTCGAGCAGGTGCTCGGCGACGTTGCCGAGACGGGCGACATCGGTCAGCAACTGCGATTTCAACTCCCCCTGCGGCAACTGCGACAAGCGCGCCTGAACCACTGCAATCGGCACCCGCAGTTCATGCGCCGCATCGGCCAGGAACTTGTCGCGTGCTGCGTAGCCCTGCTGCACCTTGTCGATCGCATCGTTGAACGCTTCGACCAGAGGCGCGACCTCGGTCGACACCAGCTGCGCGTCCAGGCGCGCACCGGGCTGGCCGATATCCAGCTCCTTGGCCTGCTGCGCGGACCGGCGCACGCCACGCATGGCGCGATGGATCACCGTCGGCATCACCAGCAGCGTGACCACGATCAATGGCAGGAAAAACCACAGGCCGATCAACCGCAGCACCATCAACGCGCCATCCAGCAGCCCGCCCTTCGGCGCCCCGCCCACCATCACCGTAATGCGGCGTCCGTCTTCATTGCGGATCATCACCCGGGCCACGTCCAGGTACGGCGGTACCAGCGACCCCAGCTCAGTGGCGCCCAGTGTCGGCAGGCGGGCCAGCAGCGGCGCGTGGATGGCAGGCAACGTGCCGCGCTGCAGCCATGCGCCGCGATCGTCGACCGCCGCAAACCACAGGTTGCCGCCGGCACGCGCATCGAGCTTCTGCCAGCGTGCTTCATCCAGCACCAGCCGGCCGCCTTCGCTGTGCACGGCGTTGGCCGCGCTCTCGGCCATGAACATGTCCATGCCCCAGGTGTCCTTGTCGCCCCACGTCAGGATCAACGCAACCACGGCGAACAACACCGTGAAGGCCTGCGCCAGGAACAACCGCCACGCCAGACCCAGCGTTATCGAACGGATCGGTCGCGCCATCTCAGGCCTCCGCCAGCAGGTAGCCGACGCCGCGGATCACGTGGATCTCCACGCCCGCCCCGGCCTGCTGCAGCGCCTTGCGCAGCTTTGAAATATGCGCGTCGAGCGCATTGGACTGGATCTCATCATCGAACCCGTACACCGCCGCTTCCAGCGCACTGCGGGTGACCGTGCGACCCTGGCGCATCGCCAGCGCCTGCAGCACCAGCACCTGCCGCCGTGGCAGTGCCACCGGCTGTCCATCCACCTGCGCCTGCAGCGATTCAAAATCAAACTCCAGCCGGCCCAGCCGCAACCGGGGGGTCACCATGGCCGACGGTCGACGCGATACGGCGCGGATACGCGCCATCAGCTCTTCGATCGCTACCGGCTTGACCAGGTAGTCATCGGCACCGACATCCAGCCCCTCCACCTTGTCCGACAGCCCGCCCTTGGCGGTGAGCATGATCACCGCCAGGTTCGGCCGCAGCGCACGGGCAGTCGCCACGAAGCCCACGCCATCACCGTCCGGCAGCTGCCGATCGAGCAGCATCAGCTGGTGCACCGGCTCACGCAGGGCGAGCGCGGCCTCGGCCAGGCTGCCGACCACGTCGGCGACCACACCCTGGCGCTCAAGCCCGGACTGCAGGGCTCGAGAGAGATCGGGATCATCTTCGACCAGGAGAATGCGCATCGGGGGCTCGGCAACCGGAAACGGTGCCGATCATAGTGCCTTCGGCGTGCAAGTGGCGCCGATGCAGCAGATTGCACCTGCGCAATGTTCCGACAATGTTGTGCGCGCAGCATGCACCGCCACCCCCGCAAAGTAGTACGTTGATGACCTCGCTGCCCCCCGCCCTGCTGCGCCCCCTGCTGTGCACCGTCGCTCTCTCCACGCCGCTGCTGGCAAACGCGCAGGAACAGGCCCCGGGCGTACAGGCCGGCATCACCTTCGGCGCGACAAGCGGCGCCTACGCGCACTATGACGACAAGCCGCTGGTGCTGCCGGCGCTGTCCTGGCAGGGCAAGCGCTTCTTCGCCAGCCCCGGCTCGCTCGGCATGAACCTCTACAAGGCCGATGGCCTGCGCCTGGCGGCCGTGGCTACGCCCTACACGTTGCGCTTCAAGACCGACGACGTGAACGATCCGCAGCTGCGCCGCCTGCACAGCCGGCAGATGTCGGCGATGGTCGGCATCAATGCCGACTACAGTGCGGAGTGGGGTGCGGTGGCGGCCAGCGTGAAGCGCGAAGTGAGCGGGCATGGCGGCGGTGTTGAATCAAGCCTGCATTACAGTTATCCGATCCAGGCCGGTCGCTTCACCTGGGTGCCGCGCGTAGGCGTGGTGCATTCCAGCGCCCGCCTGCTCGACTACTACTACGCCATCAGCGACGAGGAAGCCCTGCGCTCCGGGTTGGCAGCCTACAAGCCCGGCAGTGCCACCTCGCCGAGCCTGCAGATCGCAGTCAGCACGCCGCTGGGCACGAAATGGCGCGCGACCGGCGTGGTCGCCAACCAGTGGTTCGGTGATGCCGTCGAGGACAGCCCGATGGCACGACGCAGCAGCCAGACATCCGCTTTCATCTCGCTGATGCGCGCGTTCTGACCGAACCTGCGTACGCCCAACGGACAACAAGGATCCCGCATGGCCGCCGTCACCCCCACCGCCGATGCCAACGCGATCCTGCGCGCACCGGATCTGGACAGCGCCGAGCGCGCCTACCTGGGCCTGTTGCCGGACATGGATCATGTCGATGCACTGACCCGACGTGCACTTGGCCTGTCGCGCGCTGCAGATGCGGCGCGCGGCTATGCGCTGTCGATGACACTGGTCGGTCTGCGCCTGCAGGAACTGGAGATGGGCGAGCCGTGTGCAGCCGAATATCGGCAGGCAACGCTGCGCAGCCTGCGGCAGGCCTTCAGCGCTGCCTGAGCCTTCCGTCAGCGGAAGGTTGTCCAGGCCAGGACCGCAGACAGAAGTGCGACCCACACCACCGCCTTGAAGGTGCCTTCCAGCATGTTGCCGCCGAACAGCAGTTCGACGATCGGGTTCGGCCGGGAAACGGGAGCATGGTCACTCATGGTGGCGTCCTGGGGTTTGGGAACTGCGTTACCGATGATACAAAAGCTTGACGATCCTGTTGCTGCTTCCAGCATGGTCGATGCAACGCGGCGTTCAAGGACGATCGACGCTCAAGCGTGCACTGTTTCCCCTAGTCGCTCTGCTGCTGGCCGCACTGGTCATCATGCTCTCCTGGCAGAACCGCCAGTTGCGGCAGGTCAACGAACAGATGCATGGTCTGGCAATCGGCACCCGGCCTGAACTGTTGACGCTGCGGACGACGCAGCAGACCCATGTCGATATCGGTGGCGCCCGCACCGTTCCGCAGATCCTCTACTTCTTCTCTACTCTACCGCCTGCCGCTGCTGCCTGGCCTCGGGTGCCACAGCTACAGCAGATCGCGGCCGCACGTGGCAGTGCCGAGCTGGTGGGTGTCGGCCTGCCGCCATGGTGTCGGCCTGCCGCCATATGGTCAGCTTGCCGGGTACGCCGGCAAACACGCGCTGGCGTTTCCGATCGCCGTCGACGATCAGGGCGAAGTCTCCAAGCGCTACCGCGCCACGCTGACACCGATGCTGATGGTGCTCGCCGCAGATGGCAGCGTTGTCTACAAGCATGTCGGCCAGCTCGACACAGAGAGAGACGGTACAGGCCGTCGCCAAGGCAATGAATCCGGGACGCCACACCAACTGAAGGAGATGCACATGATCGGGAAGAAAACGCTGTTCTCGTCCGTCACCGGTATCGTCATCGTTGCTGCAATGTCATTCGGTGCCGCACAGGCCTTCGCCACGCAGGCCAAGGCCGGGTTCGCCCCGGGCTGCGAGTTCACCCCGGGTTGCCCGTATGGCGGTTCAGGCCATTGGTCCGGCCCTCGCCTGTGCTGCGATCCGCTCTGCTGCCCCGACCCTGCCCGGATTCATCCTTGCTGGCTCTCGTTGGCACGCACTTTTCCCGCCTTCGTCGGATACCGGTTTCAGACAGCGGGCCACAGTGCAACGCTGGACTCCCTTCTCCGGAGCACCGTGCCATGCCGATGCTTGCCTTGCTGCTGTTGATGGCCGGTCTATGCAACCGCGACGCCGGCACCGGAAGCGATTCGCTGCGGATGCAGATCCTGCAGGCCGATGCCCAGCGTGCCACCAGCGAGCCAGCCACGCACGGCCAGACGGACAGCCAGAGCGTGCAGATCCTGCGCTTGAGTGCAGACCGCGTACTGCAGGTGGCCCATGGCCGCGTGCACGCTGAAGCGCCTGAGGGACAACGCGGACAAACGCACTCCCGGGGCCTCATGCAGCTGTGGCAGCGCGTGGATGGTCATTGGCAGCTGCAGCGCAGCGCCAGTGTCGAGCAACGCGGTTGACGATGGCAGCAACCGGCCAGGCGCAGACGAGCGCGAATTGCAGGCAAAAAAAACCGGCCCAGGGCCGGCTTTCATCGTGTCCACCGCTGCTCCGGCGATGCCGGGAACCGGTGGTGGGCGGTACAGGGTTCGAACCTGTGACCCCTACCATGTCAAGGTAGTGCTCTACCGCTGAGCTAACCGCCCAAGAATTTCGTACAGCCCGCAGGCTGGTGCTTCTACGTAAAAACCCGGCGCCAGGGCCGGGCTTTTCATGCTCACGACAGCCCCTGCGGGGCTTCGTGGTGGGCGGTACAGGGTTCGAACCTGTGACCCCTACCATGTCAAGGTAGTGCTCTACCGCTGAGCTAACCGCCCGTTTGTTGCTTCTGCAGCGCCGCGATTGCGTCGGTGCAGGCCGCGTATATTACGGACGACGACCGGCAAGCGCAATACTTTTGTGAAGAAAAGCCGCTTTGCCGCGTTCAGCCCAGGCTGGCTTCCTTCAGCTGCCTGATCTGGTCGCGCACCCGGGCGGCATCCTCGAATTCCAGGTCCTTGGCATGCTGGTACATCCGCTGCTCCAGGGCCTTGAGGCGGGCGGCCAACTGCGCCGGGCTGAGTGAACGGTAGTCGGCCGCCTCCTCTGCCACCCCGGAACGGCCTTTGCCCTTGCCCTTGCGGGACTCCTTCTCGGCGGCATCCGAGCGCGCGCCCTCCAGCACGTCAACGATCGGCCGCAAGACCGAGCGCGGAATGATGCCGTGCTCCTGGTTGTACTCGACCTGCTTGGTACGTCGGCGATCGGTCTCATCGATCGCTGCCTGCATCGAACGGGTAATCCTGTCTGCGTACAGGATCGCCTTGCCGCGCACGTTGCGGGCCGCACGGCCGATGGTCTGGATCAACGAACCGGTCGAGCGCAGGAAGCCCTCCTTGTCCGCATCCAGAATCGCCACCAGTGAGACCTCGGGCATGTCCAACCCCTCGCGCAGCAGGTTGATGCCGACCAGCACATCGAACTTGCCCAGGCGCAGGTCGCGGATGATCTCCACCCGCTCGACAGTATCGATGTCCGAGTGCAGGTAGCGCACGCGGATGCCGTGCTCGGTCAGATACTCGGTGAGGTTCTCGGCCATGCGCTTGGTCAGGGTGGTGACCAGCACGCGATCACCGGCCTTGATGCGCTCATTGGCTTCGCTCATCAGGTCATCGACCTGGGTGCCGACCGGGCGGATCTCCACCACCGGATCAATCAGGCCGGTCGGGCGCACCACCAGCTCGGCCATGTCTTCGCCAGCCTCACGGAATTCGTAAGGGCCCGGCGTCGCCGACACGTAGATGCTGCGCGGGCAGCGCGCCTCCCATTCCTCGAAGCGCAGCGGACGGTTGTCCAGCGCCGACGGCAGGCGAAAGCCGAACTCGACCAGGGTTTCCTTGCGCGAACGGTCGCCCTTGAACATGGCGCCGATCTGCGGAATGGTCACGTGCGATTCGTCGATCACCAGCAACGCATCGGCCGGCAGGTAATCGAACAGGGTCGGCGGTGGCTCGCCCGCGTTCTTGCCGGTCAAGTGCCGCGAGTAGTTCTCGATGCCATTGCAGAAGCCCACTTCGGACATCATTTCGAGGTCGAACTGGGTACGCTGGGCCAGGCGCTGCGCCTCGACAAGCTTGTTCTGTGCGTACAGCTGCTCCAGCCGCTCCTTCAGCTCGACCTTGATGGTCTCCACCGCTGCCAGCACCCGTTCGCGCGTGGTGGCGTAGTGGGTCTTCGGGTACACCGTGAAGCGCATCAGGTTGCGCATGGTCTCGCCGGTGAGCGGATCGAACATCGTGATCTTTTCCACCTCGCCATCGAACAGTTCGATGCGCAGGGCCTCACTGTCCGATTCTGCCGGGAACACATCGATCACTTCACCCCGCACGCGGAAGGTACCGCGCTGCAGCTCGTACTCATTGCGCGTGTACTGCAGCTGGGTCAGGTGATTGATCAGGTCGCGCTGGTCGATGCGCTCGCCCTTGGACAGGATCAAGCGCAGCGACAGGTAGTCTTCCGGTGCACCCAGGCCGTAGATGGCCGACACGGTCGCCACCACGATCGCATCCGGTCGCGACAGCAGGGTCTTGGTCGCCGCCAGCCGCATCTGCTCGATGTGCTCGTTGATCGAACTGTCCTTCTCGATGAAGGTGTCCGACGACGGCACGTAGGCTTCCGGCTGGTAGTAGTCGTAATAGCTGACGAAGTACTCCACCGCGTTGTGCGGGAAGAACGCCTTGAACTCGCCGTACAACTGCGCGGCCAGGGTCTTGTTCGGCGCCATGATCAGCGTCGGCTTCTGGATCTGCTGGATGACGTTGGCGATGGTGTACGTCTTGCCCGAGCCGGTCACGCCCAGCAGGGTCTGCTTGGCCACGCCAGCCTCGAAATTGCTGGTCAGCTTGGCGATGGCATCGGGTTGGTCGCCCGCCGGCGAATACGGCGAGACAAGCTGAAAACTGTCGCTCATGGTGCTGCCAGGTCTCGGGAAGGTTGAGTATAGCGGCCGCATTGGTGACGGCCGGTTGATGGAGATTCTGATTCAGGGAAAGGGGTGCACCGATAGCGGAACCCCGCAGCGCAGCGGAGGCTGGGTACTTCCCAGTCTTTGGACCCCGCCATGCAGATGTCCCGACTTCGCGGCCATACCCTCATGGAAATACTGGCCGCTGTTGCGGTCCTGGCAATTCTCGCGAGCTTGGCGTTCGCTCCGGCCAGCGACATGTTGGATCGCCTGCGATCAGATCAGTTGCGGCTGCAGCTGCACAGCGCGATGAATCTGGCACGCAGCACTGCGCTTGACCGTCGCCAGGCCATCGTAGCCTGCCCCAGCGACGACGGCCGCACCTGCGGAGACAACTGGAGTCGCGGCTGGCTGCTTCTTCCGGAACGCTGGCGCGGCGCAGAGGCGTCGGCACCTGAACCACTGGCCGCCCGGGTACTGGACAGCCACCGCTCACTGAGTGCGTTTGCCACCCATGGCCGTCCACAGATCGTCTTTCGCGCGAATGGACGCAGTGCTGGCAGCAACGCCCGCATCGTCATCTGCCAGCATGAGCAGATACGTGCTGAAGTCGTAGTCAGCAACACCGGCCGCGTACGCTCGCTACGCTCGACCGAACAGGCACCTTGCTGAACTACGCCGCGCTCACCCTGCCATCGCGTGCTCGCAGAAAAGCAGAAGCCGCGATTTCTCGCGGCTTCTGCAGGATCTGGCGCCCGAAGTTGGACTCGAACCAACGACCCCCTGATTAACAGTCAAGTGCTCTAACCGGCTGAGCTATTCGGGCGGGGACGCGCATTCTAGTAGCTGATTCACAGAGATGCAACACCCCGCGCAGCCATCACCAGCAGCCGGCCACCGTCGACGCGGCAGGCGTCTTCACATTGGCCTGGTTCACGGTGAGCGTGCCGCATTTGTCCTTGGTCTGCGTACCCTGCGGAGCCGCCGTCAATGTGAATGTCCCCTGCGCCGCCTGGATGCTGACGGTGTAGTACGCCGTCCCGCCTTCGCGCGGTGACTGGATGGAGGTCGTTCCATTGCTGAAACGGAAATTGGCGTACGTGTTGTTGGTGGTATGCGAACGCTCGGCCGACTGCGCGTATTCCACCAGGTCTGCCTTGGCCTGTGCCCGGCGCGACTTCCGCACCTGGTCGACGTAGGACGGATAGGCCACGGCTGCCAGGATGGCCACCACGGCCACTACGATCATCAGCTCGATCAGGGTGAATCCGGGCGCACGCGCCAGCAGGGATCGGGGGGCCGGTATCCGGGAAAGGCTCGGTGACATCGCGGGAATCTCCATTGCTTACTGGATCTGGCGCCAGGACTGGCGGCCGCAGGGATACGGTACGTACAGGGGGGGAGCGCCGGAAACATTGACGGCCATCCAGCAACCCGCTCCCGGCGGCACACCCGGAACCTCGGCGCCACCGCCTGGATTGGTGGGCGGTTGCAGGCGCGGCACGACGGACACGCCCACATCCTTGATCGGTGCGGTACCCGAGGTTGCCAACGCGATCGCCGCGGTGCCCGAGGCTGCCGAGATGCCCGTTGGAGACCCCGAACGGGCGCCGGAGAGCCCGGCGATGCCACTGCGGGGATTCAGGCCGAACAGCCAGTTCGCACCTGAGGTACTACAACCGCTGGTGACTTCCTGTGGCGCATAGGTCGGGATGAACAGGATGCCCGACGCGAGCTCTGGATAGCCTACCGAGCGCTCACCGGCCGGAAGATCCACATACCAGCCGACCGACGCTGCCGGTCGCGTACCCACCTGCAGCGTGCGTGAGCTGCCGCTGGTCACCACGGAATTGGAGGTCAGGTTGGCGCGCGTCAACGTCGTGGTCACTACGCCATTGACCTGGTCGTTGAACCCATAGAGGCTCTGGACCTGCGTATAGGACACCGGCAAGGTGTCATCGTTGAACGAGAAGCTACCGGTGCCGAACATCACCAGCACGCCCCCTGCTTCACCCGACGCAACCTGCAGGCCGCCGGTGATGGGCTGGCGATAGGTAGAGCCGCTCTGTACGAAAGTACCGGTAGTGAACACCGGTACGGTCACCGAGGTGGCACTGGACAGCAGATCAAACTTCCACACTGCGCCCTTCAGGTCGGCCGCGTACACGGTATCGGCGTAACCGTCGCGCACGCGCGCCGGCGCACCCGTTGCCGGGTCAGTGACCAGATTGTTGACACGATCAAGGACCACGACGTTGCCAAGGCCATTGCGCCCGGCAATCGTCGAGTTGGCTTCGCTGGCCTCGATCATGCGCACTGTGGGCGCGCCGGTGCCGATGTCGACCACGAACAGCACCGCTTTGCCACTGGCACTGGAATAGCCGTTGCCGAAGATTGCCTTCCAGCTGACCGTGCCATCGGCTGCTCGTACCGGCACGATCACCGGCTTGCCCAGAACGTGTCCGATGTTGGCGCGGATGGCCGCATCACCCGCCAGATCGTTGATCTCCCAGAGGCGATTACCGGCCGCGAAGCTGCCCGGCGTGGTCACATCCAGCGCGAATACACCGCGACCACCGGCACCGGTACTACCCACCAGTGTCGTGTGCCAGGACGTGCCATAGAAAGTATCGCCAACGGTCAGCGGCCCATCCACGAAGTACTTGTGGACAAACGGCTGTGCGTTCTTCTTGGCCGGGTCATACGGCAGCAGCAGGTTGCCCATGTGCCCGTAAGACGTGGCCGGGATGTAGCCGAACAGTTCGCGACCACCATTGCCGCCGATGGTACCCGCCGCGTCCATTCCGCCATCGAAGGCGTGCAGCATGCCGTCATTGGCGCCCGCATAGACCACATAGCGATTGTTGGAGCGCTTGGAGTTCAGGTAAGTGATGTAGCTGGAGGCCAGCGTACCGCCCAGGGCCCGGTAGCCGAAGTCGTCGACCGGCGCACTGATGACCGGGGTCGAATTGACGATGTCGCCCAGCACGGTGGTACGGTCGCGCAGTTTGCCGTTGTTGCGAACCTCGCCCGAGGTATCGCCCAGAAGATAATTGGCTGCCGATGCGTCAGTGGCCCCCAGCGCCGTCAGGTTGGCCGTCGTACAGATCGACTGTGACGGATACAGACTGTTGGACAGCCCGCACAACCCAGCCAGCGTAACCGTGCTGGTGTCGAATCTACGCACGCTGCTGCCATCGTCGAAATACACGTTGCGCGCGGCAGCGGCCGGAATCTGCGCACTGGCCTCCCACATCGTCGAATACTGGGCTTCACGGGTGGTCGGATTCACCGACACACTGCTTGCCGTCAGGCGGCTGTACCAGTCCGTGCCATTGTTCTGCACATCGTACATCGGCGTGACCGTCAGCGAACCGGCGCCGATACGCGCGCCGCTGAGGGCGAACGTGCCCGACGGCGAGGAACCCGAACCGACTGCAGAGAGCACACGACGCATTGCATCCGTCACGTCCGACGGCGTCTTCGCGTTGATGAATTCACCACGGCTGTTGATCGCCGCATGCCAAAGTTCATCGATCACGCGACCATCGTCATCACTGAGCGGATCGCCATTGGAATTCCAGCTTGGCGGGTTGGCGTAGGGATCGCTCGTCGCGGCCTGGTTGACCTCGTAGATCAGGCCCTGCGCACCGAGAGTGACGCCGTAGAAATTCATGTGCAGGTTGGTCTGGCAGTCCAGGCGCTTCCAGTCCGGCGACGTCTGGCTGAGCGATTTGCACTGCTCAGGTACCGGCACGAGCCCGGTCGGGAAACTCGCACCAGAACGGAGCGGTGTCGAGGGCCCCGCATAGTAGGAAGCGGCGATATCGGCGATGGTGTTGCTGTAGCCGTCAGCAAAGGGCGCACCGGGGAAGTGGGTACCGCCTGCCGAATCAGCGTTGCCGTAGCCGCCAGCAGAGTTGTTGACGTTGGTGTAGCCGTCGGTGAACAGCATCCCGCCGTTCTTCTGGCAGGCGCGGATCACCGGAGCCCCGGCGTCGGTACGGCGGAACTGCTCGCCCAGGAAAGCCACGGCCTGACGGTTCGGCGTACCACCGTTGGGCTTGAGCCGGTAGATCTGCCCGAACAGATCTGGACGCTGGGTCGCAACGTCATACATCGTCACGTTCTGGCGGTTGTTGATGGTGAAGTAACCCACTCGCATGTTCTCCACGCCGAACATGGCGTGCGAGGACGAACCCACCATCGACAGGATGCGGTTGCGGTGGTACTGGAACCAGTTGGCGAAGTTCTTCTGTGCATCTGCCAGCTGCGCTGTATTGGCTCCGTAGTTCTCCGGCAGGATCTGGTACCGGCGCATGTTGCAGCCGGGGCCACAGGCATCTCTGATAATCGGCCGATTCACATCACTGGTGAGATAACCTGCAGGCGCAGCCTGATCAGCCGGCAGGTAGAAGGTCGCCGGCACGTAGGCGATCTGCACCGTGCAGTCCGCACGCACCGTCACGTCACTGCCCAGATTGGTCCAGTTGTTGCCGGAGCTGGGCAGGCCATTGCTGGTGTTCGAATTGCAGCTGCGGCCACTGGAACGGTAGCGGGTACCGGACGGAATGGTCATGCCGCTCAGGAACTGGAAGGCTTCACCATTGACCTGCCGGTAGGCAAGGTCGTACACCGTGTTGTAGCCCGTGTAGAAATCACTGCCATACAACGTCGGGTCGCGCGGATCCACGCGCGCCGCACCGAAGGATGCCGGAGGCCAGAGAGTGGCGTTGTTGACATCACGCTGCGGCAGGCTCCACGGATCATAAGTCACCGCCGGATTGTAGTAACCGGCGTTGTAGGTCGGCGAGCGGGCAAATCCGAATGCATCGATCGGCGGAATGGCGCGCCCGGGCGAGTAGGACGTATTGAAGTTCGAATGCGGGAACAGGTAGAGATAGCAATCGGTGGAGTTGTTCGAGCAGCCCTCGCCCACGTTGTAGAACACGCCGGCCGAGCTGAAGAAGCTGCTGCCATTCCACTGCATCCGGCCGTCGCCACCGCGGAAGATGCGCTCGAACGTCATCGAGTTGGAATCATCCACTGCCATGATGAAGGCTGGCTGGATCGACGTAGTGTTGTTCAGCGGCGCCTGCGCCAGGTCACCCTGCCCCTGTGCGGCGAACAGGTTGTAGGCGAAGTAGCCGCCTGCACCAAGCATGGCGAGCGCGGACGCGGCGATGATCCGGGAAGTACGACGGGACATGCCGGCGGCCTCAGAGCTTGAAGATGGTATCGACCGATGCCGTGGACGAGGAGTCCGTCGGGGTATCGGTGGCGAAGGTGGTGATCTGGTAGATCGGGGTGACCGGGTCGAGCGGCTTGCCCATCGACAGCGACCCGCCACCGATGACGCAGGAATCGATGCGACGCACGTTGACTGCCTGGGCAGTCGTCAGCGGGCGCGCGCGCCCCCAGGCCACTGGATCAAAGGCGACATCGCAGTTTTCCTGGATGTCGGTCGCCACCAGAGGCGCATTGCTGGGAGCGGCTGTACGGTTGGCGATGCTCTCGATGGCCATCTCGCTACGCCGGGTCACCCCTTCCGCGTTCTGGAAAGCGACGTTGGTTGCACGATAGTTGGCGGCCATCTTTTCCTGCATGCCTGCCACCTGCATGCCAGCGATGCCGATCAGCGCCAGCAGGATCAGCATGATCAGCGCCACATACAGCACGGCACCGCGCTGCTGGCGCGGCATCGGACGCATACGGTGTCGAGTGTTCATGGCATCAGTTCCCGAAGAGGCGATTGCGCAGGGCGATGGTGGATTCGTAGGTAGCGCGATAACGCGTATCACTCTGCGCAGCCGGCGCGAAGCCTACGCCCAGTGCGCGCGGATAGTTGACTGCGGCAGTCGGTGCTTCAGCCTGGGAGGGCTGCGGACTGCGGGCCAGGATGCCGACCTGCACCTGGCCGACACGCCGCCACTGTCCGGCGCCTGCGGCATTGGCGGCGGTGGTCACGCCACTGGCGATGGCCTGCGTCGTGATGTTGCCGGTCGGCGGCGAGGCAGATGTGATGGCGGCATTGCTGTCCAGACCGAACAGCAACTGCATGCTCTCGATGCCTTCAACGAGTTCCTCGGCAGCGCTGTAACCGTTGTTGCCATCGGAACGGGCGCGCATCAACGCCGGCTCACCAGTGGTGCCCGAGGTCCCCACGAAGTACACCACCGATTCGGCTCGATAGATCATGGTCTGCCCGGTGGGCTGCACCGTGTATCGGTTGAGGTTGGAGCCTGCGGCCGTGACTTTTCCTGCGGCGTAGGTGCCCTTGAACACATTGACATGGCTGCAGTCGGCCACGCCGAACAGATTGGGGGCGCTGACGCCACCCTCGAGCAGGCGTGTCCCGGCGGCACCGTCGAAGCCCACCACACTGTTGGTGCCCGGCAGCAGCGAGGTTACCGGCACACCTTCGCTGGCCAGGTAACGCAGCACCAGGATATCGCTGCCACCGCGCGGCTTGAGTGCGGTGATCGCCGCAGGCAGACCGGTAGGTGTCGCCCAGCCGGTGCCCAGGGTCAGGGTGGCTCCCGGTGCGGTGTTGGGCGCTTCATAACCCTGGATGCTGACGCTGAAATCCAGCGGGTGCCCCGAGCCGGTGGCCGCCCCGGTGTCCACGGTGGGATCGCCCTCACCACGGACGAAATGCGCTTGATCGTTCACGCAGCCGAAATGGCCTGCCATGCGGATGTCACGCTGCAGGAACTCCAAGGCAAAGCGGCCATTTTCCTGGGCCCGGGCGCTGCCTTCAGCCAGCCGCGACGCCACGCGGGAAGCAAGGAACACCTGCACCACACCCAGCATCAGCACCAGGCCGATGACCATGGCCACCATCATCTCGATGAGCGAGAGGCCGGCGACGTGGCGGCGGAACGAAGGAGAAACGCTCATAGCTGCGACACCAGAGTGAAGGTGGTCTGTGCATCCGGATTCTGGGGATCCCAGCGCTGATCCCCCCAGGTGATGCCCACCGTTACCCGGCCGTTGGCGTTCTGCACGGTGGCGCTCGCGCCTTCGCCAAGCGCCTGCACGACCTGGCACTGCCAGCGGGTGATGTTGCTGGCCACACCCTGGTCAGCGCCAAGGACACGAGTGCAGCTGCTGGCCTTGATCGAATTGGCTGCGAACGCGGCATTGGTGTACCAACCGGCCTGGTAGCGGTTGCTGCGCATCTGGTCGAGCAGGTCATAAGCCAGGTTGGTCGCCTGCGTGCGGTAGTTCGAGCTCTGCACGAAACGTACATTCATGGTCTGCAGCAGGGCGAAGCCCAGCAGGCCGAACGCGAGCACGAGGATGGCGATCAGCACTTCGAGCAAGCTGAAACCCGCCTGCCGCCGCGAAAAAGAAGGAAGACGACGGGTCATTGGCAGGCAGCCTTGGTGGAAGTGATCTGACCAGCCGCGTTGATGGTCAGCGTGCGCCGAAGGGTATCGCTGCCGCACTTGACCGGCTGCAGCACGATTTCCTGGGTCGTGGCCGCGCGGCGTCGCCCCCGGTTGTCGAAGCTGACCACGGCACCCGGACCGGTGACCGTGACCGAATCTGCGCTGACGGCGACGAAACGGAGCACGGTTTCATCGCTGCCCTTGCTCCCATCGCCATTGACGTCGGCCCAGGCCAGCATGCCCGAGGACCAGGAGTTATCGCAGCTGGTGCCGTTGGAGCTGCCGCAGATGCCGCCTCCCCTTTTGTTCCGGACCGCTTCGCTGCGGGCGAGCGACAACAAGCCGGTGATTTCATTGCCGGCGGTGGCGATCCGGTTGGAGCGGATCGTGCTCTGGAAGCTCGGAAATGCAATGGTGCCGAGAATGGCGACCACCGCAATGGTGACCATCAGTTCGACCAGCGTGAAGCCATTGGACCGGCGCGATGACATTGGACGCTCCCCAGCGTGTTGGTGGCCACGATGGCGCACCGGCCTGCCGCCGGCAAGCGGCGGCAGGATGAACGGTCAGATCCGGGCGACGGGCGTCAAAGGCTTGACGAACCGGCCTGCCCGGGCCGGTCCGGCACGGCCCCGCCGCGCCGTCCAGCCGCCCTCGCCTGGCTTACGCCAGCACCTGGTAGCAGGGCTGGTACTCGCCGGAGATCTTCATCCGGCGCTGCTCGACGAAGGCACGCAGCAACGCGTCCAGGGCCTGCATCATGTCGGGGTCGCCATGGATCTGGAACGGCCCGAACTCCTCGATGCGGCGCATGCCGTCTTCCTTCACGTTGCCGGCGACGATGCCCGAGAACGCCCGGCGCAGGTCGGCGGCCAGCGCGTGCGGTGCACGCCCGTGATGCAGGTCCAGCGCCGCCATCGCTTCGTGGGTCGGCACGAACGGCTGCTGATACTCCCACGGAATCTCGATGGACCAGTTGAAGAAGAACGAATCCTTCTGCGCCAGGCGGTGCTCACGCACGCGCTTGATGCCGGCCGACATCTTCTTGGCCACCGCCACCGGATCGCCGATGACGATTTCGTAGCGCTCAGCCGCAGCGTCACCCAGGGTCAGGCGGATGAAGCGGTCGATCTGCTCGAAGTACGGCGCAGCCACGGTCGGGCCGGTCAGGATCAGTGGGAACGGCAGATCCTTGTTCTCCTCGCGCAGCAGGATGCCGAGCAGGTATAGGATCTCCTCGGCGGTACCCACGCCACCGGCGAACACGATGATGCCGTGGCCGATGCGGACGAAGGCCTCAAGGCGCTTCTCGATGTCCGGCATGATCACCAGGTGGTTGACGATCGGGTTCGGCGACTCGGCGGCGATGATGCCCGGCTCGGTCAGGCCGATGTAGCGCGTCACGGTGCGACGCTGCTTGGCATGGGCGATGGTGGCGCCCTTCATCGGGCCCTTCATCGCGCCCGGGCCGCAGCCGGTGCAGATGTCCAGGCCGCGCAGGCCCAGCTCGTAACCGACCTGCTTCGTGTACAGATACTCGTCGCGCGAGATCGAGTGGCCGCCCCAGCAGACCACCAGGTTCGGGTCACCCGGGTTGAGGATGCGTGCGTTGCGCAGCAGCCCGAACACCGCATTGGTGATGCCCTCGGACGACTCCAGCTCGGCCGCGTAGGCCGGGCCCATCTCGATGGCCATGTAGGCCAGGTCGCGGACCACCGCAAACAACAGTTCGGCGACACCGCGGATGATTTCGCCATCGACGAACGCCATCGCCGGCGCATTGGCCAGGTCGATGCGCACGCCGCGATCCTGCTGCGCCACCTGGATGTCGAAGTCGGGATAGAGATCGCGCGCGGCGCGCGGATCATCGGAGGCACTGCCACTGGTCAGCACGGCCAGCGCGCAGCGGCGCAGCAGCTCATGCATGCCACCACCGGAGGCATCGCGCAGGCGCGCGACTTCGGCCCGCGACAGCACATCCAGTCCACCACGCGGGTAGATCCGCGCGTCCTGCACCGGCAGCGTCCGCGCTGCCTTTTCACTCGTTGTCATATCCACTTTTCTGCTTCCTTTAAGGTGTCCGACTGTACTGCCGCCCCCTTAAAAAGCAAAACGGCCGGGAAGCCCGACCGTTGGATGGGTGCGTCCCGCGTTCGCCGCTCCGGGACCGCTTCGGCGGCATCTGCGCCGCGCACGTGTCTGGATGCTACGCCGATGCAGGCACCCCCGCAAGGACTTTCGCCTGAACGGGAAACGGCCGGGTTTCCCCGGCCGTTTCCGTGCACAGCTGTTGCTACGTCAGTTCATCAGAACTGGTAGCGGAAGCCCAGCTGCAGCGACCACTGCGACACGCCCACGTCGAAGCCATCGGCGTCGGCATTGGCGACGGTCGGGGTGTCCGCACCGCGGTAGTTGTACACGTACTTGCCCTGGTACATGCCCTGCAGGGTGGCAACGCGGCTGTCGGCGAAGAAGCCGTAGTCGTAGATGTTGCCCCAGTCCTTGTTGATCATGTTGCCGACGTTCTGGATATCCAGCCAGATCTCCGACTTGTGACCCTTCATGAAGCCCGGCAGCTGCTGGCTGATACGGATGTCGAAGGTGTTGATCCAGCCGCTGCGGAAGCCGTTGGCCGGCGCCGAGCTGCCTGCGTACTTGGCCAGGTCCGGATTGGCGGCCAGCCAGGTGAAGAAGTCCTTCTCCATCTGCGCGTTGGCGGTGAACTGGCCATTGGCAGCCAGGTTACCGAACAGCACGTCGCCCGGGCCCTTCGGCACGTAGAACAGGTCGTTGGCCGAACGGCCATCGCCATTGGCATCGTTGGCGTACACGTAGCTGTACGGACGGCCGCTGCGGCCTTCGTACACCAGGCCGATCTTGGTCTCGTAGTCACCGAAGAACTTGTGCTTCCAGTTCAGCGAGCCCGACAGGCGGTCGCGGATCTGGTAGCGCGAGGTGTTCTCGACCGGGTTGTTGGCGTCGAAGGCGTACTGGTAGTTCCAACCCGAGCTGGCGGTGGAGCTGGTCAGCGAGCCGACTTCGGTGGCATCGGTATAGGTGTAGCCGATGTTCCAGGACCAGTCGCTGGTGTCGCTCCACGGCTTGGACAGCGACGCGGTGAACTGCGAGGTACGGCCCTTGTCGGTGTTGTTGATCAGGTAGACGTTGTTGTAGTCCTTGTTGCGCTGCACGCGCGCGTCGCCATTGGCCCACGCACCGACCTTGTTCTGCGCGTAGTACATGTCACGACCATCCGGACCCTGGTACTGCACCGGACCCAGGTTCAGGTTCTGGTAGAACAGGCCGTCCTTGACCTTGGTGACCAGCAGCTCGGCCGAAGCCACGATGCCGTACCACGGGGTTTCGTGGTCGAAGGCCAGGTTGGCCTTGTAGATCGACGGCAGCTTGAAGTCATTACCGACGAAGTTGACGTTCTGCTGGGTCGAGCCCGGACCGGTCGGTACCGGCTGGTTGTCCTTGTTGCCATTGAACGGCAGGGCCGGATTGTAGGCACGCACGTTGTACACGCTGGTGTTGAAGCCGGTCGCCGAGTAGCTGTTGCTCAGCCACACCTGCGGGGAATCACCCTGGAACAGGCCCACGCCACCGCGCAGCTGGGTCGGACGCTCGGTGTCGAAGGTGTAGTTGAAGCCGAAGCGCGGCTGCACCAGGAACTTGCTTTCGAAGACCTTGCTGTTGTTGTAGCCGAAGAAGTTCGACGCAGCAGCGTTGTAGGTCGGGTTCGGGCTGGTGTCCGGACGGTCGGCGCGCAGACCCAGGGTCAGGGTCAGGTTGCTGTTGACGTACCAGGTGTCCTGCACGAACAGGGCCAGGTTGCTGTACTTGTAATCAGCTGCGATCGAACCCGGGGTGCGCTCCGGGGCGTAATCGTAGGTGCTCCAGCGGCCGGCAGCGAAATTGTCCAGACCGTAGAAGGTGTAGGCACCCCACGAGTTGGCACCGTAGTAGTTGTAGATGTCGTTGGTGTCGTACGAGGCACCGAACTTCAGGTCGTGGTTACCCAGGGTCAGGGTACCTGCACCGTAGTAGTTCCACGCCTTGGTCTTCAGGATGTTGTCCTGCGAGTTGACTTCGGTACCGAGGTACAGCGAGTCACCCGACGGTGCAGCCGCGGTGCCATCGAAGTAGATGCGCACGCTCGGGGCGTTGGTATTGACCGCACGGATCGCCGAGAACTCGCGGTACGAGGCCTTGAACTCGGTGGAGAAGGTGTCGGTCCAGTCGCTGAACAGCTGGGCGACGTAGCTCTCGTTGGTCTTGTTGTGCTGGTACCAGTACGAGTTCAGCGACGCCGAGCTCGTGGTCATGCCGTTGATGCGCAGCTTGCTCTGGTCGATCTTGCTGTAACGGATGTTGGCACGGTGGTTGTCGCTGATGTTCCAGTCCAGCTTCAACGCGTACTCTTCCATCGAAGTGTCGCCATTGCTTTCCAGACCACCGGCTTCGATGCCGTAGCCCTGCGCGATCTGCTGCGCACGGGTCACGTCAGCCAGGGTGAACTGGCCATTGGCCTTGCCCAGCGGGGTGGTCGACAGGTCGGCACCCGGAGCGGACTGCTCGAACTTCTCGTAGTTGGCGAAGAAGAACAGCTTGTCCTTGACGATCGGGCCACCGACGGTCATGCCGTAGGTCTTTTCCTTGGTGAAGCCATTGAACGGCTGGCCTTCCGGGTTGTCGCCGAACCAGTCACCGTCACGGTAGGTGCCGTACACCGAACCGTGGAATTCATTGGTACCCGACTTGGTCACCGCGTTGACGGTGGCGCCGGCGGCAGCAGCGATGCTGACGTCGTAGTTGGACAGGTTGATGTCCAGTGCTTCGATGGCTTCCATCGCGACCGGCTGGCGGCGGGTCGGCATGTTGTTGCCTTCCAGGCCGAAGGTGTCGCTGGCCGAGACGCCGTCGATGCTGATCGAGTTGAAGCGCGGGTTCTGGCCGCCGGCCGAGATCGAGCCCGAAGCACGATCGATGAAGGTCACGCGCGGATCCAGACGCATCAGATCCTGGATGTTGCCGCCGATGGACGGCGCAACTTCGATCTGCTGCTGGCTGATGTTGGTGCCCGAACCCATCTTGGTGGCGCTGAACACTTCCGAGCCGCCGCCGACGGCGGTGACCTGCACGGTGTCCAGGTTGGTCGCGGCGAGGTCGCCGGCCAGGGTGGCGTTGATGGTGCCGGTCTGGTTCACGCCCAGATAGACGCCATCTTCGGTCTTGGTGCCCTCACCCGGCTTGGTGATGGTGATCGAGTACGGACCACCCACGCGCAGGCCGCGCGCGTTGTAACGACCCGCCGCATCGGTGGTCGCACGCGAAACGGTGCCCGACTCGGTGTGGGTGATGGTGACTTCAGCGCCGGCGACGGGCTGGCCGGCGCGGGACACGACCTGGCCGCCGACACCGGCAGAGGTGCTCTGGGCGAAGGCGGGAGCGGCGGCGAGCGCAGCCACGAGACCAAGGGTGAGCTTGGACATCCGGAATGGGTGAGTCATTGTTCGGTAGCCTCGATGCGAGTTGGCGATGGCGGAAAAAAAGCGCATCCGAGCAGCCTTGCGGGCGGCTGTCCGGACATTTATCTGGGGTTCCCTACCGTGAACGGCAGCTGCCGCAACGGTTAACACTAGATTAACACGCTACGCTTTCAATGTGACGGTTGTGCGACAAACGGCACCGGATCGCAACGCTATCGTGACGGGATCTTCATTCCGCTTTACGAACGTCTTCACCCGTCGATGGCGGATTGCCCGCATCGAACACCTGCCCCCGCCACGCCTGTCCAGCGGCGGACAACAGGGTCACGGCCGCCGCAGCGGCAGCCTCCGGGCCACGCGCGGCCGGGTCCTGGTCGATCGAATAGGCCCGCGCCCGTAGGGCAGTACGCAAGGGGCCGGGGTAAAGGCCACTTACCCGCACCGGGCTGCGGGCCAGCTCGTCATGCAGGCTGCCGATCAGCCCGCGCAGGCCATGCTGGGCGGCGCCATAGCCGCCCCAATACGCCCGCCCTACCCGCTCGGGGGCATCGACGGTGAACACAAGCGCCGCATCTTCACGCTGGCGCAGCAACGGCAGGCAGGCCTGGGCCAGCCAGGCCGGTGCGGTCAGGGTGACGTGCACGGCACGGGCGAAACTGGCCGGGTCCGCCAGCTCGAACGGGGTCAGGCCGGGAAAGTGCGCTGCACAGACCAGCAGGCCATCAAGACGTCCCAGCTCCTGCGCCACCGCTTGGGCCAGTTCGGCATAGTCGTCAGGACCTGCACCTTCCAGGTCCAACGGGTACAACAGGGGTTCCGGCCCGACCGCCTGCACCTGGGCGTAGACCCGGTCCAGCCGGCGCGGCTTGCGCCCCAGCAGGACCACGGTCGCTCCCGCCTCGGCGGCTGCCACAGCGGCGGCACTCCCCAGCCCGCCGCCGGCGCCGGCAACGAGCACCACGCGATCCTGCAACGGGTGGCCATCGAGCGCCCCGTCTGCCGGTGACGTCGATGGCCAGACACTCATCCCTGCGCGGCCTCTTCGACGATGCGCTTGAGCTCGCCGGCTTCGAACAGCTCCATGACGATGTCACAGCCGCCGATCAACTCACCGTTGATGAACAGCTGCGGGAAAGTGGGCAGATTGGAGAAACGCGGCAGGTTGGCACGGATCTCCGGCTCTTCCAGCACATTGACCGTGCGCAGCGCGACGGCACCTGCGGCCATCAAGGCCTGCACGGCGCGGCTGGAATAGCCGCACATGGGGTATTGCGGGGTGCCCTTCATGAACAGCACGAGCGGGTAACGATCCACCTCGGCCTGGATTTGCTGCATTACCGCCACACCTCACTCCTTGCTTCGCCGGACAAACCAACCGTGATGGTCGGCTAGACTGCCCACGGTAGCCCCCATTGTAAGCCGATGGTACCGGCTGCCGCCGCCCCCCTGGCCACGAACCTGTCCATGCCCGTCGAATTGCCCGCCCTGCCCTACCTGCCCTCGTCCCTGCAGCCGCACCTGTCGGCACAGACCGTGGAACTGCATCACGGCCGACACCATCGCACCTACGTCGATGCGGTCAATGCCGCAATTGTCGGCACCGAATGGGAAGAAGCCACGCTGGAGGACATCGTCCGCCACGCCCAGGGCGCGCTGTTCGATGCCGCCGCCCAGGCCTGGAATCACGGGTTCTACTGGCAGTGCCTGCGCCCGCGCGGCGGTGGCGAACCACAGGGCCGCCTGGGCGAGCTGGTCAAGCGCCAGTTCGGTGACGGCCAGCGTCTTCGCGAAGAGTTCAACCGGACCGCGCTTGGCCTGTTCGGCTCCGGCTGGGTGTGGCTGGTACAGCACCCGGGTGGGCAGCTCGGCCTGCAGGCGACGCGCAATGCAGGCACGCCGCTGACCGGCGACAGCACGCCGCTGCTGTGCTGCGATGTCTGGGAACACGCGTACTACACCGACTACCAGAATGATCGTGCGCGTTATCTGGAAGCATTCTGGCAACTGGTGAACTGGGAGTTCGCCGAGAGCCAGCTGCGCTGATACGGACGGGCATCCGCCGGGCATGGCCCGGCGCTACCGGCATCACGCTGTGCCGTGGCGGTGGCCCACCTTGGTGGGCATTGCCCTGGTAGCTTGCCCACCTTGGTGGGCTTTGCCGGCCAGCGGCCGGCACTACCAAGATCAGCGACGTCTGCCGGCCGACGGCCGGCATCACCTTGATCAGCCGTTGCGCAGCGCGTGCACGGCCGGGGCCACCTGGGCCTGGCGATCCAGCTCCAGGCCGACCTGCACCAACGCATCGGCCAGTGCGCTTGCATCATCATCACGCAACGTCGCGTGACCAACCTTACGGCCGTCACGCGATTCCTTGCCGTAATCGTGCCAATGCCCACTGGCCTGCTGCAGCACCGGCGCCGGATCAGGCATCGCCCCCAGCCAGTTCAGCATGCAGGCATGGCCAAGCATGCGGGTACTGCCCAGCGGCAGGCCGAGCACCGCGCGCAGGTGATTCTCGAACTGCGAGGTTTCGCTGCCTTCAATGGTCCAGTGACCGGAGTTGTGCACGCGCGGCGCCATCTCGTTGGCCAGCAGTTCGCCATCACGGCAGAACAGCTCCAGCGCGAACACACCCACGTACTGCAGGTGTTCGGCGACACGCTGGGCATAGCCGATCGCCGCTTCGTGCTCGGCAGCGGACAGCACCGCCGGCGCCACGCTGGCCGACAGCACGCCGTCGACATGCCAGTTGCCGGTGATCGGCCAGGCCTGGAAGCTGCCGTCGCGGCCGCGTACGGCCACCACGCTGACTTCGCGCTGGAAGGCGACGAAGCCCTCGAGGATCAGGCCGGTGCGCTCGACCTGCGCACCCAGCGCCTGCCAAGCCGCATCGATGTCCGCTTCGCTGCGCAGGCGGAACTGGCCCTTGCCGTCGTAGCCCAGGCGGCGGGTCTTGAGGATGCACGGCAGACCGAACTCGGCGGCCTTGGCCGCCAGTTCTTCGCGGCTGCGGATATCGGCGAACGCCGGCAAAGGGATATCCAGCTGCTGGAACAGGGTCTTCTCGCTCAACCGGTCCTGGGCCACCGCCAGCGCCGACGGCGGCGGGTAGACCGGCACGCGATCGGCCAGCCATTGCGCGCTGTCAGCGGGTACGTTCTCGAAATCGAAGGTCACCACATCGACTTTGGCAGCGAAGTCCGCCAGCGCCTGCCGATCATCGAAGGCGCCGACGGTGAGCGGCGCCAGTGGGCCGCTGCAGGCGTCGGCCGCCGGGTCGTACAGTTCGAAGCGCAGTCCCAGCGGCGCACCGGCCAGGACCATCATGCGGGCGAGCTGACCGCCGCCGAGGATGCCGACGGTAAGGCTCATTGGCGCGGATCGTCGTGGGCCATCACGTCTTCGGTCTGGCGCGCGCGGAAGCTGTCCAGCGCCTGGCCGATGGCGGGCTGGTCGCTGGCCAGCATCGCCGCGGCGAACAGCGCGGCATTGGAGGCGCCGGCATTGCCGATGGCGAAGGTGGCGACCGGGATGCCGGCCGGCATCTGCACGATCGACAGCAGCGAATCCATGCCATTGAGGGCCTTGGACTGCACCGGCACGCCCAGCACCGGCACCGCGGTCTTGGCCGCGATCATGCCCGGCAGATGCGCGGCACCGCCGGCGCCGGCAATGATCGCGCGCAGCCCGCGCGAACCCGCCTGCTCGGCATAACTGAACAACACATCCGGCGTCCGATGCGCGGACACCACCTTCACTTCGAACGGAACACCCAGAGCTTCAAGCTTCTGGGCGGCGTGCTGCATGGTTTCCCAGTCGGAGCGGGAACCCATGACGATGCCGACAAGCGGCGCGATCGGGTTGGGGGTCATTGGCCGTCACCTGCCTTAAAGACGTATTCTAGCCATCTTCCACGCAAGACGAAGAACCATGGATCGCAAGCTGCTCGACCTGCTGGTATCGCCCGACACCCGCCAGCCCCTGTCCCTGCTGGATGGCAAGGGCCTGGAAGCCCTCAACCGGGCGATTGCCGCCGGCACCGTCAACCGCGCCGATGGCAACCCGCTGGCGCAGCCGCTGCGCGAGGCGCTGGTCACCCGCGACCGCAAGCAGGTGTTCCGCGTCGACGACGGTATTCCGGTGCTGTTGGCCGAAGAAGCCATCCCGACCGCACAGATCGCCGACTTCCCGACCGCATGAGCGCGCTGCCAACGCCGGATCCAGCCGTCGTCGCGGCCGATGTTGCCCGCGCGTTGGCCGAGGACCTGGGCAGCGGTGACGTTACCGCCGCCCTGCTGCCCGACCAGCCCGACAGCGCTTACCTGCTGTGCAAGCAGGATGCGGTGATCGCGGGCCGCCCGTGGTTCGATGCCACCCATCGCGCGCTCGATGCCGACGTGCAGATCGAGTGGCGGGTAGCCGAAGGCGACCATGTCAGCGCGGGCACCGTGCTGGCGCTGCTGCATGGGCGCAGCCGCAGCCTGGTCAGCGCCGAACGCACCTCGTTGAATTTCCTGCAGACCCTGTCCGGCACCGCCACCACCACTGCACGCTACGTGGCTGCGGTGGAAGGTACAGGCACGCGCATCCTCGATACCCGCAAGACCCTGCCCGGCCTGCGTCTGGCGCAGAAGTACGCAGTGCGTTGCGGTGGCGGTGACAACCATCGCTTCGGACTGTACGACACGGTGATGCTGAAGGAGAACCACATCCGCGCCGCCGGCTCCCTGGCTGCCGCAGTGTCGGCCGCCCGCCGGCAATGGCCGCAACTGCCGCTGGTGGTCGAGGTCGAGGACCTGGAACAGCTGCGGCAGGCGCTGCAGGCCGGCTGTGAACGCATCCTGCTGGACGACTTCAGCCCGGAGCTGCGGCGCGAAGCGGTGCGCATCACCGAAGGCCGCATTCCGCTGGAAGTGTCCGGCAGCGTCGGCCTCGGTGGCCTGCGCTCGATCGCCGAAGATGGCGTGGACTGCATTTCCATCGGCGGCCTGACCAAGCACGTGCAGGCCATCGATCTCTCACTGAAACTGGGTCCGCCACCGGGCTGATGCCGGGGACGCGGGCCTCGAGGTCAGATCCCTTTTCCAAAGGAAAAGGGATCTGACCCCATTCTCACACCCGGCGTTCACAACGGCGCTGCGACGCTGCAACCATCCCCCACAGGAGCCGCGCATGCGCCGGATGCTCTTGCCTGCCTGCCTGATGCTGGCCGCGATGCCCTTCTCGGCCGCCGCCGTCGAAGCCTGCGAAGTACCCCCGCGTTTCGGCCTGAGCCCCTTGGCGATCGCCATCCGCAACACTGCCTGCAACGAACATCGCCTCTGGTTCCGCCCCTTCATCGATCGTGACGGCCGCGCCGCCAGTCTCAGTGTCACCGAGGCCGAGAGCGATCACCTGGCCGACAATGGCCTGATCGCCTGGCAACGGGTCAGCAGCTACTGGCGCGAAAGCGGCACGCTGAATGCATTGGGCAGCCAGCCGGGTGCCAGCAGCTGCCTGGCCCCGTTGGGATCGCGCTACACCGACAGCGATTGCCGCGCGTTCCTGATCGACAATCCATGGTCGGCCGCCTTCATTTCCTGGGTGATGGTGCGTGCCGGCGTACCCGGCTTCAACACTTCCCCGCGCCATATCGACTACATCCGGGCTGCCTACCAGGCAGGCGCTTCCGGCGTGCCCTACCGCCTGGTGGACCCGGCCACCGCCAAGCCGGCACCGGGCGACCTGCTGTGCTTCCTGCGCGACCGCAGCAGCACACTCAGCTACAGCGGATTGGTGCAGGCCCTGGGCAACGGCTCGGTCGGCCATTGGAAGTCGCATTGCGAAGTGGTGGTGGCGGCCAACCTCGGTGGCGACCAGACGCTTTACCTGGTGGGCGGCAATGTCATGAACACCGTGGCGATGCGCCTGCTGCAACTGGATCGCACCGGCATGATCAAGCTGCCGCCGCCGCGCGAGCGCGACACCACCGGCATCGACCCGACCTGCACACCGGGTCGCGAGGACGAGTGCAGCTTCAACCGGCAGGACTGGGCCGCACTGCTGCAGTTGAATGCCTCTGCACCGCGGGTTGCACCGCTTCCGCCGACGGCACCCCCTGCACCGACACCGGTGCCGCTGCAGACGGCAACGGAGCCTGGCACCAATCGCTGAGCAGATGCCGCTTGATCCGGTCGCCATTCGTCGCCATCTTTGGCGGATCGACACCTGACGGCTGAAGCCATGCCCACCCTGCTGTTCCTGCTGATTGCCGGCGGTATCGTCTACTTCTTCTGGAACGCCGCGCGTTCGGCCGCCGAACGTGCGGTCGAACTGGGCCGCAATGCCTGCCGTGCCGCCGATGTGCAGTGGCTGGACCAGGCGGTGCACGCCACGGGTCTACGGCTGTCGCGTGGGGAAGATGGCCGGCTCGGTTTCGAGCGCACCTTCAAGTTCGAGTATTCCTACGACGGCATCGATCGCCATGTCGGCCGCATGGTACTGCGCGGCGACCAGCTGGTTTCCTTCACTGGCCCGGGCGCGGCGCGGATCAGCCAGATCCGCACGGACAATGAAGATGCCGAGGATGTGTGAGCAGAAGCATCCACGCATGGCGTGGATCTACTGGACATCCCGCCGGTAGATCCACGCCATGCGTGGATCGCCATGCCGGCCGCATGGTACTGCGCGGCGACCAGCTGGTTTCCTTCACTGGCCCGGGCGCGGCGCGGATCAGCCAGATCCGCACGGACAATGAAGATGCCGAGTGATGTGTAAGCAAGTGCATCCACGCCATGCGTGGATGAAAAGCTGCGGAAACTACTTGACCACGCGCAGGGTCGGACGGCCCTTGGGCGGCGGACCAGCGGGAGGCGTGTCGTCCGGCGGCGTCTGCTCATCGTCGTGCAGCAGCTCGTCGCTGGCCTGCGCCGGTTCGCCACCGGGAATGTCATCCGGCAGCGCCATGCCCTGCCCGGTCTCACGGGCGTACACCGCCAACACGGCGCTGATCGGCACCTGCACCGGATAGCTGGTGCCGGAGAAGCGCGCCGAGAAGCTCACCGACTCGTTGTCGATCACCAGCCGCACGACTGCGCGCTCGGCGATGTTGAGCACCACCCTGCCGTCCTTGACGGCCGAAGGCGGAACCTGCACGCCGGGAACGCCGGCGTCGACCAGGATATGCGGAGTCAGCTGGTTGTCATTGATCCATTCCACCAGTGCCCGCAACAGGTACGGGCGGTGGCTGGTCATGTGGAAGAAGTCTTCGGTCATGCGTGAAGTGTAGCGCCCGACGCCCCTGCCGGGGCGGATCGCCTGCACGCCGGTCGGCGTGCAGACGGGAAAGCGGATGCCGGATCAGCCCGGCAGATCGCGCAGTTTCTTTTCCTGATCGGTCAGGCTGCGGACGAAACCGGGGTGGCGGAAGATCCGGTTGCCGTAGTCCTCGATGGCCTTGCTGTCCTTCGGCAACGGCACATCCAGCGATTGCAGGCGCCAGATGATTGGCGCCATCGCGCAGTCGGCCAGGCTCATTTCCGGGTTGAGGAAGAACTTGCTGGCCTTGAACAACGGCAGCGAGGCCGTCAACAGTTCCTTCAGCCGCTTGCGCCCCGCCTCGGCCTGGGTCTTGTTGCCCAGCTGGATCGCCTGCACCTGCGGCACCCAATCGTGCTCGATACGCAGCATGGCCAGGCGGATGCGCGCGCGCGACAGCGGGTCAACCGGCATCAGCGGCGGGTGCGGATAGCGCTCGTCCAGATACTCGCTGACCACCGAGGCGGCATACAGCACCAGCTCGCGCTCGACCAGGGTTGGCACCGAATGGTACGGATTGAGATCGATCAGATCTTCCGGCGGGTTCTGTGGATCGACCGGAACGAAGTCGAAACTCACGCCCTTGGCCGCCAGCACCAGGCGCACACGGTGGCACAGTACATCGTCGTTCGAGGAAAACAGCGTCAGTGTATTGCGCATGCGTACGCTCGCCGCCATCAAAGGCTCTCCTACGACAGGAGACCGCCTGCCGCATCGGCGCCGCCAGCACCGTGCTGACGGTCGACTCCTCCCCGAGTGTGCAACCGACCATCACAAAAGCCAATAGGCCCGATGCAATGGCCAGCTCTGGATCAGTGCACGTCCTTCCAGTATTCCTTCTTCAACAGGTACACCAGGAAGGTCAGCAGGGCCAGGAACAGGATCACCCAGACACCGAGCTGCTGCCGCTTCAGCGCAGCCGGTTCGCCGGCGTATTCGAGGAAGTTGGTGATGTCGCGCACGGCCTGGTCGTACTGGCCCGCATCGACCGAGCCCGGGCTTTCGATGCGCAGGCCGGTCACCGGCGGGTCCATGCCCGGCGCTTCGGCCTTGCCATGCACCGCATGCTGCAGGCCCTGCATCTCCCACAACGGATTGGGCATGGAGGCGTTGGCGAACAGCGCATTGTTCCAGCCCAGCGGGCGGCTGCTGTCCAGGTAGAACGACTTCAGGTAGGTATAGATCCAGTCGCTGCCGCGCACCCGCGAAATCAGGCTCAGGTCCGGCGGCATCTTGCCGAACCACTTCTCGGCCTGCTCCTTGGGCATTGCCACCGGCACCGGATCGCCGATCGCCGAGCCGGTGAAGTTGAGGTTGTTCATCACCTCTTCCTCGCTCAGCCCCAGGTCTTCGCCCATCCGCGAATAGCGCAGGTACTTCAATGCGTGGCAGCCGCTGCAGTAGTTCATGTACAGCTGGGCGCCGCGCTGCAGCGACGCCCGGTCACCCAGGTCGTTGCCGGCCTGCAGCAGCTTGGTGCCGCCCTCGGCGGCCATGGCCAGGGTACTGCCCAGCATCAGGGCGGCCGCCAGGGCCAGCCGGACCATCCAGCGCTCAGTCATGCGTGGTCACCCTTTCCGGTACCGGCTTGGTCTTGTCCAGCCTTGTCCATATCGGCATGGTGATGAAGAAGGCGAAGTACAGGAAGGTCAGCACCCGCCCGACATAGGTCTCGTGTGCATCGGTACCAGGACCGGAACCGATCACCATCAGCCACGCGAAGCACACCACGAACATGCCCAGCAGGCCGCGCGACAGCCAGCCGCGGTAGCGGTAGGACTTGACCTTGGCGCGGTCGAGCCAGGGCACCAGGAACAGGATGGCGATGGCCGAGAACATCACGATCACGCCACCCAGCTTGTTCGGCACCACCCGCAACATCGCGTAGTACGGCGTGTAGTACCAGACCGGCTTGATGTGCTCGGGGGTGACCAGGCGATTGGCTTCGGTGAAGTTGTCGTGTTCCAGGAACAGGCCACCGAAGGCCGGTGCGAAGAAGATGATGAAGGCCGCGATGATCAGCAGGAAGCCCGCGCCTACGCCATCCTTGAGCGTGTAATAGGGATGGAACGGAATGCCGTCGGTCGGCGCGTTCGGTGACCAGCGGTTGCCCTTCGGCCCCTTCTTGATCTCCACGCCATCGGGGTTGTTCGATCCCACTTCATGCAGCGCACCCAGGTGCAGCACCACCAGCAGCAGCAGCACCAGCGGCAGCGCGATCACGTGCAGTGCGAAGAAGCGGTTGAGCGTGGCGTCGCTGGGCAGGTAATCGCCCATGATCCATTCGGTCAGGCCGTTGCCGATCACTGGAATGGCGCCGAACAGCGAGATGATCACCTTGGCACCCCAGAACGACATCTGGCCCCACGGCAGCACGTAGCCCATGAAGGCTTCGGCCATCAATACCAGGTAGATCAGCATGCCCAGGATCCACACCAGTTCGCGCGGCTTCTGGTAGCTGCCATACAGCAGCCCGCGGAACATGTGCAGGTAGACCACGATGAAGAACAGCGAGGCACCGGTGGAGTGCATGTAGCGGATCAGCCAGCCCCACTCCACGTCACGCATGATGTATTCGATGGAGGCGAATGCTTCGGCGGCATTCGTCTTGTAGTGCATGGTCAGGAAGATGCCGGTGACGATCTGGTTGACCAGCACCAGCAGCGCCAGCGAGCCGAAGTAGTACCAGATGTTGAAGTTCTTCGGCGCGTAGTACTCGCTGACATGCTTGCGGTAGATCGGCATCAACCCCGGCGCGCGGGCATTGACCCAGTCGGCCACGCCGGTGGCGGTACGGCTGAGGATGTTGGACATCAGGCAGCCCCCTGCGGATCGACACCGATGATGATGGTGTTGTCGTCCTGGTAATGGTGCGCGGGCACCTTCAGGTTGATGGGTGCGGGCACGTCCTTGAAGACGCGGCCGGACATGTCGAAGCGCGACTTGTGGCAGGGGCAGAAATAGCCGCCCTTCCATTGTGGGTCGTAGGGCTCGGGGCGGATTTCACCCACCATTTCCGGCGAGCAGCCCAGGTGCGTGCAGAGACCGACCAGCACCGAGATTTCGGGCTTGATCGAGCGCAGCTCCGGGTTCTGCTTGAGCACGTACTCCGGCTGCTGGTCCTTCTCGCCGGACTCGGGGTCCTTCAGACGGCCATCCAGCCCATGCAGCGCATCGAGGATCGCCTTGGACCGTTTGACGATCCAGATCGGCTGGCCACGCCATTCCACGATCAGGCGTTGACCTTCCTGCAGGGCGCTGATGTCGGCCACCACCGGTGCGCCGGCAAGTTTGGCGCGGGCACTGGGGTTCCAGGATTTGATGAAAGGAACTGCGGTAAATCCGACGCCGACGGCGCCCACCACGGCTGTGGTGGCAGTAAGAAAACGCCGACGTCCGGTGTTGACTGGATCGAATACCCCATCGTTGGCCATCCGGCACTCCGATATTGATTAGGTAGCTTTAAGGCTGCCAGCGGTTCCGGTGGGGGCCAGAGCCGCATTGAATCTCGGTCGAGTGTAGCGGAACCGTCGCGCGCCACACAACGCATTGCAACAACATTGGTTTGAGGGGTTGCCGGGCATGGCCCGGCACTACTGTTTGCTCAGCACCGTGCGATATCGCTCGGCCAGCTGGCCGACCCGGCGCACGTAATACTGGGTCTCGCTGTAGGGAGGCACGCCGCGATGGCGATCCACCGCCCCCTCGCCCGCGTTGTAGCCGGCAGCGGCCAGGGTCAGATCACCGTTGAACCGCTTCAACAACCACGCCAGATATTGCACACCGCCACGGATGTTCTGCCCGGCGTCGTAGGAATCACTGACGCCGAAACGTGCGGCGGTGGGCGGCATCAGCTGCATCAGGCCCTGGGCACCGGCACGGCTGAGCGCGGTCGGGTTGTAGGCCGACTCGGCATGGATGATCGCGCGCACCACCGCCTCTTCCACCCCGAATTCGCGTGCGGCCGAGGTGATCTCGCTCTGGAAGGCCGTGGTGTTCAGGCGCACGCTGCCGAAATCAACGCGGGGATTGACGCCGCAGGCGTAGCAGCGCTCCATGAAACTGTAGCGGATGGTCCGCACCGGGCCGAGATTGGCGACCTGGGTCGGGCGTGCGCTGGTGTAGTGGCGCACCCCGTCCTGCATGTACGAATAGACTTGTCCGCTGACCATCTTGCCGCCGCGTGGACCGGCCGGCGCGGACGCTGCCGCAGGAGCCGGCGCGACAGCGGGACTGGCAGCGCTGGCGGCAACGGCAACCGGGTTGCGCTCGGCGCTGGCCACCACTGCAGCAGGCGCGGGCACGGGCGTCGGAGCCGAGCTGATGATCGGGGCGCGCACCGCCCTGCCCGCGCTGCGGGTGTAGCTGATGGTGCTGCATTGGGCACCGGCCACCCGCTTGCTGACATAGCTGGTGACCCCATCGGCGCCAAGGCACTTGTACAGGGTGCCGGCGCTGGCCGGCGCAGCGGTCAGCGCAGCGATGATGATCGCCGTTATCCCCAGTCTCCCCTTCATGGCCGCGAGTGTCCCAGCTTCGCTGCGGCTTGCCAAGAGCGCCTGCTCAGACCGTGACCGCGGGCACGGCCAGGACCTGGCCGAGTCCGGCCAGACGCTCGGCCAACTCCTCGCGCAGTTCGGTCGGCGTGGTCCACAACGCCACCGGCAGGCGGTCCAGGCTGAGGATCTGCGCCAGCATCATGCCGCGGCTTTCCGCGCCCATCCGTAACAGGCAATGGTCTGGCCCATCGGCCTCCAGCACGCCACACCAGGGCGGAATGCGCCCGGCCAGCTCCACCTCGCTGCCGGCCAGGCGCAGGATGGCCTGCAGCGCGAACGGCGCCTGGCTGACCGCCTGCCGCACCATCACATCCGGCGGCGCCGGGGTTCGCCGGTGCAGGCCAGGCTCGGGCAGATGCCGCACCGCGCCCATCCGGTCCACGCGCAGCGTGCGCCAGTCCTGCCGGCCCAGGTCCCAGGCCAGCAGATACCAGCGCCGCCCGTAGTTGACCAGGTGCTGGGCCTCGACTTGCCGTTGCGTCACCGCGTCCTGCGCGCTGCGGTACTCGAAGGCCAGCCGCGCGGCCTGCCGGCAGTGCTGGGCCAACCGCCCGAGCAGGCGCGCATCGGTGGATGGCAGATCGGACAGGGTCGCAGTGGCGGCATGCACTTCGCCGGCCTGCTGGCGGCGACGCGCCGGCACCAGCGGGTCGAGCTTGGACAGCAGGCCCCGTGCGGTGTCGTCAATGCCGGAGACCGTGGCAGAGGCCGCACGCAGGGCAATCGCCAGTGTGGTGGCCTCTTCCTCGTCCAGCAGCATCGGCAGCACCGGTGCGCCCGCGCCCAGCCGGTAGCCGCCGCCGACGCCGGCCGACGCCTGCACTGGGTACCCCAACTCGCGCAGACGCTCGACATCGCGGCGGATGCTGCGCCGGTCCACGCCCATGCGATCGGCCAGCTCGGCACCGGACCAGTGGCGACGGGCCTGCAGCAGGGAGATCAGGCGAAGCAGGCGATGGGCGGTATGGCGCATGACGGATCGAGGACAGAAGTCGTCCGCAATTGTGCCCCAGCATGGACCCCACTTCACCACCCACCTGCAAGGAGCAATGCCATGACGTCACGCCAGATCACCCTCTACCACGCCGCCCGTTCACGCTCGAGCGGCGCGGTGGCCCTGCTTGAAGCACTGGGCGCCGACTACCGCATGCAGGTGCTGGACCTGAAGGCTGGCGCCAACCTGGCCCCGGCCTATCTGGCGATCAATCCGATGGGCAAGGTGCCGGCCATCGTCCACAACGGTGCCCTGGTGACCGAGCAGGTGGCGATCTACCTGTACCTGGCCGACCTGTACCCGGAAGCCGGGCTGGCACCGCCGATCGGCGACGCCCTGCGCGGCCCCTATCTGCGCTGGATGGCCTTCTATGGCGCCTGCTTCGAGCCGGCGATGATCGACCGGGCAATGCGTCGCGACCCGCCGCCGCATGCGATGTCGCCCTACAACGACGCCGATACGGTGCTGCAGGTGATCGAAGCACAGCTGGCGCAGGGACCGTACCTGCTGGGCGAGGTGATGAGTGCGGCCGACGTGCTGTGGGGCAATGCACTGGCATGGACCAGTGCGTTCGGCCTGGTGCAGCCAGCACCGGCGACGGCCGCCTACATCGAACGGATGAGCGCGATGACCGCCTTCGACCGCTCCCGGCAGATCGACGCGGAGCTGGTGGCGGCGTAAGGCACCCGCCGGGCACGGTCCGGCGCTACCGAACGGGGCGGGATGCAGGTAGCGCGGGGCCATGCGCCGGGCGGGCGGTACGGGATGCGGGTAGAATCGCCCCCTTTCCCGCCACCCGAATGGATTAAGCGCCATGACCGGGACGCCAGACGTCTTTCCGCCCGCCACGCCGGGCGGTACCCCGCTCGTTGCCCTGCCCGCTGGTCCGCGCAAGCCCGACCAGGTGAAAGGCAAGCTGTACATCAAGACCCACGGTTGCCAGATGAACGAGTACGACTCGGCCAAGATGGCCGACGTGCTCGCCGCCAGCGATGGACTGGAACTGACCGATCGTCCCGAGGACGCCGACGTCATCCTGGTCAATACCTGCTCGATCCGCGAAAAGGCGCAGGAGAAGGTGTTCAGCCAGCTGGGCATCTGGAAGAGCCTGAAGAACCAGGGCCGCGAGGTCATCATCGGCGTCGGTGGCTGCGTGGCGTCGCAGGAAGGCGAGGCGATCATCAAGCGTGCGCCGTTCGTCGACCTGGTGTTCGGCCCGCAGACGCTGCATCGCCTGCCGGAGCTGATCCGCGCCCGTCGCGAACAGCAGCGCCCGCAGGTGGACATCAGCTTCCCGGAAATCGAGAAGTTCGATCGCATGCCCGAACCACGTGCCGATGGCGCGTCGGCGTTCGTGTCGATCATGGAAGGCTGCTCCAAGTACTGCTCGTTCTGCGTGGTGCCCTACACGCGCGGCACCGAAGTCAGCCGCCCGTTCGAGGACGTGGTGGTGGAAGTGGCACAGCTCGCCGCGCAGGGCGTGCGCGAGATCAACCTGCTCGGCCAGAACGTCAACGCCTACCGCGGCCCGTATGGCGACGGCGAGTTCGCCGACCTCGGCCTGCTGATCCGCACCATCGCCGAGATCGATGGCGTCGGTCGCATCCGCTTCACCACCTCGCACCCGCTGGAGTTCAGCGATTCGCTGATCGATGCGTTCCGCGATGTGCCGCAGCTGGCCAACTTCCTGCACCTGCCGGTGCAGGCTGGCAGCGACCGCGTGCTGTCGGCGATGAAGCGCGGTTACACCGCGCTGGAATTCAAGTCGAAGATCCGCAAGCTGCGTGCGGTACGCCCGGATATCTCGATCAGTTCGGACTTCATCGTCGGTTTCCCCGGCGAGACCGATGCGGATTTCGAGAAGACCATGAAACTGATCGAGGACATCGGCTTCGACCACAGCTTCTCCTTCATCTATTCGCGTCGCCCGGGCACCCCGGCAGCGGACCTGGAAGACACGATCAGCGATGCGGAAAAACATGCTCGCCTGTCGCGCCTGCAGGAACGCATCAATGCGCATGCTGCAGGCATCTCCGAGAAGATGGTTGGCAGCGTGCAGACCGTGCTGGTGGAAGGCCCCTCACGCAAGAACCCGAACGAGCTGACCGGCAAGACCGAGAACATGCGTTCGGTAAACTTCCCGGCGCATCCGCGCCTGATCGGCCAGTTCGTGGACGTGGTGATCACTGAAGCGCTGACCAATTCGCTGCGCGGCCGAGTGGTGGCGGAATAAGGTGTGCCGGCCAACGGTCGGCACCTACAGGGGTGGATGCCGACCGTTGGTCGGCATGCCCTAATCCAGCCGTTTGCGAAAGCGCAGGATGGCCAGGGTCATCATCGCCACGATGAACACCAGCAGTGCCAGTGCGTCCGGCCACAGCTCCCACAGAGAGGCCCCGCGCAGCATGATGCCGCGCACCAGGCGCAGGAAATGGGTGAGCGGCAGTACTTCCGCCAGCCACTGCACCGGCCTGGGCATGCCGGCGAACGGGAACATGAAACCCGACAGCAGGATAGAAGGCAGGAACAGGAACAGGGTCATCTGCATGGCCTGGAACTGCGAGCGCGCGCGCGTGGAAATCAACAGGCCCAGTGCGAGGTTGGCCAGCACCAGCAGCACCGCGGCGAGATAGACATCCAGCAGGCTGCCGCGGATCGGAACCTCGAACAGCCAGGTCCCCAGCAGCAGCACCAGCGTGGTCTGCACCAGGCCGATCGCCGCATAGGGCAACACCTTGCCGACCATCAGTTCGCTGCGCGATACCGGCGTTGCGATCAGCAGTTCCATGTTGCCGCGCTCGCGTTCGCGTACCACTGCCACTGCGGTGAACATCACCAGGGTCATGGTCAGGATCACCCCGATCAGGCCGGGCACGATGTTCACCGCCGAGCGCCGCTGCGGGTTGTAGAAGCTGATGACGCTCACCTGCCCGCTGGCGATGCTGCCTTCACGCAGCGGCCGCTCGTTGCTGGCCGGGCGCGTGTCCAGCGGTACCTGCGCCAGCTGGATCGCCGCACTCTGCACCACCGTGTCGCTGCCGTCGACCAGCACCTGCACGGCTTCGCGGCCTTCGTAGCGGCGTCGTTCGAAATCGGCGGGAATCACGATACCCACGCTGATGCGGCCACGTCGCAGCGCCTCCATCAGTTGATCGGGCGTATAGGCCTGCGCGCGCGGCGTGATCACGCCAGTGGCGACCATGTCCTGTACCAGCGCGCGCGACGCCGCACTATTGGCCTGATCGGCAATTCCGGCATCCAGGTGCCGCAGGTTGAGGTTGATCGCATAGCCGAACAGCAGCAGCTGCATCACCGGGATGCCGACGATCATCGCCAGGGTGATGCGGTCGCGGCGCAGTTGCCGCAGCTCCTTGAGCATGATCGCCCACAGGCGTCGCACGCTCATGCGGCCGGCTCCCGTCCACGGCCACGGGTGGCGGCAACGAATACGTCTTCCAGGTTGGGCGCCACCGCTTCGATACTGGCCTGTGGATCGGCGGCGGCAAGTGCCTGCGCCAACACGGCGGTATCGCCCGCGCCCTCGCTGCACAGCACACGCAGTTCGGTGCCGATCTGGGCCACGCTGAGCACACCCGGCAACCTCGCCAGCGCGCGGCTGGCCTGCCGGGGCTGCGAGGCGGTTACTTTCAGGGTGCGGCCCTGCAGCTGCGCACACAACTCGGCCGGGGTGCCATCAGCCACCAGGGCACCGCGATCGAGGATCGCCAGCCGGTGGCAGCGTTCGGCCTCGTCCATGTAGTGGGTGGACACCAGCACCGTGGTGCCGGCATCGGCGAGTTCGAACAGCGCCTCCCAGAAGTCGCGACGCGACTCAGGATCGACCGCACTGGTCGGCTCATCCAGGAACAGCAGTTCTGGCGCATGGATCACTGCACCAGCCAGTGCCAGCCGCTGCTTCTGCCCGCCACTGAGAGTGCCGGCCAACTGCACCTGGCGGTCCTGCAGACGGTACTGCTGCAGCAGCGCATCGACCCGTTGCCGTGCATGCGCCCTCGGTAGATCCTGGATGGCGGCCAGGAACTCCAGGTTTTCCCGCACCGACAGGTCTTCGTACAACGAAAAGCGCTGGGTCATGTAGCCAATGCGGCGGCGCAACGCTTCGGCCTGCGCGGGGATCGCCAGGCCCAGCACATCGATCTCGCCCGCGCTCGGTTCAAGCAGCCCGCACAGCATGCGGATGGTGGTCGACTTGCCCGAGCCGTTCGGGCCGAGGAAGCCGTATACCTGTCCGCGCGGCACCTGCAGATCGACGTTGTCCACCGTCAGCAGATCGCCGAAACGGCGGCTCAGGCCCTGCGCGCGCACGGCAATGCCATCGACGGGATTCAGAAGCGCACCTGCACCGGCAGCCCGGCGGGCAGCGCCTGCATGTCGGCACTGTCGTCCAGCTCGATCTCGGCCAGGTAGCTCAGCCGCGAGACGTCATCACCGGTCAGCGCGTAATACGGCGTAAAGGAAGGCTCGCTGCGGATCGACCGCACGTGCCCTTTCAATACGGTGGTCGCACCGTCCAGCTGAACCTGCGCCGCCTGCCCCACCTTCACCTGCAGGCGCAATGGCTGCGGCAGGTACACGCGCGCATACGGGCGTTCGCCCACCAGCATCACCACCAACGGCGCACCGATCGGTGCCTGGTCGCCCTGCCGATAGGGCAACGCATCGACCACGCCGTCGCGCGGCGCGCGCAGCTGCAGCTTCTGCAGGTTGACGGCCTGCACGACCTCCTGTGCCTGTGTCGCCCGCGAGGTGGCCTCGCCCTGGGCGATGTCCTCACGACGGTTGCCGCGCTGCAGCTCCAGCCACGCCTGTTCGGCTGCGCGTACGCTGGCCACGGCGTTGTCGGCGGCTGCGCGGGCCCGGTCCAGGTCGGCGGCAGCGACCAGCCGCTGACGGGCCAGCGGTTGCACCCGGCGGTAGTACGCGGTGGCTTCCGCCGCCTGCGCGCGCAGCGCCGTGAGCTGTGCCTGCGCCTGGGCGATCTGCTCCGGACGCGGGCCCACCTGCAGTTCCTCGAGCTGTGCCTGCGCGCGGGCGGTTTCGGCCTGTGCCGCGTCGAGCTGGGCGGCGCCACGGGCAGGGTCCAGGCGCATCAGCAGCGCGCCCGCCTTGACCGCCTGCCCTTCGCGCACGTCAACGGCACTGATCACTTCCGCCGCCGGTGCGGGCACGCTGATCCGGTCCCATTCAAGCGTGCCCAGTGCCGCCGGCGGTGCTTCGCCGCAGCCCGCCAGCAGGCAGCTGCCCAGCAGCCCGATCCTGCGCATCCACGTGCCCACGGCCATGCGCCACCTCCTCCGATGGCGCCACGGTGCCACGCTCCCTGTGCACCCGCAATGATCCAGAACAGGGCTGATCAATAATTGATCACCCGCCGGCAACGCCAATGCCGCAAGGCTCGCTGCCACCTATCCACAGGTTCACGGCAACACCGTCCACACCGCATGTGGAGAACCCTGCTGGCACTGGCACAATTTTCACCACCGCATCATCTTCCTTGTGGCACAAGCGCTGCGAAGGACTATCCACAGGTTTCTTCGACGCCGGTCCACACCCGGTGTGGAGAACTGTCGTCCTGCCGCCTCGCGCGTTACCCTTGTCGTCCCTGACGCCATCGCGGTGGACGGCGACCCCGCCCCACCCCAAGCAATGAAAAGCATCGAGCATCGAGACTTCACCCTGTCGCCGGAAGACAACGCGCAGCTGGCCAACCTGTGCGGCCCGTTCGACGGCCACCTTCGCCAGATCGAACTGAAGCTTGGCGTGGAAATCGCCAACCGCGGCTTCGTGTTCCGCATCAGCGGACCGGCCGAGGCCAGCGCCGAGGCGCAGAAGCTGATCGAGGCGCTGTATGAAGAAGCCGCCGAGACCACCTTCGACAGCCACGGCATCCACCTGCGCCTGAACGCGGCCAACATCGAACAGATTGCCGATCGCTCCTACGAAGCGCAGGACGTGGCGATCAAGGTCAAGCGCGGTACCGTGCGCGGGCGCGGTTCCAACCAGAGCCGCTACCTGCACCAGATCGTCAGCCACGACATCAACTTCGGCATCGGCCCAGCCGGTACCGGCAAGACCTTCCTGGCCGTGGCCAGCGCGGTGGAAGCACTGAACGAATCGCGCGTGCAGCGCCTGATCCTGGTGCGTCCGGCGGTCGAAGCCGGCGAGAAGCTGGGCTTCCTGCCCGGCGACCTGAGCCAGAAGGTAGACCCGTACCTGCGACCGCTGTACGACGCCCTGTACGAAATGCTGGGTGTGGAAAAGGTGCTCAAGCTGCTGGAAAAGAACGTCATCGAGATCGCACCGCTGGCCTACATGCGCGGCCGCACGCTCAACGATGCGTTCGTGATCCTGGACGAAGCGCAGAACACCACCATCGAACAGATGAAGATGTTCCTGACCCGCTTGGGCTTCGGTTCCACCGCAGTGGTCACCGGCGATCTCACCCAGACCGACCTGCCCAAGCACGTGAAGTCCGGCCTGCGCGATGCGATCGACGTACTGCGCGATGTGGAGGGCGTCAGCTTCACCTTCTTCGAAGCCCGCGACGTGGTCCGCCACCCGCTGGTGGCACGCATCGTCAGCGCCTACGACCGCCGCGACCTGCATCAGATCCAACCTGGAGCGACTCCATGACCCGTGGTCCCGTGCGACTGGATGTCGCCGTCAGCTATGCCCTGCCGCGTGCAGGCCTGCCCTCGGCCGTCAGCTTCCGCAAGTGGGTGGCTGCGGCCCTCAAGGGCCGTATCCGCGAGGCCGACCTGGCCATCCGCGTGGTCGACAGCAAGGAAGGCCAATCCCTGAACCGGCATTACCGGGGCAAGGACTACGCCACCAATGTGCTCAGCTTCCCGGCCGACGTGCCGGAGGGCCTGCCCAAGGGCGTCAAGTTCCCGCTGCTGGGCGACCTGGTGATCTGCGCGCCGGTGGTGGCGCGTGAAGCCGACGAGCAGAGCAAGGCGCTCAATGCCCACTACGCGCATCTGACCGTGCACGGCGTGCTGCACCTGCTCGGCTGGGACCACGAGGACGACAAGGAAGCCGAGGCGATGGAACAGCTGGAGCGCGAGATCCTGGCCGAGCTCGGCATCGACGACCCGTACGCGGGCGAGCGCTGACGCCGGGCCAGGCCTTGCGTGACCGAGCCCATGCTCGGCCATGGTGCGCCACGCGCCCCGCAGACCCGACCCAAAAGCAGCCGAGCGTGGGCTCGGCTCTACCACGGAACCTCGCTTGTGCTGCTGCGTACCTTCCTGCCCCTGCCGTTGCTGTTTGCCGCCACCGCTTCCGCCGCGCCGCTGGACCTGCCTGCCCTGATCGAATGCCGCCAGGGCGTGGCCGAGCATGCCGCGCTGGCACCCCTGTTGGCCGATCCGCTGAAGGCCGTCGCGCATGGCCTGCAGCCGCTGCCGCAGGGCAACCAGTTCATGAGCGAGTACCGGCTGGCCAGCCCGATCACCGTGTTCGGCGAGCAGACCGAGCGTGTAGCCGTGGCCGGCGCCAGCGTCATGGCCGTGCTCGACCAGGCCGACCCGCGGCCGCTGGCCAGGCAGCTGGCCCTGGAGATCGGCTACGACCAGGACGGCAAGTTCATGGCCGGGCGCGAGCTGGTCAGCCGCGATGTGACCGACCCGAAGACCGGGGAGGCGCAGATCGAGTCGATCATCCTCAGCGTATCCACCGTCGCCAGCCACCCGGGCAAGACCCTGGCCGGCTGTACCTACAGCCTGGACCTGCCGGCCGAGGACGAGGGCCCGGCCGCCGCCCCGGCTGGCGAGGGTCACTGACAGGCCCCCACATCCTGCTAGACTTGGGTCATCGCCCGGCCTGCCGGGTGCCTTTTTTCCAGAGATGTCAGAAGACGACAGTAGTAGCTCCTCCGTGGAGCACAGTGAAAAGAAGCGCGGCTGGCTTGAACGCCTGACGTCCGCTTTCTCCGGCGAACCCCACACCCGCGACGAGCTGGTCGCTGTCCTGCACACCGCGCAGGAAGAAGGATTGATCGCCGCCGATACCCTGAAGATGATGGAAGGTGCCATTTCGGTAGCCGAGCTGACCGTGGGCGACGTGATGATCTCGCGTTCGCAGATGGTCTCGCTGCCGGTGGAGGCGCCCTTCCTGGAGCTGATGAAGCAGGTGGTCGAGTCCGGCCATTCGCGCTTCCCGGTGCACGGCGAAAACAAGGACGACATCCTCGGCGTGCTGCTGGCGAAGGACCTGCTGCGCGGCGTGGTTGCCGACAATGGTCCGGGCAACGTACGTGAACTGCTGCGCCCGGCGGTGCTGATTCCGGAAGCGAAGAAGCTCAACGTGCTGTTGAAGGAATTCCGCCTGTCGCGCAACCACATGGCGATCGTGGTGGACGAGTACGGCGGTGTCGCCGGCCTGGTCACCATCGAAGACGTGCTGGAGCAGATCGTCGGCGACATCGACGACGAGCACGACGAGGCCGAGGATTTCTCGGCGCAGATCGCCATTCAGGCCGATGGCCAGTACGTGGTCGATGCCCTCACGCCGATTGGCGATTTCAACGAGCGCTTCGGTGCCTCCTTCTCCGATGAGGACTACGACACCATCGGCGGCCTGGTGACCGAAGCCGTCGGCCATCTGCCGGAAGTCGGCGATGAACTGGCGCTGGACCGTTTCATGTTCCGTGTGGCCCGCGCCGATGCGCGCCGGGTCCAGGCTTTCCATGTAACGGTGCTGGCACCGGACGCGCAGGACGACGCTTGAAACACCGTGGCCTGATCCTGACCCTGTGGCTGGCGTTGTGCCTGCTGGCCACGGCCCTGCCACTGGCTGCGTTCGCGCAGGCGGCGGCCGTTTCGACGGCCAGCGATGCCCCTGCCCCGCGTGTCGGTGTGGTCACCATGCAGCCGGGCACCGTGTTCTTCGAACGCTTCGGCCACGATGCCATCGTCGTGCTGGACCCGGTGAGCGGCGAGGCGATCTCGTACAACTTCGGCTACTTCGATCCGTCCGAGCAGGATTTCATCGGCCGCTTCGTACGTGGCGACATGATGTATTACCTGGTGGCCCTGCCACTGCAGCAGGACCTGTCGTACTACGACGAGACCGGCCGCGGTGCCAGCGTACAGTGGCTGGATATCACCCCTGCGCAGGCACGCTCGCTGGCCGCCGACCTGGCCGAACGGGCCAAGCCGGAAAACGCGCGCTACCACTACGATTACTACACCGCCAACTGCGCGACGATGGTGCGCGACACGCTGGACAAGGCACTGGGCGGCGGGCTGCATTCGCAGCTGTCGGGTCGTTCGCGTGGCAACACCTACCGCAGCGAGTCGGTACGGCTGGCGTCCCCAGCCCCGTGGATGTGGCTGGGCTTCGATATCGGCCTGGGCCCGTTTGCCGACCAGCCGCTGTCGCGCTGGCAGGAGGCCTTTGTACCGATGCGCCTGGCCGACGCCCTGCGCCAAGCCCGCAACAGTGATGGCCGCCCGCTGGTGCAGTCCGAGCAGGAACTGCTGCCGCACCGCATCGACCCCGAGCCCAAGGAGTTCGCGCGCCACTGGTGGCCGTGGCTGCTGTGTGGCCTGGTGATTGCGGCGGGCGTGCTGGTGCTGCGCAACCGTCCGCGCCTGCTGGCCGGCTTGGCGTTGCCGCTGTGGCTGCTGTGCACGATCGCCGGTGGCCTGCTGGTGTTCCTGTGGGGCTTCAGCACGCACTACGCCGCCTGGGCCAACCGCAACCTGCTGCTGCTCTCGCCGCTGTGCCTGCTGTTGCTGCCGGGGGCGATCAGCCTGCTGCGGCGGCGCGTGCCCGGCCGCATGTTCAGGATCGTACTGTGGCTGGTGGCGGTACAGGCCGTGGCGGCCCTGGTGCTGCATTGGCTGAGCCTGCAGGCGCAGTACAACGTGCAGTGGATCGTGCTGCTGCTGCCGGTCCACGCTGCCTTGGCCTGGGTGCTGGGGCGCCGTCCTCACTTGTCGGAAACGCAGCACTGACGCACGATGGCGGGCATGTCATTGCCCGCCTCACTGCCCGCCCCTGCTGCCGCCTCCACCGCAGCCAATCCCACCTGCGTCATCAACTGCGTCCACTACGATGACGACGGCAAACGCCACGACATCAGCCTGGATGCCATCAGCGATGTCATTGCCAGCAACAACGGTTTCGTCTGGGTTGGCCTGTACGATCCGAACGAAGATGTACTGCTGAAGCTGCAGGAAGAATTCTGCCTGCACGACCTGGCGGTCGAGGATGCGCGCAACGCGCACCAGCGCCCCAAGGTGGAGGCCTACGGCAACTCGTTGTTCGTGGTGGTGACCACCGCGCAGATGGTTGACGAGCGCATCCAGTACGGCGAGACCCATGCCTTCCTCGGCCCACGGTTCCTGGTGACCGTGCGCCATGGCGCCTCGCTGTCGTACGCGCCGGTGCGTGCGCGCGTCGAGCGCGAGCCGCAACTGCTGAAGATGGGGCCGTCGTACTGCCTGTACGCCGTGGCCGACTTCGTAGTGGACAACTACCTGCCCATCACCAACCGTTTCCGCGACACCCTGGAGCTGCTGGAGAAGGACATCTTCGCCGACAGCTACAAGCGCAGCACGGTGGTGCGCCTGTACGAGCTCAAACGCGAGTTGAACAAGATGCGGATGGCGGTGGCGCCACTGCAGGATGTACTGGCGCAGCTGCGCCGCTACCAGGGCGAACTGTTCCCGGACGAAGTGAAGCTGTATATCCGCGACGTGCACGACCATGCAGTACGCATCAGCGATGTGATCGACACCCTGCGCGAGATGCTGGGCACGGCCTTGAGCGTGAACCTGTCACTGGTGACGCTGGCCCAGGGCGAGACGGTGAAACGGCTGGGCGCATGGGCCGCGCTGCTGGCCGCGCCGACGTTGATCACCAGCTGGTATGGCATGAATTTCAGCCACATGCCGGAATTGAACCAGCCGTGGGCCTACCCGCTGATGATCGTCGGCGTCGGCGGCATCTGCGTCGGCCTGTACCGGCTGTTCAAGCGAGTGAAGTGGTTGTAACCCGCTTTTTTGTAGAGCCGAGCCCACGCTCGGCTGTTCCCGGCAAAGAGCAGCCGAGCATGGGCTCGGCTCTACACAGGCAGGTGCATCAAGCCACGTAGATGGTCTTGATGTTCATGAACTCGTGGATGCCGTGGTCGGCCAGTTCGCGGCCGAAACCTGATTCCTTGCTGCCACCGAACGGCAACCGCGCATCGCTCTTGACGATGGCGTTGACGAACGCGGCACCGCATTCCATGCGCTGGGCGAAGGACTCACCGCGCACCGGGTCACGTGTCCACACGCTGCCGCCGAGGCCGAAGCGGGTGTCGTTGGCCACGCGCAGTGCCTCAGCCTCGTCCTTGACCCGGATGACGGCGGCGACCGGCCCGAACAGTTCTTCGTCGTAGGCCGGCATGCCCGGCCCCACCTGGTCGAGCACGCTGGCCGGATAGCCGGCGTGGCTGCCAGCAACCGGTTCGCCGCCGATCAGCACGCGCGCGCCCTTGGCGACGCTGGCCTGCACCTGCTTGTGCAGTTCGTCGCGCAGGTCGGCACGGGCCATCGGCGCCAGCGTGGTGCCGCGCTCGTTCGGGTCGCCGTACTGGCGCTCGCCTGCGGCTTCGACGAAGCGCCGGGTGAATTCATCGGCCACCGCTTCGACCACGATGAACCGCTTGGCGGCAATGCAGGTCTGGCCACTGTTGTCGAAGCGCGACTTCACCGCGGCGGCAACCGCCTTGTCCAGGTCGGCATCATCGAGCACCACGAAGGCGTCGCTGCCGCCCAGTTCCATCACCGACTTCTTCAACTGGCTGCCAGCGTTGGACGCAATCGATCGCCCTGCCCGCTCGCTGCCGGTCAGGGTCACGGCTTTCACCCGTGCATCGCGCAGCACCTCGGCCGCCTGGTCGTTGTCGATGTGCAGCACGTCGAACACACCGCCCGGCAGGCCACCATCGCGGCATACGGCCAGGATCAGGTCGGCGCACTGCGGCACGTTGCTTGCGTGCTTGAGCAGCGCCACGTTGCCGGCCATGAACGCCGGAGCAAGGAAGCGGAACACCTGCCAGATCGGGAAATTCCACGGCATCACCGCGAACACGCAGCCGATCGGCTCATAGCGCACGTAGCTGCGCTGTGCCTCGGTATCGATCAGTTGCGGCTTCAGGTAGTCGGCGGCGTGGTCGGCATAGAACTCGCAGGTGCTCGCGCACTTTTCCACCTCAGCCAGCGCCTCGGCCTTCAGCTTGCCCATTTCGCTGGTCATGGCCTGCTGCAGGTCGTCGCGGCGCGCACGCAGCTGGCCAGCGATCTGCTTGAGGATCGCGCCACGTTCCTGCAGCGAGCGCTCGGCCCAGCGTGGGAACGCCTCGGCTGCGGCCTGCAGGCGCTGCTCGATGGCAGCGCTGTCCATCAGCTCATGGCAGTAGGTCACCTGGCCGGTGGCCGGGTTGATGATCTCGACGGTCATGGGGGGTCTCCATCAGGTAGACCCCCATTGTGCGCCGGCGGCCGTGAGCCGGATGTTGCCGGCTCAGCCGTTGTCCTGGCGTGCCAGCTGCAGGTCGCGCTGGCGTCGCTTCTCGGCACGCGCATTGATGTACCAGCCGATCACCGCAGCAATCGAAACCGCCGACACCAGCAGGGTGGCCAGCGCATTGATCTTCGGGCTGATGCCCATGCGCACCGAGGCGAACACCTTCATCGGCAGCGTGGTCGAGCCCGGCGTGGCGACGAAGCTGGCCACCACCACGTCGTCCAGCGACAGGGTGAAGGCGAGCAGCCAGCCGGCCACCAGCGCCGGCGCGATGATCGGCAGGGTGATGCGGCCGAAAACGGTCAGCCGGCTCGCGCCCAGATCCATCGCCGCTTCTTCCAGCGACAGGTCCATTTCCTGCAGGCGCGAGGACACCACCACGGTGACGAAGCACAGGGTGAAGGTGACGTGGGCGATCCAGATGGTGGCCAGGCCACGCGCCGGGAAGCCCGGAATCGCGCCCATCGAGGCCAGCAGTGCCATCAGCGAGAAGCCGAGGATCACATCCGGCATCACCAGCGGCGCGGTCACCAGCGCACCGAAGAACGGCTTGCCGCGGAAGCGCTTGAAGCGGGTCATCACCATCGCCGCCAGCGTGCCGAGCACGGTGGCGGTACAGGCGGTCCAGAACGCGACCACCAGGCTGGTCCACATCGCATCCATCAGCGCGCGGTCGGCAAACAGGTCGCTGTAGGCGCGGGTGGAGAACCCGGCCCAGACCATGGCCAACCGCGAACTGTTGAACGAGTAGAACATCAACAGCAGGATCGGCAGGTACAGGAAGGCGAAGCCGAGCAGCAGCACGCCCAGCCCAAGGCCCTTGGCAGAACGCGGGCTCATGCCTGCTTCCCTTCCAGCAGGCGCTGCTGGGATCGGTTGAACAACAGGATCGGCACCAGCAGCAGCAGGATCATCGCCACCGCCATCGCCGAGGCCCCGGGCCAGTTGCGGTTGTTGAAGAACTCGTTCCACAGCTGGCGGCCAACCATCAGCGTTTCCGAGCCACCGAGCATTTCCGGGATCACGAATTCGCCGATCGCCGGGATCATCACCAGCATGCAGCCGGCGATGATGCCCGCCTTGGACAGCGGCAGGGTGATGCGCAGGAACGCCTGCCACGGCTTGGCACCGAGGTCGTACGCCGCTTCCAGCAGGCGGTGGTCATGCTTGACCAGGTTGGCGTACAGCGGCAGCACCATGAACGGCAGATAGCAGTACACGATGCCGATGTAGGCCGCGGTCGGGGTATCGATCAGCTGCAGCTTGGGCAGGCCCATGCTGGTCATCAGCGTCTGCAGGCCGGTGTACTGCAGGAACTGGTCGAGCAGGCCGTTGCGGTCCAGGATCGCTTTCCAGGCATAGACGCGGATCAGGAACGAAGTCCACGACGGCAGCACCACCAGCATCATCGCCACGTTGCGCGCGGCTGGCGACAGGCGGGCGATGGCATAGGCCATCGGGTAGCCGATCAGCAACGTGAGGAAGGTCGAGATCGCGGCGATCTTGATCGAGCTCAGGAACGCCTGGGCATAGATCGAATCGCGGAACAGCGCCAGGTAGTTCTCGAGGTTGAGCTTGAGCGAGAACCCGCCGTCGGCGTACTGCAGCAGCCAGGTGTACGGCGGCGAGCCGACCCGGCTGTGCGAGAAACTGATCATCAGCACAATCAGGAACGGCACGGCAAAGAACAGCAGCAGCCACAGGTACGGAATGCCGATGACCGTGGCACGCAGCCCCGGCAGCCAGCGCTTCAGGCCGGTGGCGCTCATGAGGTCAGCACCACGCCGTCGTTGTCGCGCCAGTGCACCCACACCTGATCGCCCCAGGTCAGGCCATCACTGGCCCAGCGCTGCGAGTTGGCGAAGTTGGCCAGCACCTTGGCACCACTGGGCAGGCGCACGTGGTAGACCGAATGACTGCCGAAGTAGGCAATGTCCTCGATCACGCCCTGCGCCTTGTTGGTGTGCCCTTCCGGCTCGTCCTTGCCGATCATCACCTTCTCAGGGCGCAGCGCGAATGCGACCGGCTGCCCTTCATAGCAGGTGATGCCGTGGGCGATGTAGACCGGCGCCGGGAACAGCGGCGAGCGCACGGTCACGTATTCGGGCAGGTCCTCGTCGATCACCCCGTCAAACAGGTTCACCGAACCGATGAACTCGGCAACGAAGCGGTTGGCCGGCTGCTCGTAGACCTCGTCGGGCTTGCCGACCTGCTGGATCCAGCCGGCGTCCATCACCGCGATGCGGGTGGCCATGGTCATCGCCTCTTCCTGGTCGTGGGTGACCATCACGCAGGTCACGCCCGAGGATTCGATGATGCTGACCAGTTCCAGCTGCATCTGCGAGCGCAGCTTCTTGTCCAGCGCGCCCATCGGTTCGTCCAGCAGCAGCAGCTTGGGCCCCTTGGCCAGCGACCGTGCCAGCGCCACCCGCTGCTGCTGGCCACCGGACAGCTGGTGCGGCTTGCGCTTGCCCAGATGGCCCATCTGCACCAGGTCCAGCATCTCGCCGACACGCTTGCTGATCGCGTCCTTGCCCAGCCCATCCTGCTTCAGGCCGAAGGCGATGTTCTGCTCGACCGTCATGTGCGGGAACAACGCGTAGGACTGGAACATCATGTTGACCGGCCGCTGGTACGGCGGCAGCGCATCCATCCGCTGGCCATCGACGGTGATGCTGCCCTTGGTGGGCGTCTCGAAGCCACCCAGGCAGCGCAGCAGGGTCGATTTACCGCTGCCCGAGCCGCCGAGCAGGGCGAATATCTCGCCCTTGCGGACGTCCAGGTTGACGTCATCGACGGCGACGAAGCCATCGAATTCCTTGCGCAGATCACGAATGGAGAGATAGCCGGGCACACCGGTCGCTTCGACGACGGCGGCTTCCGGCTGGGCTTCAACGGGCATGGGGGCTCCGGGAGCGGGCGGTGGACAGCGGCCGTCATTCTAACGGCCGGGGGCCGATGGGGATATGACGGCGGCAGGTGGCAGCGGCTACGGCCGGGCCGGCCCCGCGTCCGCTGTCGGATTCCGACCGGAATTGGCGCGCTTCCGTCCATAACCCGTCTCCCTGCCCCGCTGCTGCCGGCCGTCCCCGCCAAGCGCCACCGGCACCACCCGGAATCTGCAACGATTTTCAGAACCGGAAGCATTGATCGCCCGCAGCACCCCAGGCGCAATTTGCTGGACCGAAGCCCACCATGGACGAACACGCGTGATATCCCCAGCTGACTGCTTCCCTCCCGCCCCTCCCGAACGCCTGGCGCCGCCAGCCCACGGGCTGGAGCTGGTCATCGTCGGCGCCGGCCAGGCCGGGCTTTCACTCAGCGCCGTCCTGCAGGAGGCCAACGTCGACCATCGCGTGCTGGAAGCCGAAACCGTGGGCGCCAGCTGGCGGCGGCGCTGGGACTCCTTCCAGACCAACACCGCCAACGCGACGATGGCCCTGCAAGGCCACGCCTATGCCGGCGACGATCCGGAGGGCTTCATGGCCGCAGCGGAAGTGATCCAGCGGCTCCGCGACTACGCCAGCGAGCGGTCATTGCCCATCGATGAAGGCTGTGCGGCACATCGGGTCACGCCGCAGGCCGGCGGTTATGCCATCGAAACCAATCAGGGGTTGATCCACGCACGCGCGGTGGTGGTTGCCACCGGTGAATACCGGCGCGCCCGGATGCCACGGGTTCCGTTTGCGCCGCGGCCGGACCTGGCGGTGCTGCACTCCGCCGATTACCGCAATGCCCGGCAGCTTCCCGATGGCGCAGTACTGGTCATCGGCGGCGGCCAGTCCGGCGCGCAGATCGCCCAGGACCTGCGCACCAGCGGGCGCAGCGTGTACTGGTCGCTGGCCGACCGCCACTCGCATACGCGCCGGCTGCGTGGCAAGGACTCGATGACCTGGTGGGACATGGCCGGACGCATCCACCAGCATGTGCGCGAATCGGCCGGTGTGCTGGCGGGAGAGCCCGATGCCCTGCGCAAGGCCCGCACTGCGGAGTTCCCGCTGATTTCCGGCAAGGGCACCGCCGGCAGGGGCAGCTCGATCAGCCTGCTGACGATGCACCGCGAAGGCATCACCCTGCTGGGCCGCCTGCAGAGCGTCGCCGGGGGCATCGCCCGTTTCGCCGATGCGCGGCCGCAACTGCACAGCGCGATGGAAGCGACGCGGGCCGAGTACGCCTACCTCGACTCACTGGCCAGCGCGTACTACGCAACGCAGCCCGAACCGCGCACGGACGACGCGCGCTACATCCCCGAGGAGGTCTACCTGCATTGGGAGCCGGAGCCTTCGCCGCGCGAGCTGGATCTGCAGGCGGCAGGCATCCATTCGGTGGTGCTGGCCACCGGATTCGTCAGCGAATGGCCATGGCTGGATGTGGACGGCGTGCTGGACGAACGAGGCTACCCGCTCGGCGAGTTCGGTGTCTCCCCGCAGCCCGGGCTGTTCTTCATCGGCATGCACAACCTGCAGCGGATGAGCTCGTCGTTCCTGTGCAACGGCGGTCGCGATGCACGGGACCTGCTGCCCGCCATCCTGCAGCACCTTGGCCGGAGCGGCAGTACCGGCTCCGGCGCAGGGTAAGGCAGCCGCCGGGCATGGCCCGGCGCCACCAGGACCGCTCAGCGGCCGGTCTTCACCTCGGTCCACAGCCGGGTGTAGAGCTTGTCGGTCTCCGGCGTGTTGATCGAATAGGTGAACATCTTCGCGGCCACGTCGGCCGGCGGGTAGATGGTCGGGTCGGTGCGGATCGCTTCGTCCACCAGCGGGGTCGCGGTCGGCACCGGGTTGCCGTAGTGGATGAAGTTGGTGTTGGCCGCGGCCACCTTCGGTTCCAGCAGGTAGTTGATGAACGTGTAGGCCGCTTCCGGGTGCTTGGCATCCTTCGGGATGGCCAGCATGTCGAACCACTGCGGCGCACCTTCCTTCGGGATCGAGTAGGCCACGTGCACGCCATTGCTGGCCTCGGCCGCACGGTCGCGGGCCTGGATGATGTCACCCGACCAGCCCACCACCAGGCAGGTGCCGCCGTTGGCCAGCGAGCCCACGTACTGCGAGGAGTGGAAGTTCTGCACGTACGGGCGGATCGACTTCAGCAGGTCCGCCGCCTTCTGCAGGTCGGCCGGATCGCCGCTGTGCGGGTCCAGGCCCAGGTAGTGCAGCGCGATCGGAATCATGTCCGCCGGCGTGTCCAGGATGGTCACGCCGCAGTCCTTCATCTTGCTGATGTTCTCCGGCTTGAACACCAGGTCCCAGCTGTTGGCGATGTCGGTGCTACCACCAAAACGCTCCTTCAGCATGTCCACGTTGTAGCCGATGCCGGTGGTGCCGATCATGTACGGCACGCCGTACTGGTTGCCCGGATCCTGGGTGGCGATGCGCTTCATCACCGCCGGGTCGAGGTTGGCCAGGTTCGGGATCTTCGACTTGTCCAGCGGCAGGAACACACCGGCCTGGATCTGTCGGCCGAAGAAGTTCAGCGTCGGCACCACCACGTCGTAGCCACTGTTGCCGGCCAGCAGCTTGGTCTCGACCATCTCGTCACTGTCGAACACATCGTAGGTGACCTTGATCCCGCTCTGCTTCTCGAAGTTCGGGATGGTGTCTTCGGCGATGTAGTCGCTGTAGTTGTAGACGTTCAGGACCTGGCTGTCCTGTCCGCCGCCGTTGCCGCCGCCACAGGCGGAAAGCATGGCGGAGGCCAGGCCGAGCGTGAGGATACGCAGCTTCATCGGGTGCTCCAGAATGCGGGAAGGGGGGGCCGGCCGGGCCGGCGACGGGTGCCAGCCTACCCCCCGGCGACGGATTTTTCTATTCGCGGCCTTCACACGTTCAGCAGCAGGAACTCGCGCTCCCACGAACTGATCACACGGAAGAAGGTCTCGTATTCCTTGCGCTTGACCGAGATGTAGGCGCGGCAGAAGCGCTCGCCCAGCAATGCCTGCAGCTCGCTGCACTGCTCCAGCCCGTCCAGTGCTTCACCCAGCGAACGCGGCAGGTCGTAGCCCAGCTCCTTGGCGCTGCCGGTCACCGGTGCATCCGGCGCCAGGCGCTCGCGGATGCCGAGCAGGCCACAGGCCAGGGTCGCGGCCATCGCCAGGTAAGGGTTGGCATCGGAGCCGGCAAAGCGACTTTCCACCCGCATGTTCTCCGGCGTATCCAGCGGTACCCGCAGGCCGCAGGTGCGGTTGTCGAAGCCCCAGTGCACGTTGCTCGGCGAGACCTCGCCGAACACCAGGCGCCGGTAGGAATTCACGTTCGGCGCGAAGAACGCCATGGCCATCGGCACATACTTCTGCAGGCCAGCCAGGTAGTGGGCGAACAGCGGGCTGAAATCCTCACCGCCGTGCTCGCCGGTGAACACGTTCTGGCCATCGCTGATGCGCAGCAGGCTCTGGTGGATGTGCATCGCACTGCCCGGCTCGTTCTCCATCGGCTTGGCCAGGAAGGTGGCATACACACCATGGCGCATCGCCGATTCGCGCATGGTGCGCTTGAACAGGAACACCTGGTCGGCCAGATCCATCGCATTGGCGTGGGTGAAGTTGACCTCCAGCTGCGCCGCGCCGGATTCGTGGATCAGCGTATCCACGTCCAGCTTCATCGCATCGCAGTAGTCGTACATCAGGTCGAGGATCGGATCGAACTCGTTGACCGCGTCGATCGAGTACGACTGCCGCGCCGTTTCCGGGCGGCCGGAGCGGCCCGCCGGGGGCAGCAGCGGGAAATCCGGATCGGTGTTCTTCTGCACCAGGAAGAACTCCAGCTCGGGCGCAACCACCGGTCGCAGGCCGAGCTCGGTGTAGGCATCCAGCACCCGGCGCAGCACGTTGCGCGGCGCCAGCTCATGCGGTTCGCCGTTCTTGGTGTAGCAGTCGTGGATGACCTGCGCGGTCGGATCGGTCGCCCACGGCACCATACGCACCGTGTCCGGGTCGGGGCGCAGGATCATGTCCGAGTCCGACGGTGAGGTCAGGTCGTAGTAATCGTCCGGGAATTCGCCGGTGACCGTGGTCGCGAAGATGCCCTCCGGCAGGCGCGTGCCGTAATCGTGCGAGAACTTGTCGGCAGGGATGATCTTGCCGCGCGCATTGCCGGTGATGTCCGGAACCAGGCATTCGACCTCGGTGATGCGCCGCTCCTTCAGCCAGCGCAGCAGGCTGCTTTCCTGCGGGGGCGTGGGCGTAGCCGTCTTGCGCGGGCGCGTTCGCGAACTCATGGGGATTCCAGTCGATTCTGTTGGTGCTGCCGGCAAGCTTGGCCGAACGCACGGAAAATAGCGTGATAGAACGGCGTCTGCATGACACGCCACTCCGGATGCCACTGTACGCCGAGCACGAATCGATGGCGCGGGCTGCGTGCCGCTTCGACCAGGCCATCATCGGCCCAGCCCTCGATCTGCAGGTCGTCGGCCAACCTCGCGATGCCCTGCCCGTGCACCGAATTGACCTGCACCCGATCGCCGGCAGACCACTGTGCCAGCCAACCACCATCGGCCAGGGTGATTCCATGCGCCGGCCCATACTGGACCTCCACCGGCGCCTGCGGGTCTTCGCGATGGTCGCTCAGGCCAGGCACAGCATGCACCTGCGGATGAAGCGTGCCGCCAAGCGCCACGTTCAATTCCTGGAAGCCGCGGCAGATCGCCAGCACCGGTAGATCCATCGCCAGCGCCTCGTGCAGCAGAGCGAACGCCGTGGCATCGCGGGCCGGGTCGTGCGGGTCGCCTTCCCAGCTGCGGCCCCCTTCGTAGTGCTGCGGCTCGATGTTGCTGACCGCGCCGGTCAACAGCAGGCCATCCAGGCCCCGCAACCAGTCGCGTGCCGGCAGCGGCGGCTGCAGGCTCGGCAGCAGCAGTGGCGTTGCCTGCGCAGCGTCCACCAATGCACGTACATATTTTTCCCCGACCACCGCGAAACGATGGTGGCCGAGCACGGTGCTGTCGGTGGGCAGGCCCACCCAGGGCAGGCGGCGCATGGGAAAACTCCTTGGCGTGCAATCACGTTACCCGCCCAGCATCGGCAACGGCAAGCCGCTGCCGTCACACCACGGGCGCCCGGCTTGGGCCAAACTATCGGCGTGAAGCCCGACCGTCCTCCCCCGCTCCGACGCCCTTTCCCGCTTCTGCGAGGCCGCCGGTGAGCGCCGCCTTCCCGCCCAGCTGGTACGCCAGCAGCCTGCCCGAACCGGCCGCGCTGCCGCCGCTGCGCGGTGAACTGCAGGCCGATGTCGCGATACTGGGCGCCGGTTACACCGGCCTCACCGCCGCACTGGAACTGGCCCTGCGCGGCCAGCGGGTGGTGGTGCTGGAGGCGCAGCGGATCGGCTGGGGAGCCTCGGGCCGCAATGGTGGCCAGGCGCTGGTCGGCTACGGCTGTGAAGTCGACGAGCTGGAACGCCAGCTCGGCCGCGAGGATGCGCGCCACCTGTTCGACTGGTCGCGCGAAGCGGTACAGGCGATGCGCGCGCGCATCGACCGGCATCGCATCGATTGCCATTGGGTGCAGGGCCACGCCAGCGTCGCCATCCGCGCACGCCACGAGCAGGACCTGCGCGCCAACTGCGAACAGCTGCAGCGACATTACAACTACCCGATGCAGTGGTGGGAGCGCGACACCCTGCGCGCGCAGCTGGACAGCCCGCGCTACCGCGCCGCGATGTTCGACCCGCTCAGCGCGCACCTGCATCCGCTGGCCTACGCCCGCGGGCTGGCCGATGCCGCGCGCGCGGCCGGAGCGGTCATCCACGAGCAGTCGCCGGTAACGCGCATTCAACGTGGTGCACACGCGGTGCTGCATACCGACCATGGCAGCGTGCGCGCGCCGCATCTGGTGGTGGCCGGCAACGCCCTGCTGCAGGGGCTGGTGCCTGAGCTGGAACGGCGCATCATGCCGGTCGGCACCTATATCGGCGCCAGCGCGCCGCTGGGTGCCGAGCGCGCCCGCGCCCTGATCGGCAACAACATGGCGGTCTCCGATACCGCCTGGGCGCTGGACTATTTCCGCCTCAGCCATGACCACCGCCTGTTGTTCGGCGGCCGTGCCAGCTATTCCGCGCTGCCGCCGCCGGGCCTGCAGCGGGTGATGCAGCGGCGCATGCACCAGGTGTTCCCGCAGTTGGCCGACATCCCGCTGCAGCAGGTCTGGGGCGGTTATGTGGACATCACCCGCAACCGTGCCCCGCACTGGGGGCGGCTGGATGGGAACCTGTACTTCGCGCAGGGGTTCTCCGGCCACGGTGTGGCAGCGGCCGGGCTGGCCGGCGAGGTCATCGCCGCAGCGATTGCGGGCCAGAGCGAGCGTCTGGACGTGTTCCAGCGCCTGCAGCACGCGCCCTTCCCCGGCGGACGCCTGCTGCGCATGCCGCTGCTGGTGGCGGCGATGTCCTGGTACAAGCTGCGCGATGCGTTGTGGTAGCCAACCCGTTGTCAACCCTGTGACTTGATCCGCCGCTGCACTTTGTTTGCATAATTGGTCCAGGAACAAAGGGGCGCGTGGATGCAGTGGTGGAAAGATGGACTGCTGGTGAGAATCCGGGTCAGCCCCGAGGGAGTGGCGCTGGCGCTGCTCTATGCACTCGCCTGCTGGGCGGCGCGCAAGATGTCCCTGGACCAGTTCTATCTGCCCGCCGGCGTCCGTGTGGCCGCTCTGCTGCTGTGCCCGCCACGCTTGTGGCCCTACCTGCTGCTGGGTGAGTACGCTTACTTCGCGCAGTTGCGCATCCCCCTTCTCGAAAAATATGGCCTCAGCTGGGTGATCTTCGCCTCGGCATTCCTAATGCCAGCCGTGATGCTGATCGTGCGCCTGCACCGGAAGCTGCTGGAGCGCACCACGATCGTCGGCATCATCTCCATCGCGATGTGCGCTGCCGTGGTCGTAAGCCTGCTCAATCTGGGCATTTCCCACCTGCTGTGGCCACCGCTGCGCGAAACCGCCTTCCTGACCAGCGCCCTGCGCTACGCGCTGGGTGATTTCATCGGCATCCTGGTTCTTGCACCATTGGCGCTGCTGTGGATCCGGCGCAGCGAAGAATCGTGGTCCAAGCGGTCCGTCGCAGCTGTGGCTGCGTCGCTGGTTGCCACGCTTGTCATCGGCTTGCACGCAACGCCGGTAGCACCCGCCACGGTTGCTGCCACCGGCTCCCTGCAGTTGCTGCTGCTGCTGCCCATTCCTGCCATCGCCTTGACGTGTCTACTGGGCTGGCGCGGCGCTGCGATCGGCGTAGCGACCGTGAACCTCATCATCGGATTGACCACACCAAAGATCGAACCCGAAGCCTTCGATGCTGCGACGTTCGCCACCCAGCAGGCCATGGCCATCGCCAGTGTCGCCCTGTTGCTGCTGGGTGCCCGCATCACCCACTTCCAGAACCAGCACCGGCTGCGTGAAGAAGATGGAAGGAACACCCTCCTTCTCGCCCGGCGAACGCATACGTCCAGCGAGATGGACCTGCGCGAACGCGCCGCCCACCTGCGCCGCCTGGGCGACGGGCTGGACCTGTCTCTCAATGAGATGGTGAACTGGCTCCACGCCCAAGGCCACCACGCAGTGGCAGACAGCCTCAAACACACGTCTGAAGTGCATTCGCGGCTGTTCCGTGCACAGGCGAGCATGATTTACCCAGCGGCGCTGGAAAGGCTGGGGCTGTACGTGGCCCTGCAGGCAGGCGGAGTGCGCGAAAACTGGAACAGCACTCACCGTGTCTGCCAGCCTCGACTGAGTGGCGATCCGTGCAGACTCAGTTCCAACCTCCAACTGGCGGCCTACCGCTCCATCGTCGAGGCGGTTTCAATCCTGCTTGGAGGCGAAACCGGCCAGCTCATCGTGCGCGGCCGTTGCGGCGTCCAAGGCGACCGCCGTGGCATTGTCCTGTTTGCTTCGATGATCGACCGCAGGCATGCTCTGGCACGATCGACCATGGACCAAGCGGCCGAGCAGCTGGCCGGACGCATACTGGCCTACGGCGGCTCACTGCACTGCGGTCGTAATCGGATAAGAATCCTGCTGGAGGAATCGATCGATACCCCGCCCGGGGGTGTGATCTCCGTTCGTGAAGAATGGCGCGAGAGCGGAATCGATCCATTCCAGCAACCGCCTCCAGCCGCGCAGCGCGAGTAGAGAATTGCGATGCGCGTCACAAACCAGTCGTGACTCTGATTGTCCCGCATTTCGTCTGTGCGTCCCTTGCGGTGCATCACCAGCTGAAGCGGAGATTGCGCCTTTCCATATCTCCCGATACTGTCCGGTCAGGGAGTGGTTCATGTATCGACAGGATCGCGATAGCGTGCGACGAGCAAGGGAGGCTTGCGCTTGAACTGGTTGAAGAGTGGGTTTGAACTGAGCTTCCGCATCCGACCGGTCGGTATTGCGCTCGCCGCCCTGTACGCGATCACCTGCTGGACCACATGGCGGCTGTCGGTTGATCAGTTCTTCCTGCCAGCCGGCGTTCGCGTCGCAGCGCTGCTGCTGTGTCCACCCCGCCTCTGGCCTTACCTCATCCTGGGCGAGTACGCCTACTTCGCGCAGATGCGTTATCCGATGATCGAAGCCTATGGCGTGGGCTGGGTGATTCTCGCTTCCGCCTGCCTGATGCCGGCCGTTGCACTGATCATCCACCTCCATCGCAAGGCGATGGAAGCCACAACTGAAGGATGGTTGCTGTCGGTGGCAGCATCGGCCGCATTGGTGGCCAGCGCCTTGAAGCTGGGCCTGTCCCACCTGCTGTGGCCCGCCCCGCCCACCATGCCGTTCTATTCCAATGCGGCGCTGTTCGTGCTCGGCGACTACATCGCTATTCTCACGGTCGCGCCGCTGGCACTGCTGTGGATGCGCCGCCACAGCGGCTATGGCTGGAGCGCCTGGAGGCTTCCGCCAACGCTGGCCGCGCTGTGTTCCCTCTGTGTACTGGGTGCCCTCATCGCACTGGTCGGTGCCCACGATCCCATGGCGCGCGCCCTTCTGCAGTTGCTGCTGGTGCTACCTGTGATCGCCCTCACCTGCATGCACGGCTGGCGCGGCGCGGCAGTGGGTGTCCCGCTCATGAACTTGATGCTGAGCGCGACCATGCCAACCACCGGTCTTCCAAGCTCGTTCGACCAGACCACGTTCTTCACCCAGCAGATCATTGCCATCACCAGTACCGCACTGCTCGCACTGGGCTCGCGCATCACCCATCACTACCACCAGCAGACCCGTCCTGCGATGGAGATCTCCCAGGCGATTGCGTTTTCACGCTCGGCGCATCTTGCCAACGAACGGGATCTTCGTGAGCGGGCACTGGGGCTGCGCCGGATCGCCGACGATATCGAAGCGGTGCTCGGAGAAACGGCGCACCTGCTCAGGACCAACGGCCACGAAGGCCCCGCTACCGATCTGTTGCGAACGTTCTCATCACGTTCCCGACAGTTCCGCGAATTGACCAGCAGGGTGTATCCCACCGAACTCGAGCAAGCGGGACTCTATGTCGCATTGCAGGCCGGCGGCCTGCGCGAGGCATGGGACTCCAGCCATCGGCTGGTCCGCCCGATGCTTGCGGGCGATCCCTGCAAGCTGAGCATGGGGCTGCAGTTGGCCGCCTATCGTCTGCTTGCCGAAGCGGTGTTGTTGCTGCTGGAGGAAGAAAAAGGCCAGATTCTGATCCGCGCCCGTTGCGGGCGATCCGGGGGCCAGCAGGGAATCGTGTTCACCGTGGCTCTGCTTGATCGGCACAGTACTTTGGCGCCTGCCACGCAGGGGTTGGCCATCGAGCGGCTCTCGGCCAGGGCAAATGCCTACTCCGGCGCTGTGCAATGCCGGATCAACCGGATCAGGATCATGATGCGGGACACGCCTCTCGACAGCCCCCAGCTTGTTCCGTCTCGAAATGTGAGCTATCCCAGCGAAACAGCCACCAGGCACTGAGCTTGGCATGTGCCCCGGCCAGCCCCTCAGCGGACAACCGCTGCGGGGCTGGCCCAATCCAGTTCCAGCGCCGATTACTTGCTGCTGTTGGCGGACTCGACGGCCCAGATTGCATCGCGGCCTTCGCCGTGGACGACAAGCGAGAAGTCAGGTCCATGGAAAACAGTGCGTCGGCGGGCATTCTGCGGCAAGGGCAGTTGTCTTGAGGGCAGCGAGGTGCGAACTGGTGCCTTTCCGGCCGGGAGTGTCCAGAATGTCGAATCGATGTTGGCGATGATCAGCACCACCTGGCCGGCAAGATCATTGACCTGGTAATACGCGACTCCATCACGCTCGAATGCGTACACGGACCAAGCCGGATCAGCACTGAGGTTGACGGCAGCAGGCTGAGCCTCGCCCAATCCGGCCTGCGCCATCTGGACACCATTGCCTCCACTCGGACAGCAGGCCAGAGCAAGTCCGGGCGCAGCAAGCAAGGCAGCGGCAGAAGCCACGATCGAAAATCGGGAAAATCTCACAGGCATCTCCATGGTTGAAATAATGGGCAGCGTCCAGGCAACTGAAGCCTGACCACGATCAGATAATGCGATGCCCCGCATGACCGGATGAAATAGTCCACCCCGCAATGGACGGAAGGGGCACTGCCAGCATACCCATGCGCCGCAAGGGGCGCCATGCAAGGCCATTTACGACGACAAACTCAGCAGCGCGACATCAGATACCCCTTTTCGATGGGGCGACATTCCCCATCGCAAAGGCGCCGAGGTCTCGTGAAACATTGGCCGACAGAAGGTTCGCCTCCTTGCGCTAAAGTTGCACTCGAAACCGCCGCTATCCGTGCCAAGACTTTCCCACATGAGCCACCGCATCATGCCCGTCCTGTCGCAGGCCGCTCTGGAAGGCGACCTGACCGATCCCCTGCCTCAGCGGATCCTGCTGGTGGAAAACTCGCGCGCGTTCACCGGCATGCTGCGCGAGGCAATCGAGCAACGCCTGGAGCTGCCGGTGGTGGTGGCCAGCTCGCTGGCCGAGGCCGACCGCCTGCTCACTGCCGAGGACGGCTGGTTTCTGGTCCTGACCGGGCTGGTGCTGGCCGATGGTGACCGCGACGCGGTGGTCGAGTTCTTCCTCAAGCGCAACCTGCCCACCGTGGTGGTCAGCGGTGTGTATGACGAGGACCTGCGCAAGCGTGTGCTGCAGCAGCAGATCATCGACTACGTGCTGAAGAATACCCCGGGCAGCATCGACTACCTGGTGTGGCTGGTGCAGCGCCTGGAGCGCAACCGGCGCATTGCCGCGCTTGTTGTGGACGACTCGCCGTCCGCGCGCGGCTATGCCGCCGCCCTGCTGCGCATGTACGGCCACGAGGTGTACGAAGCGGCCGATGGCAGCGAAGGCCTGGCGGCGATCGAGGCGCATCCGGCGATCCGCCTGGCCGTGGTCGACCAGGAAATGCCGGGCATGCAGGGCGTGGAGTTCACCCGCCGCCTGCGCACCCTGCGTTCGCGCGACAAGGTGGCGGTGATCGGCATTTCCGGCAATACCGATGCGTCGTTGATCCCGCGCTTCCTGAAGAACGGCGCCAATGACTTCCTGCGCAAGCCCTTCTCGCGCGAAGAGTTCTTCTGCCGTGTGTCGCAGAATGTGGACCAGCTGGAGCTGATCGGCACGCTGCAGGACCTGGCCACCCGCGATTTCCTCACCGGCCTGCCCAACCGCCGCTGCTTCCTGGAACAGAGCCAGCGCCAGCTGCCGCAACTGCAGCTGCACGGCCAGTGCGTGGCGGTGGCGATGATCGACATTGACCATTTCAAGCACATCAACGACACCCACGGCCACGAAGCCGGTGACGATGCGCTGCGTGCGGTCGCCCGTGCCGTCGGCGACCACGCGCGCAGCCAGGACCTGATCGCGCGCTTCGGCGGCGAGGAATTCTGCCTGCTGGTGCCGGACATGGAACAGGACGAAGCGCTGCTCTATTTCGAGGAGCTGCGCCAGCGCATCGCCGCGCTGGAAGTGGACATCGGCAGCGCCACCCTGCGCATGACGGTCAGCATCGGCCTGTGCTGCCTGCGGCCGCAACGCGATGCGCTGCACCGGCTGATTTCCGAGGCCGATCGCCAGCTGTACCTGGCCAAGGCCGGCGGCCGCAACCGGGTCAGCTGCACCACCGTTGCCAGCCCGTTGCGTCCGCGCGAGGCTGTGCTGTCCTGACCGGCATGCTTTGATCCAGATCAACGCCGCCCCGGCGCGGCGACTCTACAGTCGGCCCCGACATACGCATGAAGGGGAGCCGGGGATGGCACTACTGGTCTGGCAGGACGATCTGAACATCGGCATCGATGTGATCGATCAGCAACACCGTCGCATCATCGAGATGCTCAACCACCTGCACGTGGCGCAGACCAGCCTGCAGCGCGCGGCGATAGGCGAAGTGATCGACGAGGTGGTGGACTACACCATGTCGCACTTCGCATTCGAAGAAGAGCTGATGGAAGAAGCGGGCTATCCGTTCTGCGCCGCGCACAAGCGTGTGCATGAAGTCTTCATCAAGCGCGTGGCCGAGTATCGCCTGCGCTTCCAGGCCGGCGAGGACATCAGTGACGAGCTGCGCACCATGCTCTCACGCTGGTTGTTCAACCACATCCGCGGTGACGACCAGGCCTATGCCGAACAGGTCAAGCAGCACCTGAACCAGTTCGCCCGCGAGCACCAGAGCGGCGGCTGGCTGGGCCGCACGCTCAAGCGCTTCTTCGGCTGATCAGCGCTGGCGGCGCTGCAATGCGAGCAGCGCGCACAGGGTGATCACCGCGGTCAGGCACAGGTAGTAGCCGACCGCGACCAGCCCGTAGCGCTCGGCCAGCCAGGTGGCCAGGTACGGCGCCGGGGCGGCACCAAGAATGCCCGCCAGGTTGAACGACAGCGAGGCACCGGTGTAGCGCACCTCCACCGGGTAGATCTCGGCCAGGAAGGTGCCGCAGGGGCCGTAGGTCAGCCCCATCAGGAACAGGCCCAGGCACAGGAACGTCAGCACCAGCCACGGGCTGCCGGCCTGGAACAACGGCGCGAACAGCACGCCGAAGCCGATGATCAGCAGACTGGCGATAGCCATCGTGCGGCGGGTGCCCCAGCGGTCGCCATAACGTGCCGACAGCGGGATGCCGGCGGCGAAGAACAGCATCGCCACCATCTGCATCAGCAGGAACTGCTCGCGGCTGTAGCCAAGCACGGCGGTGCCGTGGCCGAGGCTGAACACCGTCATCAGGTAGAACAGCACGAAGGTGGCGAATGCACCCAGCGTGCCCAGCAGCATCGGCAGCGGATGGTCGCGCAGCACCGTCCACATCGGCAGACGCACCGGCGCCTTGCGCTCCAGCGCGCGCTTGAAATCCGGTGTCTCGTGGATGTTCAAGCGCACCCACAGGCCCAGGCCGACCAGCAACGCGCTGGCCACGAACGGAATGCGCCAGCCCCATTGCAGGAAATCGTCCTGGCCCAGGCAGCGACCGAGCAGCAGGAAGATGCCCGCTGACAGCAGGAAGCCGATCGGTGCACCCAGCTGCGGGAACATGCCGTACCAGGCGCGCTTGCCCGGCGGTGCGTTTTCGGTGGCCAGCAGCACCGCCCCACCCCACTCGCCTCCCAGACCCAGACCCTGGCCGAAGCGGCACAGTGCCAGCAGCGCCGGCGCCCACAGGCCGATCTGCGCGTGGGTCGGCAGCAGGCCGATGGCGACCGTGGACAGGCCCATGGTCAGCAGCGCGGCCACCAGGGTGGCCTTGCGGCCGATACGGTCACCGAAGTGGCCGAACACCGCCGAGCCCACCGGGCGTGCGATGAACGCCACCGCGAAGGTCGCCAGGGACTGCAGCAATGCGGCCTGGTCGCTGCTTTCCGGGAAGAACAGGTGCGGGAACACCAGTACCGCGGCGGTGGCGTAGATGTAGAAGTCGAAGAACTCGATGGTGGTGCCGATCAGGCTGGCCAGCAGGACACGGCGGGGAGAATTCACGGGTGGCGCGGCTGCGGTGATCGTCGACATCGGCAAGGCGGGTAACGGCGGATCGACCGATTCTGCCACGCTTGGCGACCCCGCCGGGGCAATGGTTTCAGGCGACACCGACGCCAACGATTTCCTTCTGCGTGGATGAATCCCACCCTGCCGCCTCTACAGTAGATCCACGCCATGCGTGGATGAATCTGCCCGGCGCCAACCAAGGTTGGCGTCTACCAAAGGCAGCCGGGCGCGGCTCGGCGCTACAACTGGATCCAGGTGGCCTTCATCTCGCTGTACTTGTCGAAGGCATGCAGCGATTTGTCGCGGCCGTTGCCGGACTGCTTATAGCCACCGAATGGCGCCGTCATGTCACCGCCGTCCCACCCGTTCACCCACACGCTGCCCGCACGCAGCTGGCGCGCCACGCGATGGGCGCGACCGAGATCCCGCGTCCACAGGCCGGCGGCCAGCCCGTAGCGGCTGTCGTTGGCCACGCGCACGGCCTCGGCTTCGTCGTCGAAGCCAAGCACCGCCAGCACCGGGCCGAACACTTCCTCGCGGGCCAGCGCCTGCTCCGGCCGCACCTGGTCGAACACCGTCGGCTGCACATAGCAACCGCCCGCCTCCACCTCGGCACGCTGGCCGCCCAGCAGCAGCCGCGCGCCATCGGCTTCGGCGCGGGCGATGTCGGCCAGTACCTTGTCCACATGCGCGGCATCGACCAGCGCCCCCATCGGTGCATCCGCCTCCAGCGGATGGCGGGGCTGCATGCGCTGGCCGTAGGCGATCACCTGGTGCACGAAGTCATCGCGGATCGAACGCTGCACCAGCAACCGCGAACCGGCCGTGCAGACCTCCCCCTGGTTGAAGAAGATGCCCTGCGCTACGCCCTTGGCCGCCGCATCCAGGTCCGGCGCATCGGCGAACACCACGTGCGGGCTCTTGCCACCGCATTCCAGCCAGACCCGCTTGAGGTTGGAACGACCGGCGTACTCCAGCAACTTCGCGCCGGTCGCGGTGGAGCCGGTGAAGGCCAGCACGTCCACGTCCATGTGCAGGGCCAGCGGCTCACCCACGCGTGAACCGTGGCCCGGCAGCACGTTCAGTACGCCCTCGGGCAATCCCGCTTCGGCCGCCAGTGCGGCCAGCCGCAACGCACTCAGCGGCGAGCGCTCGGAGGGCTTGAGTACCACCGAATTTCCCATCGCCAAGGCCGGCGCAATCTTCCAGCAGGCCATCAACAGCGGAAAATTCCACGGCACGATGGCCGCCACCACGCCTGCGGCCTCGCGTGTCACCAGGCCCAGCTCGTGCGGGCCGGTGGGCGCGATTTCACCGTACAGCTTGTCCACCGCCTCGGCGGTCCAGGTCAGGCAGCGCACCACGCCGGGCAGGTCGATGCGGCGCGCATCGCGGATCGGCTTGCCCATGTCCAGCGTTTCCAGCAGGGCCAGTTCATCGGCATGCGTCTCCACCAGCGCGGCCAGTGCCAGCAGCACGCGCTTGCGATGGGCAGGGCTGGCCTGCGACCAGTGGCCTGCCTCGAACGCGCGGCGCGCCGAGGCCACTGCACGCTCCACGTCCTGCGCATCACAGTCGGCCACTGCGCCCAGTACGCGCCCGTCGATCGGGCTGATGCAATCAAAGCGCGCGCCGCTGGCGGCATCCACGAAGCGGCCATCGATGAACGCTTGGCCGGGAATCGCCACGCGGCTGGACAGGGCCTGCCAGTGGCTGCGGTCGGGGAAGTGGGTCATGGGGTCCTCCGCGTATCGACTGTCCGCGGTTATACCGACGCGGCCGCTACCGGGCCGTGACGTGCATATCCCATATCCCGGTAGCGCCGGGCCATGCCTGGCGACAGAACCGTGACGCGGCTGCGCTAGAGTCACAACCATCGGACCCGACGGAGCCGGCATGAAAGCCCCTGCAAGCGACCTGCACGACCTGGCCACCCAGCGCCCCGATTCACTGGACGCGTACTGGATGCCGTTCACTGCCAACCGCCAGTACAAGGGCGCGCCGCGCATGCTGGTACGCGCCGAGGGCATGCACTACGAAGACGTGGATGGGCGCGCCATCCTTGATGGCACGGCAGGCCTGTGGTGCTGCAATGCAGGGCACGCGCGCCGGCGCATCGTCGACGCGATTGCCGAGCAGGCCGCCACGCTCGATTACTCGCCCGCCTTCCAGATGGGTTCGCCGCCGGCCTTCGCCCTGGCGCAGCGACTGGCGGCGCTGGCCCCGGCGGGGCTCAACCACGTGTTCTTCACCAGCTCGGGCTCGGAGGCGGTGGATTCGGCGATGAAGATCGTGCTGGCCCATCACCGCCTGCGCGGCGAAGGCCAGCGCACGCGTTTCATCAGCCGCGAGAAGGCCTACCACGGGGTCGGCTTCGGCGGCATGGCCTTGGGCGGGCTGCCCAACAACCGCCGCCAGTTCGGTCTGCAGCTCGGCGGCGTGGATTACCTGCGGCACACGCTGGACCTGTCACGCAATGCCTTCAGCAAAGGGCTGCCGCGCCAGGGTGCCGAGCTGGCCGACGATCTGGAACGGCTGATCGCCCTGCACGATCCCTCCACCATTGCCGCCGTGTTCGTCGAGCCCATCGCCGGTTCGGCCGGTGTGATCCTGCCGGCACCGGGGTATCTGCAGCGCCTGCGCGAGATCTGCGACCAGCACGGCATCCTGCTGGTGTTCGATGAAGTCATCACCGGGTTCGGCCGGGTCGGGATGGCGTTCGCCGCACAGCGTTTCGGCGTCACCCCGGACCTGCTGACCTTCGCCAAGGGCGCCAGCAACGGCGCGGTGCCGCTGGGTGGCGTGCTGGTCGGCGACAGCGTGCATGCCAGCTTCATGCAGGGTCCGCCACAGGCCATCGAGCTGTTCCATGGCTATACCTATTCGGGCCATCCCTTGGCCTGCGCGGCGGCGCTGGCCACGCTGGACGTGTACGCCGAGGAACGCCTGTTCGAGCGCGCGATCGAACTGGGCGAGTACTGGCAGGAGCGCCTGCATGCACTGCAGGGGCTGCCGAACGTGATCGACATCCGCAACTTCGGCCTGGTCGGTGCGGTGGAGCTGGCGCCGCGCAAGGACGCCCCCGGCAGCCGTGGCTACGAGGTGTTCCGCCGCTGCTTTCATGACGGGCGCCTGCTGGTGCGCTGTACCGGCGACATCATTGCGTTGTCACCTCCATTGATCGTGGACAAGGCGCAGATCGACCAGATCACCGGCACCCTGGGCGAGATGATCCGGGCTACTGCCTGAGCCCGGGACGGTGGTGGCGAGCGGGTACAATGGGCGGTTCCGCTCCTGCCCGTTGCCGTGCCCATGAACATCGTCGTCAAAGAAGAACTCAAGGCCTACATCGATCCGCTCACCGCGGACGAACACGAGGCGCTGGAGCGCAGCATCCTCGCCGAAGGCTGCCGCGATGCGCTGGTGCTGTGGGGCGAGGTGCTGGTGGATGGACACAACCGCTTCGGCATCTGCCAGAAGCATGGCCTGCCGTTCAACACCGTGCAGAACACCCGCTTTCAGAGCATGGAAGACGTGCACCTGTGGATGATCGAGCAGCACCTCGGCCGGCGCAGCGTGTCCGATTTCCAGCGCGGCGTATTGGCCCTGCGCAAGCGCGACATCCTGTCCGCGCGCAAGCAGGTCGAACAGGCGCAGCTGCAGCGCGAAAGCGATGGCACCGCCGAGCCTGCCGATGAGGCCGGCGAAGACAGCCCGCCGTGGGAGCCGGCGCCGAAGATCAGCCGTGCCGAACTGGCCCGCGAAGCCAAGCTGAGCACCAGCCAGGTCGGCATGATCGAACGCATCCACGCCCAGGCTGCGCCCGAGGTGGTGGAAGCGGTGAAGGCCGGCATGATCTCGATCAGCGCCGCTGCTGCCGTGGCTGACCTGCCGGAAGAAGAGCAGCGCGCCGCTGCCGCCGGTGGCAAGGATGAACTGAAGCAGGCTGCAAAGCGTGTGCGTGAATCCAAGCGCAAGCCGCGCGCGCCGAAGCCGGAAACGGAGTCGGCAGAAATGGACTTCGAAGAGGCCAACGAGGACGAGATCGCCAGCCGCGATGCCGAGGTGCTGGCTGCGCTGGAGCAGCTGGGCGAGGATGCCCCCGCGCTGCGCCGTCGCGTCGTGAACCTGACCCGCGAGAACGACACCCTGCGCGCACAGCTGGCCCACCTGCGCAAGCAGCTGGAAGCGCTGTAACCGATCGCGTCACGCCGCTGTAGAGCCGAGCCCATGCTCGGCTGCCTTGCGCGCGGCAAAGAGCAGCCGAGCATGGGCTCGGCTCTACAGGTAGGCGTCACCGGCCTGCGGGTAGACTTCAGGCATGACGTCTGCCATCGATCCGCGCCGCGCTCAGCTGCGGCGCCTGAAAGCCCTTGCCCTTGGCCTGTTGCTGTTGATGCTGGCCGGCTTCGCGGTCAGCCACTGGCAGGGTGAGCGTGGCATCTGGGCCTGGGTCTCGGCCTTCTGCGAAGCCGCCGCAGTCGGCGCACTTGCGGACTGGTTCGCGGTGGTCGCCCTGTTCCGGCGGCCGATGGGCCTGCCGATTCCGCATACGGCGATCATCCCGCGCAGCAAGGAACGCATCGGCGACAGCCTGGCGCTGTTCGTGCGCGACCAGTTCCTGGAACCGACGGTGCTGCTGGCCAAGCTGCAGGTGTTCGACCCGGCCAGCCGGCTCGGCAGCTGGCTGGCCGATCCCGCGCGTTCCCGGATGCTGGCCGACATGGCCCGCGGCTGGGCACTGCAGGCGCTGGACTTCTTCGACGAGACCGCAGTCCGGCGGCAACTGCATGCCTTCGTGGTGCAGCAGCTGCGGCAGTGGAATGCAGCGGCCACCGCCGGCGAACTGCTGGGCCTGCTGACCGCCGATGGCCGCCACCAGCGGGTGCTGGACGAAGGACTGCAACGGCTCGGGCGCTGGCTGGAGCAGCCGGAAGTGAAGGAACGCGCTTCGCAGCTGATCGTGCGCTACATCCAGCGCGAATGGCCGACGCTGTCGAGCACGGTGAACTGGATCAAGCCGATCGATGAGATCGGTGACAACCTTGCCGAACGCCTGGCCCGGGCGGTGCTGGAAGAACTGCAGCAGGTGCTGGCCGAGCCGCAGCATCCGCTGCGCCAGGATTATGAGCAGTGGCTCGGCAACTACGTGCAGCGCCTGCGCGAAGACCCGGCACTGGCCGAGCGCATCGAGCAGCTCAAGCAGGAAATGATCGACCACCCTGCCCTGCAGGAGTACGTACAGGGCCTGTGGTCGCGCATCCATGCCAGCCTGCGCGGCGATCTGCAGCGTGAGGATTCGGCCCTGGTCGGTCATCTGCAGCGCAGCCTGGCCTCGCTGGGTGACAGCCTGCAATCGGACCCGGCGTTGCGCGAGGCATTGAACCAGCATCTGCTGGAAGGCGCACAGCGCCTCACCGGGCGCCTGCGCGAGGGCGTCACCACCCATATCGCGCAGACCGTGAAGAGCTGGGACGAGCGCCACCTGGTCGAGCAGCTGGAACTGAGCGTGGGCCGCGACCTGCAGTTCATCCGCTTCAATGGCACCCTGGTGGGCGGCCTGATCGGCCTGCTGCTGCATGCGGCGACGGTGTTGTTCCGTTTCTAGACTGAGATTCCGGAGCCTGGCCAGCAGATCCGCGGCATGCGTGGATGACCGAGGCTGTCACGCTTGCTTAACGAAATGCGAATGCCTATCATTTACTGATCGGTTGTACGCTTAGCCAAGCGGGGCACGGAAGCACGCGCCCACCCGCCCCTTCGCCCGTGTACATCCCCCGACCACTGGGTCGCCTGCCTGCCGCAGGTGGCGCACCGTCGATGGGAATCACGCTGGGTGACGTGCGCGGAGCGCATGGCTGCCATGGGTGCGTTTGCCATCGCCTGATTTTTGTCCTGCATGGAATCGCACCGATGGCATCGTCCCTGATCACTCCCCGCCCAACCCTGCTTGCCCTGGCCGTGACCGCACTGTTGAACGCACCGTTGGCACACGCTGAGGAAGGTTCTGCCGACCCGTCCGCGCGCACCCTGGACACCGTCCAGGTAACCGCCGATGGCGACATTGCCGACAGCTACACCGTCAAGCGGGCCAGCACCGCAACCAAGCTCGGCCTGTCACTGCGCCACACCCCGCAGTCGATGACCGTGGTGACCCGGCAGCGGCTGGACGACATGGGCCTGTTCTCCCTGTCCGATGTGATGGGCCAGGTAACCGGCGTGGCGGTGTCGGTCACCGACAGCGAACGCATCAACTACGTCTCGCGCGGGTACAACATCACCAATTTCCAGGTGGATGGCATGCTCAACACCTTCGGTGGCTACATCAAGACCAACACCGACAGCGTGATCTACGACCGCATCGAAGTGGTGCGTGGTGCCACCGGCCTGACCACCGGTGCGGGTGATCCATCGGGCACCATCAACTTCGTCCGCAAGCGCCCCACCGATACGTTCCAGATGAGCGCCAACCTGACGCTCGGCCGCTGGGGCAACCAGCGCCTGGAAGCCGACCTCGGCGGCCCCATCGCCCTGGATGGGCGCATCCGCGCCCGGGTGGTCGCCGCCAAGCAGCAGAGCGATTCGTTCCGCGATGTCTACAGGCTGGACAAGGACGTCTTCTACGGCATCGTGCAGGCCGACATCACCGACACCACCCTGCTGGAAGCCGGCTACGAGTACCAGTCGCCGCGCACCACCGGCGTGACCTGGGGCGTAGTGCCGTACTGGGGCGCCGATGGCAAGCCGGCCAACCTGCCGCGCTCGACCAACCTGTCGGCGCGCTGGAGCAGCTGGCCGATCATCGAAAAGAGCGCGTTCGCCCGCCTCGAACAGCAGCTGGGCCATGGCTGGGCCGCGAAATTCGCCTACACCCGCTCCAAGCGCGAGACCGACGGCGCGGTCTGGTATGGCGCGTCCGGTTACCCGCGTGCCGATGGCAGCGGCATCTCTGCCTTCGTCGGCAGCTTCGGTGAAAACGGCGACATGCAGGTGTTCGACTTCAACGTCGGCGGTCCGTTCCAGTTGTTCGGCCGCGAACACGAACTGGTATTCGGCTTCGGCCAGTCGGTGCGCAAGGGCGAAGTGCCTGCGAGTGAAACCGCAGACTACCCGGACAGCTACACCCGCGTGCCGGACTGGCGCAGCTGGAACGGCGACATCGCACCGCTGCAGGTCACCCGCCTGGGCTATCTCGCCTCGGAGGACGAACTGCGCCAGCGTGCCGCCTACCTGGCCGCGCGCCTGCAGCTGGCCGAGCCGCTGACCGCCGTGCTCGGCGCCCGTTACGGCAGTTGGGAGACGCGCAGCTGGAACTACACTCACGACGCCGCCGGGCGCCTGACTGGTACCACCCGCGGTGGCTACAAGCCCGACGACTCGCTCACACCGTACGCCGGCTTCATCTACGACTTCAACCGTTACTTCAGCGGCTACGTCAGCTACACCGACATCTTCCAGCCGCAGAACTACCGCGACAAGGCCAACAACTATCTCGAACCGGTCGTCGGTGACATGTGGGAAGCCGGGGTCAAGGCCGAGTTCTTCGATGGCCTGCTCAACACCTCGGTCGCGGTGTTCAAGGGCGAGAAGGACAACGTCGCCGAGCTCGATGATTCGGTGCCGGAAAACTCGTTGCCCGGTGGCATCAGTGCCTACCGCTCCACCGGCAAGGGCAACAAGGTGAAGGGCTGGGAAATCGAAGCACAGGGCAGCCTGGGCGAGCACTGGAACCTGTCGACCGGGTTCACCCATACCGTCAGCCGCAATGCGCTGGGCGTTCGCCAGAACACCACTGTTCCGGTCGATCTGTTCCGCCTCAACGCCAGCTGGCGCCCGGGTGGTGCCGAAGGCCGCTTCTGGATTGGTGGCGGCGCAACCTGGCAGAGCGGCATCTGGAGCCTGAGCAACAAGCCGCGCGAGGACTTCCTGGTCAGCGGCAAGCGCGACCGCGTGGCGATCGAACAGGGTGACATCTACCTGCTCAACCTGTCGGCCGGCTATCGCTTCAACGAGAACTTCAGCGCCCAGGTGAACGTGAACAACCTGCTGGACAAGAAGTACTACAACCGCGTCGGTTTCTACGACGGCGTGTACTGGGGCGAACCGCGCAACGTGATGATGACGCTGCGCTGGAAGCTCTGACGATCTGATGGATGGCGCCGGTTCTGCGACCGGCCCCGGCCACGGATGGCCACCCCCGGCGCGCTTCGGTGCGCCGGTCCTCTTTCATTCAACCTGCAGGACCATCGTGGACCGCTCGCCCGCAACCGCCAGCCCCCGCCTCAGCACCTTCTTCGCCAACCCGCGATGGGGCGTGCTGTCCCGATCGCTGGCCGCCATCTTCGGCGGCTACGCGCTTGCCTCGATGACCACCGTGTTCTGCGCGCTGGCGCTGCCGGGCGCGCGCGGCCAGGCCGTGCTGACCGGCATGCTGCTGGCGATCCTGGTCGCCGCCTGCGCGGCGCTGTGGGCGTTCGCCACCCGCAGTGCGCTGCGCGCCTGGGTCGGCATTCTCGCCCCCACCCTGCTGATGGCCGGCATTTCGCGCCTGCTGGGGGCGTGGGCATGAAGAATGGATTCCGCCAATCCATGGCCTGGCTGCACACCTGGACCGGCCTGCTGGTCGGATGGCTGCTGCTGCTGATCTTCATGGCCGGCACTGCCAGCTACTACCGCGAGGAAATCAGCCGCTGGATGCGCCCGGAACTGCCGCGCAGCACGGTCAGCACCGACCAAGCGGCGCAGCGCGCGGCCGACTACCTGCTGGCCAACGCCCCCCAGGCAGAGAGCTGGTTCGTCACCCTGCCGCAGCCGCGCAACCCGGCCATGCAGATGTTCTGGCGGTTGCCAGCCGAGCTGGCCGACCCCGCCAAGGGCCGACGCGGCGCCTTCGGTGATGCGACCCTGGACCCGAACACCGGCACCGAACTGAAGGCCCGCGAGACCCGTGGCGGCGACTTCTTCTACCGCCTGCATTTCGACCTGCACTACATTCCCGTGCTGTGGGCGCGCTACCTGGTGGGCTTCTGCGCGATGTTCATGCTGGTGGCCATCATCACCGGTGTGATCACCCACAAGAAGATCTTCAAGGACTTCTTCACCTTCCGGAAGGACAAGGGTCTGCGTTCGTGGCTGGACTTCCACAACGTCAGCGCGGTGATGGCCCTGCCCTACCACGCGATGATCACCTACACCGGCATCGTCACGTTGATGATCATGTACCTGCCGTGGGGAGTGAACGTGGCCTACGGCACCGACCAGGATGCGTTCTATTCGGAGGCCTTTGGTGGCCTGCCCGAGGTCACCGCGCCCGCCGAAGGCAAGGCAGCCCCGCTGCCGCTGCGGCAGCTGCTGGACAGTGCCCGCACGCATTGGCACGGCACCGAGGTCGCCGGTTTCAGCGTTGCCAATCCCGGTGCCGCCAATGCGGTGATCGACATCCGCCAGCGCGACGGCAAACGCTTGTCCATCGATACGCCGGCGCTGCGCTATGACATGGTTACTGGCGCGCTGCTGCAGGAAACGCCGCCTTCCGGTGGCGCCACCGCCACCCGTGGCGTGCTGTATGGCCTGCACCTGGCCCGCTTCGCCGACTGGGGTATGCGCGCGTTGTTCTTCCTGTCCGGCCTGACCGGCTGCCTGATGGTGGCCAGCGGCGTGGTGCTGTGGGCGGTGAAGGAGCGCCCGAAGCATGCCAAGAGCGGCCGCACCGGATTCGGCCTGCGCCTGGTCGATGCACTGAACATCGGCGCCGTGGCCGGCCTGCCGATCGCCTTCGCCGCCTATTTCTGGGGCAACCGGCTGCTGCCGCTGGGCCTGGCCGAGCGCTCCAACGCCGAGGCGAACCTGTTCTTCTACGCGTGGGGCGCCTCGTTGCTGGCGGCCTTCCTCTGGCCCAAGCGGATGATGTGGGCGTGGCAGCTGTACATCGGCGCGGCCGCGTTCGCGCTGATCCCGGTAGTGAACGCGCTGACCACCCACGCGCACCTGGGCGTGACCCTGCTCAACGGTGACTGGGCATTGGCCGGCTTCGACCTGTCGATGATCGCCTTCGGTGCGATGCTGGCGCTGTGCGGCTGGCGCATGCAGCGCTGGACGCCGCCGCTGACTGCCGCCGAGAAGAAGAAGCGCGCGGCGGCCGCTGCAGCGACCAAGGCACCAGCCGATGCAGTGGAAGCGGAGGCCAGCGCATGATGCTGCTGGTACTGGGGTTGTCGTTCACCGCGTTTACCGCGCTGTCGCTGGCGATGGAAAAGCACCAGCAGGAACTGCACGGCAAAGCGGCGGCATCACCGGTACGGCGCACGCAATGGCGGGTGCTGGGCTGGGTACTGCTGACGGTGGCGTTCGCGCTGTGCGTGGTCGACCACGGCTGGGCGATGGGCCCGGTGCTGTGGCTCGGCGCGCTCACCCTGGGTGGAATCGTGCTGGCGTTCGCGCTGTACCCGTACCGGCCGAAATGGATCGCACCGCTGGCGGTCGCGCTGCCGGTGATCGGGCTGGTGGTGGCGTTGTTGTAACCCGTGCGGCGGACCGCATCCACGCATGGCGTGGATCTACCGGACCCACGCTCGCCGGGCATGGCCCGGCGCTACCGTTCTGCGCGCACATGGGTAGCGCCGGGCCATGCCCGGCGACGCGTCACGCCAGGCGCTTCAGCTCCCACGCGCGATGGATGCGTGCGTTGCGCTCGAAATCCGGGCCGATGGTGCTGGCGCTGATCTCGCGGCACTGGGCGAATTCGGCGATGGCGTTCTCTTCCAGCTTGAAGCGGCGGAAGTTGTTGGAGAAGTACAGCACGCCACCCGGTGCCAGTCGGGCGACGGCCGCACGCAGCATCTTCACCTGTTCGCGCTGCACGTCGAAGTCCTCGGCGCGGGCCGAGTTGGAGAACGTCGGCGGGTCGCAGAAGATCACGTCGTACTGGCCGCGATCGCCTTCCAGCCATGCCATCGCATCGGCCTGCACCAGCAGGTGCTGGTTGCCGCCCTGCCCGTTCAAGGCCAGGTTGTCGTAGCACCACTGCAGGTAGGTGGCCGACAGGTCGACGCTGGTGGTGCTGGCGGCACCGGCCACCGCCGCCTGCACACTGGCCACGCCGGTGTAGCAGAACAGGTTGAGGAAACGCTTGCCGCGCGCCTGCTCGGCCATCAGGCGACGCAGCGGGCGATGGTCGAGGAACAGGCCGGTATCGAGGTAATCGAACAGGTTCACCTGCAGCAGCGCGTTGTTCTCGCGTACCACGAGGAACTCATCACGCTGCTCGAAACGGCCGTACTTGCTGCCACCCTTGCCACGTTCGCGCGACTTCATCGACACCTGTTCCGGCGGCACGGCGAAGACCTCGCGTGCGGCGGCCAGCAGTTCATTGCGGCGACGGCGCACGTCGTTCTCGGGAATCGCGGCCGGTGCGGCGTATTCCTGCACGTGCAGGAAGGTGCGGCGCTGGCCACCGTCTTCCTCGTACACATCGATGGCCGCCGCGTATTCCGGCAGGTCGGCATCGTAGGCGCGGAAACAGGTGATGCCTTCGCGCGCGCGCCAGCTCTTGAACTTCTTCAGGTTCTTGCGCAGGCGGTTGGCCACCATCTGCGCGCCTTCGCTCAGCTCGCGCACCTGTGCCGGGTCGCGGCCCGGCACCGCGATCGGATCACAGACGATCAGTGCGCATTCCAATGCACCATTGAACATCTGGTACTTCTTGCCCGCACGCAGGCCGGTAGCGAAGGCCAGTTCGTCATTGCCGCATAGCAGGCTGGCGCGCCACTGCGGCACCGTCTTCTGCAGGGCATTGCCGAGCTTGCGATACAGCGCAGGATCGGCCGCCAGGCGTTCGTCATACGGCGGGTTGCAGACCACCGCGCCGATCTCCTGCTCCGGGGTGGGCAGGTCAGCCACATCGGCACGGGTGAAGCGAATGGCATGCGCGACGCCGGCCACTTCCGCGTTCTCGCGCGCAGCCTGGATCGCCACCGGGTCGATGTCGCTGCCGTGGACGACCGGCTTCAGCGCAGCCAAGCCGGCCGCTTCGCGATCACGCGCTTCGCTCTGGATGGTTTTCCAGGTCGCCTTGTCGAAGCCCAGCCAGCGGCTCGGCGGCAGGCTGCCATGGCGCATCAGGCCGGGAGCGACGTCGGCGGCCATCAGCGCGCCTTCGATCAGCAGGGTGCCGCTGCCGCACATCGGATCCAGCAGGCCACCTCCGGCAGCGTGCAGGCGCGGCCACTGCGCGCGCATCAGCAGCGCGGCAGCCAGGTTTTCCTTCAACGGCGCGTCATGTGCGGCACCACGCCAGCCACGACGGTGCAGCGGGCCACCACCGAGGTCGATCGACAGTGAGGCACGGCCCTTGCGCAGCGACAGGTTGACGCGCACGTCCGGCAGATCGGTGTTGACCGAGGGGCGCTCGAGCCCTTCGTCACGCATGCGGTCGACGATGGCGTCCTTGATCCGCTGCGCGGCAAAACGGGCATGGGTGATCTTGTCGCCAGACACGTGCGCGTCCACCGCCAGGGTCATCTCCGGCTTGATGTGCTCGTGCCACGGCAGCGCGCGCACGCCGTCATACAGCGCCTGCTCGTCCGGGCATTCGAATTCGTCGATCGGCCACAGCACGCGGCTGGCCAGCCGCGACCACATGACGATCCGCAGCGCCTGCTCCAGTTCGCCATCGGCATTGACGCCGGCGATGGTGGCAGTGGCCTTTTCCAGGCCGAGGGCCGACAGCTCATCGGCAAGCAGGTATTCCAGGCCCTTGGCGCAGGAGACAAAAAATTTCACGGGATCGGTTCGCAGGTGGTCAGGCGCGGCAGGGAGCCGGGCCATTCGGAAGGGAGGGCCGTAGGCACGGCCGACAGGCCCGCGCCAGGGGCGGCGGGGCTGCCATTGTAGTCAATGCGGGCGGGCGCGCCGTGCGCCCGGGCTTCACAGCTGCCGCAGCAGGCGCTCGAAGGCCTGCGCGGAGGCCTCGACGTGGTTCTCCAGGCGATGGCCGTCGTCCACCAGCAGCAGCTGCGCCGAGCGCGCCTGCGCCCAGGCGATGACCCCGGCGGCCGGCACCACCTCGTCATGCCAGGCCTGCACCACCGTGGTCGGCACCGGTGCGGCGTCCAGCGCCGGCATCGGGCCCATGGTGGTCGGCGGCACCATCAGGAACAGGCCGGCCACCGGCACCTGCAGCGAGGCAATGGCGGAGATGTACGCGCCCAGGCTGGAGCCGGCCAGCACCACCGGCCCCTGCGTGGCGGCAGCGGCCGTGCGCTCGATCAGGCGCTGCAGGCGGGTGCGCACGTCACCAACGCGGCTGACCTCGCTCATCGCGTCCAGGTCCGTGTAATCGGGGCGTTCATGGGTCCAGCCCAGGCGCTCGGCGACCTCGGCCAGGGCGGTGACCTTGGTCGCCTCCGGGCCGCTCTCGAAGCCGTGCGACAGGATGCAGTGACCGCGGCTCATGCGTGCGCTCCCACGGAGCGGACCGACAGCAGAAGGGAAGGCAGTTTCATTCGGCAATGCTAGCATCGCCGCATGCCCAACCCGCTCCTGCCCGGCCTGCAGCTGCAGCCGCTGCCCTACCACGACCGCCTGCCCGTGCGCGATCCATCCAGCCTGGCGATGGTGGTGATCCACTGTACCGAACTGCCCGACCTGGCCACCGCCCGTGAGTACGGCGAGCGCGTGCTGTACGACAGCGGCGCCGGCAACAGCGGGCATTTCTACATCGACCGCGACGGCAGCGTGGTGCAGTACGTGGCGCCGGAGCGCATCGCCCACCACGTGCGCGGCATGAATGCCGACTCGGTGGGCATCGAGCTGGTCAACACGGGGCGCTACCCGCACTGGCTCGACAGCCGACACCAGGCGATGGACGAGCCCTACACCGAAGCGCAGCTGCTGGCGTTGGAGCGGTTGCTGCAGGCGCTGGTGCTGCAGTACCCGTCGCTGCGGCAGATCGCCGGCCACGACCAGCTGGATCTGGAGCAGGTGCCTGCCAGTGACGACCCGGCCGTGACCGTGGCCCGCAAGCGCGATCCCGGCCCGTTGTTTCCGTGGCAGCGGATCCTGGCCAAGGTGCCGCTGCAGCCGCTGGGGTGATCGGCAGGGCTGCGCCCTGCACCCGCAGAGGCAACAGCCGAAGCAACAGCAAAAGCTGGGTGTCCGTGGGATGGCGGGGGGGGCCCGCGGCTGTTGGTAGGTGTCGACCTTGGTCGACACGTAGATCCACGCCATGCGTGGATGAACGTCGAATCGATCTGCCCGCTTCGCTCAGGCGCCGGTAGCCACCGGACGGCTGCTGTCGCTGACCCAGCCACTCCAGGAATCGGCATAGATGCGCGCACCGGACAGGCCCGCACTTTCCATCGCCAGCAGCAGATGGCAGGCGGTCACGCCCGAACCGCACATCAGCACCACGCGCTCAGGATCCTGGTTGCCGATCACGCCCTGAAGTTCGGCGCGCAGTTCCTGTGTATCGCGCAGGCGGCCGTCCAGCACGTTCAACGCGAACGGTCGATTGACCGCACCCGGCACATGGCCGGCGACCGGGTCCAGCGGTTCCACCTCGCCACGAAAACGCTCACCTGCGCGGGCATCGACCAGCCAGCCCGGTGCGTGCTTGAGGCGTGATTCGATCTCGTCCGCGCTGGCAACCTGGCTGGTATCGAAACGTCCCGGATACGCCGGCAACGCCACGACTTCGCTGCTGCCGGTCGCCAGCGGTTGGCCGGCGGCCTGCCAGGCGGCGATGCCGCCATCGAGCACGGCCACCTTCGCATGCCCGATCAGGCGCAGCAGCCACCACAGTCGCGCGGCGGCCATGCTGCCATCGCTGCCGTCATACACCACCACCTGCGTATCGGCGCCGATGCCCCATTGCCCCAGCCGCGCGGCGAACGCATCGCTGTCCGGCAATGGGTGGCGCCCATGGCCGACCCGCGTCAGGTCGGACAGGTCGCGATTGAGATCGGCATGCACTGCACCGGGAATGTGTCCCTGCGCGTAGAGGCCGCTACCCGCCTGCGGGTCGGCCAGCGACGCACGTGCATCGACCACGCGTACGGCGGTGCTTGCGGTCGCGCGGGCATCGACCACGCGTACCCCATCGCCCAAGGCCGCAGCCAGGGTCGCAACATCGACGAGAGTGGTCCACGGCGGATCGATCGGCTTCATTGCACTTGCTCCAGGCGGCGACGCAGGTTGTACAGGATGGCCGCAGTGGCGCCCCAGATGCGCTGGCCGGGCCAGCCGTATTCGAGGACATGGCGGACGCGGCCGCGATGGTTGATTTCGACCTGGCGCAGGTTGTCGGCGACCATCAGGTAGTCCAGTGGCACTTCGAACACCTCGGCCACTTCGCTGGGCTGCGGTACCGCCACGAAATCCGGATCGATCACCGCCACCACCGGGGTAACCCGGTAGCCGGAGATGGTCACGAACGGATCGAGATAACCCAGTGCCTGCACCTGCGTCGGCGCCAATGCGATTTCTTCCTGGCTTTCGCGAAGTGCTGCAGCCAGTGCATCACGATCATCCGGCTCGGTACGGCCGCCAGGAAAACCGACCTGGCCACCATGTTGCCGCAGGGTTTCGGTACGCCGGGTCAGGATCACCTGCGCACCGTTGGCACGCGGCACGATGCCGGCCAGCACCGCCGCCTCGACCGGTGGGCCCGGGGGCAGCAGATCATCCAGTTCACTGCGGTTCCAGCCGTCACCTGCCGGCGGCTCGGCCAGCGGATGCAGCGCGCGCAGCAGGCGCTCATGATCGGCCAACGAACCTCGCAGCGACTGCTGCAGCTGTTGGCGCAGTGGCAGCACCCGCTGCAGGATGTGCGTGCGCTCGCTGTCGCTCATCGACGACCACCGTGCGATTTCGTCGATATGCCGCCCGCAGCCGGCGCACAGCCGGTTGCGATCCAGCTTGCACACGTTGATGCAGGGGCTTGCGACAGCACGCGCCGTTTCTTCCATTATTTGCACCGGTCAACAGTAGCGCGAATGGGCTGGATTTGGGATGGGCCCACACGACTGCTGCGTACCGCGAAAACAAAAACGCGCCGGTGTAACCACCGGCGCGTCGATGTTGACGCTGTTTCTTATTACTTGACGCTGATCAGCTTGATCTCGAACTGCACAGCCACGTTCGGCGGGAACGGGGTGCGCGGGTCGGCGCCATAGGCCTGATCCGGCGGCAGCGAGACTTCCCACTTCGAGCCAGCCGGCATCTGCAGCAGGGTCTCGCGCATGGCCTTCATTTCGACTTCGCTGACCTTGATCGACGGAATCTGCTGGGCCGGGCGGGCTTCGGTGGGGCGCTGGCCGTACGGGAACGGACCGGCCACTTCCAGCTGCACGGTGCTGGCCTGGGTCGGCTTGGCACCCTTGCCGGCTTCGATCACACGGTACTGAACGCCGCTCGGCAGGGTCTGCACGCCCGCCTTGGCCTTGTTCTGCGCCATGAACTGATCGCTCTTGGTCTTGTTTTCGGCAGCAGCCTTTTCGTACTCGGCCTTGGCGGCCTGGGCACGGCCCTGCTCGCGCTTCTGGAACGCTTCAACCGCCGGCTTCAGCTGCTCGGCGGTGATCGCCGGCTGCTTCTTGGCGTAGGCGTCCTGCAGACCCTTCACCACCGAGTTGATGTCCAGCTGCTCACCGCGACCGGTCAGCTCCGCCAGGTTGTTGCCGTAGTCGTAACCGAAGTAGTAGCTCAGCTTGCCCTTCTCGGACGCGATGTCCTGGGCGAAGGCATTGCCCGTCAGGGCCAGGGCCGCGACGGCGACCGCGATAGAACGCAACTTCATCAAACAGTTCTCCAGGGGTGGTAACTCAGGGACGTTCTGCGCCGCCCTGAGGCGACGGGTTAGGATAACGGCCACAACGTGTAACCGCTACTCACCACGCAGGCTATGACCTGTCTGCGTTTACAGAGTTCAATCTCACTTTTTTTTAACGTTCCAGGAGTTTCCCGTGGCCGAGGCCCCCGCTCCCCACCCGGTCGCCATCAGCGACGACGGCGCCATCCGCACCATTACCGTGCAACGCCCGGACAAGCTCAACGCCCTCAATGCCGCGACCCTGCAGGCTCTGGCCGAGGCGTTTGGCGACGCCGCCGCCGACCCGGCGGTACGGGTGGTGGTGCTGACCGGGGCTGGCCCCAAGGCGTTCGTGGCCGGGGCCGACATCGCGGAAATGAACGCCTTGAGCGCGGTTCAGGGTCGTGATTTCTCCCTGCTCGGCCAGGCCCTGATGCGCCGCATCGAACGCATGCCCAAGCCGGTAATCGCGCGAGTGAACGGTTTTGCGCTGGGCGGCGGGCTGGAACTGGCCATGGCCTGCCATCTGCGCATTGCGGCCGATTCGGCCAAGGTCGGCCAGCCGGAGATCAATCTCGGCCTGATTCCCGGCTTCGGCGGCAGCCAGCGCCTGCTGCGCTTGTGTGGCCGCGCGGCCACGCTCGAGCTGTGCCTGCTCGGCAACCCGATCGACGCCGCGCGCGCGCTGGCCCTGGGCATCGTCAACGAGGTGGTGCCCGGCGCCGAGCTGGACGCCCGGGTACAGGCCCTGGCCCGGCAGCTGGCACAGTCGGCGCCGCTGGCACTGCGTGGCCTGCTCGACGCGGTGCACGTGGGCGGCGAATGCAGCCTGGACGCCGGCCTGGAATACGAAAGTGCGCAGTTCGGCCTGCTGTTCGCCACCGAAGACATGCGCGAAGGCACCAGCGCCTTCCTGCAGCGCCGCCCCCCCGCCTTCCAGAACCGCTGATTGCCATGGCATCCCGACCCAACCCCGTGCTGCTGTTCGCCCGGGTCCAGGCAGACGATCCCGATGGCGCGCTGCAGGCTGGACTGATGGACTACGTCGTGCGCGCTGGCGATGACCGCCTGCTGCCCGATCATCCGGACCTGCCCGACCGCCTCTGCCAGATGCAGCTGCAGCTGCAGCGTGCATGGGCCGCGCGCGAACGTTTCCGCGCACGCGCCGTGCGCCTGGCCCGCCGTGAAGCCGAGCGTGATGCGCGGCGGACGCCCGCGCCGGCACCGGACGTCAAACCCGCCCTGCCTGCCGCCGCCGCCGCCATCCTCGCCCGGGCCAAGGCCCGCGCCGCCGGCAAGGAGCAGTAATGGCGACCGCGAAGAAGACCGCACGCGCACCTGCGCGCCGCGGCAGTACGATGCCGCGTGCCGACGTGGTGGAAATGTTCACCCGCCTGCGCGAACTCAACCCGCATCCGAAGACCGAGCTTGAATACAGTTCGCCGTTCGAACTGCTGGTGGCGGTCGCACTGTCGGCGCAGGCCACCGACGTCGGCGTCAACAAGGCCACACGTCGCCTGTTTCCGGTTGCCAATACGCCGGCGAAGATCCTCGCCCTGGGCGAAGAGGGACTGAAGAAGTACATCGCCACCATCGGCCTCTTCAACGCGAAGGCGAAGAACGTGATCGCCACCTGCGCACTGCTGCTGGAGAAGCACGGCGGCGAAGTGCCACGCGACCGCGATGCACTGGAAGCACTGCCCGGTGTCGGTCGCAAGACTGCCAACGTGGTGCTCAACACCGCCTTCGGCGAACCGGTGATGGCGGTGGATACGCATATCTTCCGTGTCGCCAACCGCACTGGGCTTGCGCCAGGAAAGAACGTGCGCGAGGTCGAAGACCGATTGGTCAAAACGATTCCCGCCGAGTTCCTGCTCGATGCGCATCACTGGCTGATCCTGCACGGGCGGTACGTGTGCAAAGCGCGCAAGCCGGATTGTCCGGGGTGCGTGATTGCCGATCTGTGCCGGTTCAAGGACAAGACCGCCGCCGAGTGATGGCGTATCCGCGCATGAAGTGGATGCACGGAAAAACCATCCACGCGTGGCGTGGATCTACTGCAACCGGGGCGCAATCCGGGCGTCATACGTAACCGGTTTCAATGGCAGGCCCAGCCGTGACGGGGCCTGCGGCGGATCGCGGCCGTGCGCGAACTGTCACATTTACGCAATCTTCACGTTTTAGCCTGCGCGCATCTTCCCACCTGCCTGCAAGGCTCCTCTCCATGAAACTGCATCACCAGCTCCTGACGATCGCCGTGGCTGCTGCGCTGTACGTGCCGGCCGCCCACGCCGAAGTCGCCATCGATGTGATCGGCGGTTCGGAAATCACCTTCGAAGGCCTGGTCCAGGCCGACGGCAACTGGTACGACAATGACGTCGTGGACCTCAACGGCGGTGACGCCGGCAACGGCAAGAACAGCGAATTCGAACTGCGTCGCGCCGAGCTGGTGTTGAAGGGCAAGGGCCCGGGCAACATGGAATGGGTCGTGGGCTACGACGCCAAGGCCGACAAGTTCCTCGACACCAACGTGAAGTACAAGCTGCTGGGCAACGCCAACCACTTCATCCAGGTCGGCCAGTTCAAGCAGCCCAACAGCCTGGAAGAGCTGTCCAGCACCAAGAACAACGACTTCATCTCCAAGGCTGCGGTCACCAACACCTATGCCGTCGCCCGTCGCCTCGGCGGTGCCTACAGCTACGGCCAGGACAACTGGTCGGTCACCGCCAGCGCCTTCGGCCGCGAGCTGACCCGCAACCTGGCCCACGGCAGCGGCTACGGCGCACGTGGTACCTGGGCCCCGATCAACGAGAAGGGCCAGGTCCTGCACTTCGGCCTGAGCTACGTGAACTACGACACCGATGCAGACACCCTGCGCGTGCGTGCCCGCCCGAACGCTGACCTGGCCACCGCGCGCCTGGTCGACAGCGGCAACCTGGTCGACACCGACCGCGTCAGCACCATCGGTGCCGAAGCGATGTACTTCCAGGGTCCGTTCAAGGCCCAGGCCGAGTACTACACCAGCAAGGCCAAGCGCATGGCCAACGACAACTACACCAGTGACGGCTACTACGTCAGCGGCGTGTGGAACGTCACCGGCGAGACCTGGAGCTACAAGGGCGGCACCCCGGGCACCGGCCTGCCGAACAACCCGGCCGGCGGCCAATGGCAGCTGGGCGTGCGCTATGACCACATGGATCTGAACGACGGCAACCTCGCCGCCAACCCGGTGGCCGGCCGTCCGCCGATCGTCGATGGCGTGCTCGGCGGCAAGATGGACATCTGGACCGTCGGCGCCAACTGGTACTGGCGCTCGAACTTCAAGCTGATGCTCAACTACGTGATGGTCGACAGCAAGAAGTACAGCTCGACCGCCCGTGGCTTCGTCAACGACGATCCGAACATTCTGGAAGCCCGCGCGCAGTTCTTCTGGTAAGACTGGAAGCACGCGTTGGAACGAAGGCACGGCTCCGGCCGTGCCTTCGTCGTTGAGGGCAGGCGATGGGCGCGCGATGATGCCCTACGATGATGCCCTGCCCTGTCGACATGGACCTTCGGGATGCCCATTTCCCTCCGCCTGCGCCACCTGCTGTGCGCTGCCCTGCTCGCCGCGCTGCCCGCCACCGCGCTCGCCTGTGACGATGCAGAAGCCGTGCGCAAGGCGGCGTATCGGCAGCTGCCGGCTGGCGCGTTGCCAGTGACGGCACGCTTTACCGATGCCGACAGCACCGCCTGCCGTGCGTGGGCTGCGCAGCCCGGCACGACCCTGCTGGCCGTCGCGCAATGGACAGAGCCCGCCTCGGAAGACGTGCGTGGCGGCGACCTGGACCTGCTGCTGATCGACACCGCCAGTGGCAGGCCGCTGGCCTGGACGCGCGTGGCCGATGCGGTCAGCAGCGATGCGCTGCGCTTCACCGGGCTCCACCTGGACACGGCACGCTGGCAGCTGGATCCGGCCACCCGCGCGTTTGGCGTGCGCATGGACTACAGCGGCAGCTCTGGACCCAACCCGTTCGCGCAGACCGAACTGCAGTTGTTCGTGCGCGATGGCCGGCAACTGCGCCGGGTGCTTGCGCCGCTGGCGGTCAGCGGCAGTCGCGGCGAATGGGATACGCGCTGCGCTGGCGAGTTCAGCCGCTTCGAGCGCACGCTGGAAATGGGCAGCAGCAATTCCCCTGGCCTGGCACCGATCCTGGTGCGCGAAAAGCGCATCGATACGATCAGCGTCGCTGCGGGCGACGACTGCCATGCAACCGACACGACGGCACCGACGCAGCGCTGGACACTGCTCCCAAGCGGCGGTCGCTATGCCGTTCCGGAGGCGCTGCGCGGGCTCTGAAAGGGAGGCGTCGGCAGCGTCATGACGGCTGTCACGTTCGCGTCATATGACAGACGCGGGCGTGTCATGGAACCGTTATGGAATGTGCACCGAAACGTCGGGCAGCCGCCCCTCGACCACCCCAGGAGTCTCTCCCGTGATCCACGCCTTCAAGTCGCGCGCCGCCGTCGCCATTCTGGCCGCGTCGTCCGTGTTCGCCGCCAACGCCGCCGATGTCACCGGCGCGGGCGCCTCGTTCATCTATCCGGTGATGTCCAAGTGGTCGGCCGACTACAGCACCGCCACCGGCAAGAAGGTCAACTACCAGTCGATCGGTTCCGGCGGTGGTATCGCCCAGATCAAGGCCGCGACCGTGGACTTCGGTTCGTCCGATGCGCCGCTGAAGCCGGAAGAGCTGGCGGCGGCGGGCCTGGCCCAGTTCCCGTCGGTGATCGGCGGCGTGGTGCCGGTGATCAACGTCGCGGGCGTCGCCCCGGGCGCGCTGAAGCTGGACGGTCCGACCCTGGCCAACATCTTCCTGGGCAAGATCACCACCTGGAACGACCCGGCCATTGCTGCCCTGAACAGCGGCCTGACCCTGCCCAGCGGCAAGATCACCATCGTCCATCGTTCGGACGGTTCGGGCACCACCTTCAACTTCGTCAACTATCTGTCCAAGGTCAGCCCGGAGTGGAAGAGCAAGGTCGGTGAAGGCACCTCGGTGCAGTGGCCGGCCGGCATCGGCGGCAAGGGCAACGAAGGCGTTGCTGCCTACGTGAAGCAGATCAAGGGCGGCATCGGCTACGTCGAACTGTCCTACGCGCTGCAGAACAAGATGTCCTACGCGGCGATGAAGAACGCGGCCGGCAAGATCGTGCAGCCGTCGGACGCCTCGTTCTCGGCCGCCGCGGCCAGCGCCGACTGGGCCAACGCCCGTGACTTCTACCTGGTGATGACCAACGCCCCGGGCGCTGATGCATGGCCGATCACCGCCACCAACTTCATCCTGGTGCGCAAGCAGCCGAAGAACGTGGCGGGCGCCAAGGCCACCCAGGAGTTCTTCCGCTGGGTCTACAGGAATGGCGATGCGCAGGCCAAGCAGCTGGACTACGTGCCGCTGCCGGACGCGCTGGTGCGCCAGATCGAGACCTACTGGACGCAGAACCTGAAGTACTGAGTTTCGTTGCAAGGCGTTCCCCCGCAGGAACGGGGTCGGCGGGTCCTCTCTCCCCCGCCGGCCCCACCGGGCGCTGGATCCTTCGGGGTCCGGCGCTCTTTTTTTTTGTAGGGTTGGTCGTGAAAGGCGCTGCGCTTCCGTTGATGTGTTGTTGCGGCGATGGGCCGGGGACCACGCAGCAGCGCAGTTGGCACCGTCAACCGGCCCGGCGGCCAACCGTGAATCCCCCGAAACCCTTGTCAGAACGTGATCCAGGACACCTCTGTCATGGACGTCATACGGCTGTAACAAAAACATCATTTCATAGCCGCATCCGCCGACGCCGTCGGCTCTACCCCGCTATGGAGTGACCATGAAACTGCACTCGGCCAGCCTTGCCGCCCTTTCCCTGGCCATCGCCCTGGGCCTGTCTGCCTGCGGTGGCGACAAGCAGGCCGCACAGCAGCCGGCCGCTGACGGCGCCGCTGCTCCGGCCGCTGCCGGCGACAAGGTGACCGCTGAGGTCTCCGGTGCCGGCGCCTCCTTCATCTTCCCGCTGGTGTCCAAGTGGTCGGCCGACTACAACACCGCCACCGGTGCGAAGATCAACTACCAGTCCATCGGTTCCGGTGGTGGCATCGCCCAGATCAAGGCCGGCACCGTTGATTTCGGCTCCTCCGACAAGCCGCTGAGCAGCGACGAGCTGGCCCAGGCCGGCCTGGCCCAGTTCCCGTCGGCCATTGGCGGCGTGGTGCCGGTGGTCAACATCGACGGCCTGGAAGCCGGCAAGCTGCGCCTCAGTGGCGCCCTGCTCGCCGACATCTTCCTGGGCAAGGTCAAGACCTGGAACGATCCGGCCATCGTCGCCGCCAACCCGGGCGTGACCCTGCCGGACGGCAAGATCACCATCGTCCACCGTTCGGATGGTTCGGGCACCACCTTCAACTTCTCCAACTACCTGTCCAAGGTCAGCCCGGAGTGGAAGAGCAAGGTCGGCGAAGGCACCTCGGTGCAGTGGCCGGACGGCGTGGGTGGCAAGGGCAATGAAGGCGTTGCTTCCTACGTGAAGCAGATCAAGGGCTCGATCGGCTACGTCGAACTGGCCTATGCCCTGCAGAACGCGATGCCGTACACCTCGCTGCAGAACGCGGCCGGCACCTGGGTGCAGCCGAACGCTGAAACCTTCGCCGCCGCTGCCGCCAGCGCCGACTGGGCCAGCGCCAAGGACTTCAACCTGGTCATCACCAACGCCCCGGGCGAGCAGGCGTGGCCGATCACCGCCACCAACTTCATGCTGATGCAGAAGAAGCCGAAGGATGCCAAGCGCAACCAGGATGCACTGGCCTTCTTCAAGTGGGCCTTCGAAAGCGGCCAGACCCAGGCCAACGAACTGCACTACGTGCCGCTGCCGGCCGAGCTGGTCAAGCAGATCGAAGCCTACTGGGCGACCGAACTGAAGTGATGGACCCGACGGTGCCCGCCACGTGCGGGCACCGCCTCCTGAACATCGTGCTGCCCCGCCCCTTCCTGGCCCTGCCGTCCCCATGAATGCCATCGCCCAGCCTGTAGCCGCCCCGTCCACGCGTGATACGCGTGATGCCCGCAACGACAAACTGTTCCGATGGGTGCTGGTCGGCACCGTCATCTTCGTCCTGATCGCGCTGGCCTGCGCCGCACTGTCGATGCTGTGGGGTGGTCGCCACGCCCTGCAGATGCAGGGCCTGAGCTTCTTCTTCTCTGCCGACTGGAATCCGGTCGAAAACAAGTTCGGCGCCCTCGCCCCGATCTACGGCACCCTGGTCACCGCGCTGATCGCGATGGTCATCGCCGTGCCGGTCAGCTTCGGCATCGCCTTCTTCCTCACCGAAGTGGCACCGCGCTGGCTGCGGGGCCCGGTCGGTACCGCCATCGAACTGCTGGCGGGCATTCCTTCGATCATCTACGGCATGTGGGGCCTGTTCGTGCTGGTGCCGGTGATGACCGAGTACGTCACCCCGTTCCTCAACGAAACCCTCGGCGAATGGCCGATCATCGGCCCGGTGTTCCAGGGCCCGCCGCTGGGCATCGGCATGCTCACCGCCGGCTTCGTGCTGGCGATCATGGTCATCCCGTTCATCTCCTCGGTGATGCGCGAAGTGTTCCTGACCGTGCCGACCCGCCTGAAGGAATCGGCCTACGCGCTGGGTTCCACCAAGTGGGAAGTGAGCTGGGACATCGTGCTGCCGTACACCCGTTCGGCGGTGATCGGTGGCGTGTTCCTCGGCCTCGGCCGCGCACTGGGCGAAACGATGGCCGTGGCCTTCGTGATCGGCAACAGCGTGCGCCTGTCGCCGTCGCTGCTGGAACCGGGCACCACCATCGCCGCGCTGATCGCCAACGACTTCGGCGAAGCCACTGAAACCTACCGCTCGGCGTTGCTGCTGCTCGGCTTCGTCCTCTTCATCGTCACCTTCGTGGTGCTCGCCATCGCCCGCCTGATGCTGATGCGCCTGTCCCGCAAGGAGGGCAACTGATGTCCAGCACCGCTGACTCCCTGTACCTGCGCCGCCGCATCGGCAACGTCATCGCCATCGCGATGTCCTGCGCCACCGCGCTGTTCGGCCTGTTCTTCCTCGGCTGGATCCTGTTCACCCTGGCCTCCAAGGGCCTGGCCGGCATCAACCTGGATCTGTTCACCAAGATGACACCGCCGCCGATGCAGGAAGGCGGTCTGGCCAACGCCTTCTTCGGCAGTGCGGTGATGTGCGCGCTGGCGATCGGCATCGGCACCCCGCTGGGTGTGCTCGCCGGCACCTGGCTGGCCGAGTACGGCAACGCCCGCAAGGCCGGCACCGTGGTCCGCTTCGTCAACGACATCCTGCTGTCGGCGCCGTCCATCGTGCTGGGCCTGTTCGTCTACACCCTGTACGTGATGCAGACCGGCGGCAGCTTCTCCGCCTTCGCAGGTGCGCTGTCGCTGGCCTTCATCGTGCTGCCGGTGGTGGTGCGTACCACCGACGAGATGCTGCGCCTGGTACCTTCGCAGATGCGCGAAGCCGCCCTGTCGCTGGGCATCCCGCAGTGGAAGGTGATCGTGCAGGTGCTGTACCGCAGTGCCTCGGCCGGCATCATCACCGGCATCCTGCTGGCGCTGGCCCGCATTTCCGGCGAGACCGCACCGCTGCTGTTCACCGCGTTCGGCAACCAGTACTGGAACAGCAACGTGTTCCAGCCGATGGCCTCGGTGCCGGTGGTGATGAACCAGTTCGCCGGCAGCCCGTATGAATCCTGGCAGGTGCTGGCCTGGGCCGGCGCGCTGGTGCTGACCGTGTTCGTGCTGCTGGTCAGCCTCTCTGCGCGCGGCATCCTGCTGCGCAACCGTATCTCCCATGACTGACCTTTCCGTGGATACCGCCATGAACGACCTTTCCAACGCCGTGCCGATGCAGCGCATCGTGGTGCCGGCCTCGCACGAGAACCTGCACGCTCCGGCACCGGTCAAGCTCGCCGCGCGTGGACTGGACTTCTACTACGACAAGTTCCATGCCCTGAAGGGCATCAACCTGGAGATCCCGGAAAAGCGCGTGACCGCGCTGATCGGTCCCTCCGGTTGCGGCAAATCGACCCTGCTGCGCATCTTCAACCGCATCTACGCGCTGTACCCGAAGCTGGAAGCGCGCGGCGAGGTGATTCTCGATGGCGAGAACATCCTCTCGCCGAAGTACCCGATGAACCGCCTGCGCAGCAAGGTCGGCATGGTGTTCCAGAAGCCGGTGCCGTTCCCGATGACCATCTTCGAGAACGTGGCCTACGGCATCCGCCACCACGAGAAGCTGTCCAAGGCGGACATGGCCGACCGTGTCGAGCACGCGCTGCGCCAGGGCGCGCTGTGGGACGAAGTGAAGGACAAGCTCAACCAGAGCGCGCTGGGCCTGTCCGGCGGCCAGCAGCAGCGTCTGTGCATCGCTCGTGCCGTGGCCCTGCGGCCGTCGGTGCTGCTGCTGGACGAGCCGACCTCGGCGCTGGATCCGATCTCCACCAGCCGCATCGAACAGCTGGTAGAGGAATTGAAGCACGAGTACACCATCGTGATCGTCACCCACAACATGCAGCAGGCCGCACGCGTGTCCGACTACACCGCCTTCATGTACCTGGGCGACCTGATCGAGCACGACCGCACCGAAGTGATCTTCTCGCAGCCGTCCAAGCAGCAGACCGAGGATTACATCACCGGTCGCTTTGGCTGATCGGCGCTGACGCTTCGCCACATGTCCCAGCCAGGCGCGGCCTGGCTCTACCTGGATTGCAGAACATGAACCTTCCCAACGACCACATCGTCAAAAGCTACGACGAAGAGCAGCAGCGCCTGGTGGCTGAAATCGTGCGCATGGGCGAGATGGCCGTCGCCCAGCTGGAGGCGTCGATGGACGTCATCGAGAAGCGCGATGAGAACGCCGCCCACCGCATCATCGCCAACGATGAAGCAATCGATTCGCTGGAGCAGCAGATCAGCCACGACGTGATGCGCCTGGCGCTGCGTGGCCCGATGGCACGCGACCTGCGCGAGATCCTTGCCGGCCTGCGCATTCCGGCCGATATCGAACGCATCGGCGACTACGCGGCCAACGTCGCCAAGCGCTCCATCGCACTGGGCAAGGTGCCGCCGCTGCCGCAGATCCAGGGCCTGCGCGCCCTCGGCCGTCTGGCTGCGCAGCAGGTCCGCCGCGCCATCGCCGCCTATCGCGACAACGATGCCGATGCCGCGCTGGAACTGCGCGAGGACGACGCCCGCCTGGATGCGCAGTACACCGCGCTGTTCCGCGAGCTGCTGACCTACATGATGGAAGACCCACGCAACATCACCCCGTGCACCCATCTGCTGTTCATGGCCAAGAACCTGGAACGCGTGGGTGACCACGCCACCAACATCGCCGAGAACGTGTGGTTCCTTGTGCACGGCGAACAGCCGCTGCCGCCGCGCCAGAAGCGCGACGAGACCTCCAGCGCCGGCAATATCTGATACTGCACTGCAACACCGGATTCGACTCCAGGGTGGCCGCTGTCCTCGCGACAGCGGCCTTTTTGTTGGCGTTGTAATACTTCTCACGAAAATTTGAATTCCCGGCGAGGATTCGTTGAGTAGGATCGCTGCACCATCGCTTCACCACGGGCACCCGCCCAACCACCCAGGAGCACGACCGATGAGCACCTCCAACAAGACGCTGTCCCTGCTGACCGCCACCGCCCTGGCCGCAGGCCTCGGCATGACCGCCTCCGCCTCGGCCCTGAGCATGAGCGATCTCGCCCAGGGCTACCTGGTGGCCGGCCAGGCGGCCGCCAAGACTGCCGAAGGTAAATGTGGCGAAGGCAAGTGTGGCGCTGACAAGGGCAAGGCCGGCGATCATGCCTCGGCAGGCAAGACCGCTGAAGGCAAGTGTGGTGAAGGAAAATGTGGTGCTGAGAAGGGCAAGGCGGCGACCGGTACGGACGCCAAGGCCAAGACCGGCGGCGACAAGAAGTCGGCCGAAGGCAAGTGCGGCGAAGGCAAGTGCGGTGGCAAGCACTGACGTCCGCGCCGGCGTCGTCCACCCGCGGTCGCCGCTTCCCGCGGCGGCCGTGGGCCTGGGCCTGCGCCGCGCCCTGCTGCAGGACCTGCGCGACGCACCGGCCGGCGATTTCGATTTCCTCGAGTGCGCGCCGGAGAACTGGATCGGTGTCGGCGGCCCCGCCGGTGATGCACTGGCCGAACTGGCCACGCGCCATCCACTGACCTGCCATGGCCTGTCGCTGTCACTGGGCGGCAGCGCAGCGCTGGATACCCAGCTGCTGGCCCAGGTGGGTGCCTTTCTTGAGCAACACCGGGTGCCGCTGTACAGCGAACACCTGAGCTACTGCAGCGACGAGGGCCATCTGTACGACCTGCTGCCGATTCCGTTCACCGATGAAGCGGTACGCCACACCGCTGCGCGCATCGCCCGCGTGCAGGACATCCTCGGTCGCCGCATCGCCGTGGAAAACGTCTCGTACTACCTGGCGCCGGAGCCGATGATGGACGAACTGGCCTTCACCAATGCGGTGCTGGCCGAGGCCGACTGTGATCTGCTGCTGGACGTCAACAACGTCTACGTCAATGCCTGCAACCATGGCTACAACGCTGACGCCTTCATCGCCGGCCTGCCCGCGCAGCGCATCGTCTGCCTGCACGTGGCCGGGCACCTGGACGACGCTCCGGACCTGAAGATCGACACCCACGGCAGCCCGGTGATCGATCCGGTGTGGGATCTGCTGGCGCGCACCTACGCGCGCATCGGCCCACGCCCTACCCTGCTCGAACGCGACTTCAATTTCCCGCCTTACGCCGAGCTGCTCGGCGAACTGCAGACCATCCACCGCCTGCAGGCCGTGCATGCTGGAGCCGCCCATGGCTGATGCCCCCGAACGACTGCGCGCGCAGCAGCACGCGTTCACCGCACACCTGCGCGATCCGGCGCAGGTGCCGGCGCCGCCCGGCATGGACCCGCGCCGGGTGGCGGTGTACGAACGCCTGCTGTTCAACAACCTGCTGGGATTGTTGAGCAACGGCTTCCCGGTCTGCGCGCGCCTGCTGGGCGAACCGGCCTGGAGTGCGCTGGTGCGCCACTATTTCGCCAACCACCATTGCCACACCCCGTTGTTCACCGAGCTGGCTGCCGAGTTCGTGCAGTGGCTGCAGGTGCAACCGGAACTGCCGCATCCGGGATTGGCCGAGCTGGCCCACTACGAGTGGGTAGAGACTGCGCTGTACCAGCTGCAGGCTGATCCGCTGCCGGAGGCGGGCGACATCGATCCGTTGCAGGTGCCGTTGCAGCGCTCGCCACTGGCCTGGCCGCTGCTGTATCGCTGGCCGGTGCATCAACTGGGTAGCGACGATGCACCGTCGCAACCACCGGCAGAACCCACCGGCCTGCTGGTACGGCGCGACGCCGATGGCGCGGTGCGCTTTGCCACCCTGACCAGTCTGGCGGTGCAGCTGCTGACCCTGATCGGCGAGGCGCCCGGGGCCACCGGCCGACACCAGCTGCAGCAATTGGCTGCCCTGCACCACCTCGATCCGGAGACACTGGCCGCCCCGGGTGCGCAACTGCTGCTGCAGTTCCTGCGTGCTGGCGTGATCGGTCCGCTCCCCGCTTCACCCTGACGCCCCTTCCAGGAGATTCACCGATGAAGACCCCGATCCTGGCCGCAGCCCGCGGCCAGCTGGACCGTTTCGCCCCGTGGTTGGCCCCGCTTGGCCTACGCATACTGCTGGCCTGGGAATTTTTTGAATCCGGGCGCGAGAAACTGCGCGGTGAGAACTGGTTCGCCGACCTGCAGGGCGCATTCCCCTTCCCCTTCGACCAGTTGCCTGCCGCGCTGAACTGGCAGTTGGCCACCTGGTTCGAGCTGCTGGGCGCGGCCTGCCTGCTGCTCGGCTTCGGTACCCGTTTCGCCGCCGCAATCCTGCTGGTGCTGACGATCGTGGCCACGTATGCGGTGCACTGGCCAGCCGAGTGGAGCTCGCTGGGCGACCTGGCGATGGGTTATGCGATCAGCGACCAGGGCTTTGGCAACTTCAAACTGCCGTTGCTGTTCATGGCGATGCTGCTGCCGCTGCTGTTCACCGGCGCCGGGCGCCTGAGCGTGGATGCAGTGCTGGCGCGGTGGTATCCGTCGGGCCCCACGGCGCAGCCCGCGGTCCGGTAGATGCCGACCTTGGTCGGCGCGCAGTGTGCCAGCCAAGGTTGGCACCTGCCGGGATCCCGGGCGCTCAGGGTCGCTCTGCTAGAATCCGTACATGACTGACCCCACTTCCGCACCTGCCGCCGCCCCTGTTTCCGACGTACCCCAGGCGCAGCGCGCGATGTCACAACGCTTCCGCGGCTTCCTGCCGGTGGTGGTGGATGTTGAAACCGGCGGCTTCGACAGCCAGCGCAACGCGCTGCTGGAAATCGCTGCCGTGCCGATCGAGATGGACGAGAACGGCCTGCTCTACCCTGGCCAGACCGCCAGCGCCCACGTGGTGCCGGCCGAAGGGCTGGAGATCGACCCGAAGTCGCTGGAAGTGACCGGCATCATCCTCGACCATCCGTTCCGGCTGGCCAAGGAAGAGAAGGCTGCGCTGGATCACGTCTTCACTCCGGTGCGTGCGGCGATGAAGAAGTACGGCTGCCAGCGCGCGATCCTGGTCGGCCACAACGCCCATTTCGACCTTGGCTTCGTCAACGCGGCCGTCGCCCGTACCGGGCACAAGCGCAATCCGTTCCATCCGTTCAGCGTGTTCGATACGGTCACCCTGGCGGGCATCGCCTACGGCCAGACCGTGCTGGCGCGCGCGGCCACGGCGGCCGGGCTGGGCTGGGATGCCAACGAGGCACACAGCGCGGTGTACGACACCGAGCAGACGGCGCGGTTGTTCTGCACGATCGCCAACGCCTGGCCGCGGTAAGGCGGCCAACGGCGGAGCCCCTCGTGGCGGGCTGACAGCGATTCGGCGCAAGGCCGGGCGGGTGGACTGCGCAGGGGACGCTGCAAGTACATCCCTGTAAGCTCGGTCGCCGCATCCATGCGGCTCACGCCCCTGCGCAGCCCACCCGCCCGGCCACGGACAGTTTCCTGGGCGCCACGGAAAGATCATAAAAGCGGGGGCAACAGCGGGTCGCTGCGCTCGATGGGTGCCGACCGTTGGTACGGCACTCCAGTAGATCCACGCCATGCGTGGATGCTTCGCACTGGATCAACCGATACTCGTACGATCGCGGCCGTCGCTCTTCGCTCGGTACAACGCGCGGTCGGCACGCTGGTACAGCAGCGCCGGGGTGCGATCGTCGCCATCCAGTTCCACCAGGCCGGCACTGAAGGTCACCCGCAGACCGGGTATGCCGGCCCAGTCCGGGTGGTCATGGAACAGGCCATGCAGGCGCGCACACAGTTGCGCTGCCTCCTCCAGCCGGGTGTCGTTGAGCAGCAGCGCGAATTCTTCGCCGCCGGTGCGTGCCGGCAGGTCCGAATCGCGACTGGCCGCGGCGATCACCTGGGCCACTTCCACCAGTACCGCATCACCAATGCTGTGGCTGTGCTGATCGTTGACGTCCTTGAAGTGGTCGATGTCCAGCACCACCAGGCACAGCGGATGGCCGCTGCGCTGGGCGCGGGCGAAATCGCGGGCCAGCGCCTCGTCGAAACCGCGACGATTGGCCAGCCGGGTCAGCGCGTCCTCGCGGGCCTGTCGTTCGAATGCCTCCGCCTGCCGCGCCAGGCGCTCGGCCAGCTCGGTCTTTTCCTGGTTCAACGCCTGCAGGTGCACGGTCTGCGCCTGCAGGTCGAAGGTTGCCTCATCCACGCGCCGTGCCAGGCGCAGGTTGCTGGCCTTGTACTGCTGCAGCAGGAAGCGGTACAGCGCTACCAGCGCGGCCAGCAGCACCAGCCCGATCAGCGCCTGCACGCTGCGCCGCTGCCACCAGAACGGCTCGACGGTGAAGCTCCACACCGCTTCCTGATGGCCCCAGCTGCCGCCCGGGTGCGAAGCGGCCACGTGCAGCGTGTAATCGCCCGGCGGCAGGCCGACGAACTCCACGCTGCGCTGCGGGCCACGCTCCACCCAGCCGTTGTCCAGCCCCTCCAGCCGCGTGCGGTAGCGGATGCGCTCGGACATCAGATAGCTCAGGCCCACGTAGCTCACCGCAAGTCGTCGCCCACCGGGAATCAGGTTGCGCTCGCGGCCTTCCCAGTGCACCGGCGCACCGTCCACCTGCACGTTCTCGATCGCCGCAGGCGGTGCCGGACGCTCGCGGAAACGCTGCAGCCGCTGCGGATCGACCGTGCTCAGGCCACCGGCGGTCACCACCCAGAACGTGCCGTCCTGGCGAAGGATCGCCGAGGGTCCAGAGCTGCCGTTGGCCTGCGCATTGGCTATGCCGTCGATTTCGTTGTAACGCTCCACGGTTACCCGCGGCGCGCGCCCGTCGGCCACGGCGTTGAGCGTTGCCATATCGGTACGCAGCACACCGCGGTTGCTGCTGATCCACACATTGCCCAGTCGGTCGGGCACCAGCTGGAAAACCGCATCCACCGGCATGCCCTGCTCCAGGCCCACGCGCGCCAGCGTGCCGCGCTGCCAGCGATACAGCCCACGGTCACTGCTGATCCACATCGCATCGCCGATCTGGTGGAAGCCGAACACGCTGCGGCCACCGCCCAGCGGCGCCAGGTCGATCGACTGCACCCGATCACCACGCAGCACGCGGACGCCTTCGATGGTGCCGATCCACAGATTTCCCTGGTGATCGTGTTCCAGCGCGGTGGTGAGGCCTCCCGGCATGCCGGGAACCGTGGGCACACTTACCTCGTCACCCTCGATGCGGACCACGCCCTTCTGCGTCCCAGCCCAGACCACGCCGTCAGGCGCGATGCTGATCGCGCGGATGTTGCCGCCGGGCAGGCCATCGGCCGCAGCGTAGTTGTGGCGAAGCCGTCCATCGGCGCGCAACCGGTAGATGCCGTCGCCGAAGGTGCCCACCCACAGATCGCCACCAGCATCCTGCGCCAGGCTCAGCACCGAAGGCGCCTTGCCACCGCGGTTGTGCAGCGGCATCGCGCGGAATCGACCGTCGGCGGTCTGCAGGTCCAGGCCGCTGGCACTGCCCACCCACAGGTGGCGGTCACGGTCTTCGAGCACCGTGCGCACGTAGTCGCCGCTGAGGCCATCGCGCTCGGTGTAGCTGCTGAACAGGGTTTCGCGCAGGCGGTACAGGCCGCCGTTGGCACCCACCCAGATGCTGCCCTCGGCATCTTCACGCAGGCTGACCACGCGCCCGCCGGGCAGGTTCAAGCCGGCCGGCAGGCGCTCCAGGCCATGTGCCGAGATGCGCAGCAGGCCCTGGTTCTCGGTACCCAGCCACAGGTCGCCATGGCGGTCCTGCAGCATGGAGGTCAAGTGCAGCTGGCCAGGCAACCGGTGCACCAGCACCAGGCGATCATCCTCCACCCGGTACAGGCGCTCGCCGGCAACGATCCACAGCGCACCATCGGGTGCGCGGTAGGGCCACGACAGCCCCTTGTCCACGCCCCACGCCGCCGGCGCGCGCTGCAGCACGCCGTCGTTGTCACGCAGCACCAGGCCGTCGAGGGTGCCGATCCAGACCCGGTCCTGCGCGTCGACCGCCATCTTGGTGAAGCTCATCGCCAGCGGCAGGTCCGGCGGTGGACGCTGGTAGACGATGCCCTTGTCCGGGGTCAGATAGGCGATGCCCTTGCCTTCGTACAGCAGCCACAGGCGCCCCTGGCTGTCCATCTGCATGGACTGGATCAGCACCTGCGGCGTATCCGGTTGATGCTCCCAGACCCGCCACTGGCCATCATTGCCGCGGTGGCTGACATTGCCCCGCGAGTCGCTGATCCACAGCCCGCCCTGCGGGTCGACCAGCAGCGCGCCGATGCCGTTGTCGCGCAACCCTGGCCGCGTACTGCGGTCGAACACGGTGAAATCCAGGCCGTTGTAGCGCACCAGGCCTTCCCACGTGGCGAACCAGAGGTGGCCTTCCGGGGTCTGCGCGATGTCACGCAGCGAGTTGTGCGGCAACCCATTGCGCGAGGTCCACACGTCGATGGCGTAGTCGCGCAGTGGCGGTGCGCCACTCTGCGCGGCCAGCGGCGCGGCTATCGCCAGCAGCAGCCACAGCATGCCCAGTCGCAGCAGGCGACCGATCCATTCCGCGTGGCGCCCCGCCCGGCGCCTTTCCGCCCCCTGTCCGCCCATCAGCGCAGCGGCGGCGGCCAACTGCGGATGCCGGTGGCGGCAGCAGACGCGAACGGGGACAGCCGCACCGCGCAGGGCGGCATGCCGGCAGGAACAGGCAGGCTCATCGGACGAAGAATGGGGAAGTACGCAGATGATAGGACAAACCCCACCACTGGCGTCACCGCGACCGGGGCAGCCCGGCGCAACCGGGTCTGGACGGGGATCGTCGCTGCTAGCGGGCCTCGGCGCTGGTCGACCACTGCACCACGGCTTCCAGCCCCCCTTCAGCGCGGTTGCGCAGCCACAACCGGCCGCCGTCCTTCTCGGCCAGCGCGCGGGCGATGGTCAGGCCCAGTCCGGCACCGCCGGTCTCGCGCGAACGTGAGGTCTCCACCCGCACGAACGGGTCGAACACCGCTTCCAGCTGGTCATCCGCCAGCCCGGGGCCGTCATCGGCAATGACCACCGTGATCGTGCCCTCGCCGCGCTCGACACGTACCCGGGCGCGTTGTGCGTACATCACCGCGTTGTCCACCAGGTTGGAGAACAAGCGATGCATCGCCAACGGGCGCAGCATCAGCACTGCGCCGCTACGGCCTTCGAAGACAACGTCGGCGCCGTCCTCGGCAGTGTCCTCGACGATGCTCTCCAGCAGCGAATCCAGGTCCAGCGCGGCGCGCTGTTCAGCACTCTCCGCACTTCGGGCCAATTCCAGACCCTCGCGTACCAGCGCCTGCATCGCGGCCAGGTCGCCGATCAGGCGCTCGCGCAGGGTCTCATCGGTCACGTTTTCCAAACGCAGGCGCAGCCGGGTCAGTGGCGTCTGCAGGTCGTGGGTGATCGCCGCCAGCATCTGCGTGCGTTCGGCCAGGTGGCGCTGCAGCCGATGCTGCATGGCATTGAAGGCCTCGGCGGCGCGCTGCACTTCGCGTGGCCCGCGCAGTGGCAATGGCGCCCGCTGCAGGTCATCGCCCAGGTCCTCGGCGGCGGCCGCCAGTTCCTGCAGCGGCGCACTGGCCATGCGTGCGACCACATATGCCAGCACGGCAATGGCCAGCACCAACAGGGTTAGGAACAGCGGGTCCACGGCGAGGATGCCGTTGTGCGCGATCGCCGGCGAATCCAGGGCGAGCTTCAGCAACGTGCCGTCGTTGAGCACCACGTCCACCGCCCGGCACTTGGGCGGGATGAAGGTGGGATCGCGTTCGCGCGGCGGCTTGCGGTGGCCCGGCGGCGGCGGCGGCAGCAGATCCTGCAGCTTGGGAATGCACGAACGGAACGAGGCGAAGTGCACATGCGCCCGCGACACCGGGCCCGGGCGGTCCTCCAGTACTTCCATCAGCGCCTTGTCGGCGCGCCCGATGCGTGCGCCGGGCTGCAGTGCCCGCACGCTGGGCCCACCGATCTCCAGCAGCCGTTCGCGCAGCTCCGGATTGCCGTCGAGCAGGTTGATGTAGCCCTGCAGGCGGTCGGCGATGCGGTTCAGATTCTGCCGCTCGAATTCCTGCTGCCGCTTGGAACTGGCCAGCATGGTCGCGCCGATCGCAGCCACGCTCATGCCCAGCAGCAGGATCACGAACAGCCGTCCGACCATCGAGGACAGGAAGTGGCGCAGGCGATTCATCGCGGCTTATTCCAGGTTGACGGCCGAGGCCAGCACATAGCCTTCGTTGCGCACGGTCTTGATCAGGCCATCGGGGCCACCGTCATCGGCCAGCTTGTTGCGCAGCCGGCTGACCTGCAGGTCGATCGCCCGGTCCTGCGCTTCATAGTTGCGGCCGCTGCTGAGGGCCACCAGCTGCTCGCGCGAGAGCACCTTGTTGGCATGGGCGATGAACACCCGCAGCAGGCGGAACTCGGCACCGGACAGCACCACCACGCGCCCGTCCGGGTCGACCAGGTGGCGATGCTCCAGGTCGAAGATCCAGCGCGAGAAACGCGCACGGCGCACCGCCAGTGGTTCCAGGTTGGCCGGCAGCGCTTCGGTACGGCGCAGCACGTTGCGGATGCGCGCCAGCAGTTCGCGTGGTTCGAACGGCTTGGCGAGGTAGTCGTCGGCGCCCATTTCCAGGCCGAGCACACGGTCGATCGGCTCGGCGCGCGCGGTGAGCATGATCACCGGCGTGTTCGAGCGCGCGCGAAGGTCGCGGCACAGGGTCAGCCCATCCTCGCGCGGCAGGTTGAGGTCGAGCACGATCAGGTCCACGTGCTCGCGTTCCAGCAGCTGGCGCATGCTGGTGCCATCGGCGGCAGTGCTGACCTGGTAGCCAGCGCGGCCGAGCTGCTCGGCCAGCAGGGTGCGGATATCGTTGTCGTCATCGACGATCAGCAAACGGTGCATCGGGTTTTCAGTCTCCATGTCGCGAATCATCCCGTGTCGGCAGCTGAACCGCATCCAGGCCAATGCGTACCACTGTATCCCCCGCAGTGCGGGATACCTGCTGATACGCAGTCTCGGCGACAGTGTTACATAGAGACACACCCCGAGGATTGAGCACAGCGTCGCTCGATCTTCACAATGCCCACCAACGCCGCCACTGCGGCCCCCAGAGTGAAGCCGCCACGTGATCTCCCGCCTGTTGCCCGCGACCCGCAAGGGTCGCCTGATGTTGATCGCCCTGCTTGTCCTGATCGCCGCCGTTTCCGCCTGGTGGCTGCTGCGCAAGCCGGCCGCACCGGCCCTGGCGACCACTCCGGTCAGCCGCGGCGACATCGAGCAGACGGTGGAAGCGACCGGCGTGATCGACGCCTACAAGCTGGTCAGCGTCGGTGCGCAGGCCTCCGGCCAGATCAAGTCGCTGAAGGTGCAGCTGGGCGACACGGTGAGGGAAGGCGACCTGATCGCCGAGATCGACGCCACCACCCAGCAGAACCAGGTACTCAACGCACAGGCCTCGCTGGACCAGGTGACCGCGCAGCGCGCGGTGCAGCAGGCAACCCTGCGCCAGGCCGAACTGGAGTTCGCACGCCAGCAGCAGATGCTGGCGGCCGAGGCCACCTCGCGCCAGGAATACGATGCCGCCGAGGCCCAGCTGAAGACCGCGCGTGCGCAGCTGCAATCCTACGAAGCGCAGATCAAGGGCCGCGAAACCGAGCTGGGCACCGCCCGTGCCAACCTGGCCTACACCCGCATCGTCGCGCCGATGGATGGCACCGTGGTGGCGGTGGTGGCCGAGGAAGGCCGCACGGTGAACGCCAACCAGACCGCGCCGACCATCGTGATGCTGGCGCGGCTGGACGTGGTGACCGTCAATGCCGAGGTCTCCGAGGCCGACGTGGTCAAGATCAGGGCCGGCATGCCGGTGTACTTCACCACGCTGGGCGACCCGGACCGCAAGTACCACGCCACGCTGCGGCAGATCAATCCGGCGCCGGCGTCGATCGCCAACGAGAGCTCGTCCAGTTCCAGCAGCTCGTCCAGTTCCAGCTCCAGCAGCGCGGTCTACTACAACGCGTTGTTCGACGTGGAAAACCCCGATGGCACCCTGCGCATCGACATGACCGCACAGGTATCGGTGCTGCTGAAGCAGGCCAAGGGCGTGCTGATGGTGCCGGCCGTTGCACTCGGCCCGAAGTCGCGCGACGGCGAGCGCATCGTACGGGTGGTCGATGACAAGGGCCAGCCGCGGCCGCGCAAGATCAAGGTCGGCATCAACAACGGCGCCAACGTCGAGGTCCTGTCCGGCCTGAAGGAGGGCGAGCGTGTGGTAGTCGGCGAAGGCGGCGCTGCGGCAGCCGCTGGCGGCGGCAACCGCGGCGGCATGCAGATGCGGGTCGGCGGCCCGGGCATGGGGCGCCGATGAGCACGACGGCGCCGCTGCTGCGCCTGCGCGACCTGCGACGCGAATTCCCGGCCGGCGAAGATGTCATCGCCGTGTTGCGCGACGTCAACCTGGACATCCATGCCGGTGAGATGGTGGCCATTGTCGGTCAGTCCGGTTCGGGCAAGTCCACGCTGATGAACATCCTCGGCTGCCTGGACCGCCCTACACGTGGCAGCTACCAGGTAGCGGGCCGCGAGACGGGGAAAATGGCACCCGACGAGCTGGCCGAGCTGCGCCGCGAGCACTTCGGTTTCATCTTCCAGCGCTACCACCTGCTGGGGGATCTCGACGCGCGCGGCAATGTGGCCGTGCCGGCGGTTTATGCCGGCAGCCCCGGCGCGGTGCGCACCGCGCGTGCCGAGCAGCTGCTGCAGCGTCTGGGCCTGGCCGACCGCATGCACCACAAGCCCGGGCAGCTGTCCGGCGGCCAGCAGCAACGTGTGTCCATTGCGCGTGCGTTGATGAACGGTGGCGAGGTGATCCTGGCCGACGAACCGACCGGCGCACTGGATACGAAATCCGGCGAAGAGGTGATGGCCATCCTTGGTGAGCTGCATGCCGAAGGCCATACCATCATCATCGTCACCCACGACATGAGCGTGGCCGAGCACGCACAGCGCATCATCGAGATCCGCGACGGCGAGATCATCGCCGACCGCGCCAATCCGGCCGCGCCCAGCTACCGAGCGCAACGCGAACCGAGCGCGGGCGTCGCCCATGGCAGCAGCTGGCTGGCTGCCCGCGACCGCTTCACCGAAGCGTTCCGGATGGCCCTGCTGGCGATGAACGCCCATCGCCTGCGCACTTTCCTGACCATGCTCGGCATCATCATCGGCATCGCTTCAGTGGTATCGGTGGTGGCACTGGGCAATGGTTCGCAGCAGCAGATCCTGCAGAACATCAGCGCACTGGGTACCAACACCATCGACGTCTACCCCGGTCGCGGGTTCGGCGACATGCGGTCGGCGCGGGTGCAGACCCTCAAGGCCAGCGATGCCGATGCCCTGTCGCGGCAAAGCTACGTCGACAGCGCCACCCCCAGCGTGTCCAGCTCGGTCACCGCGCGCTACCGCAACCAGTCGGCCACCGCGCAGGTCAGCGGCGTCGGCGAGCAGTACTTCCGGGTGAAGGGCGTGAGCCTGCTCAGCGGCAGCTTCTTCGACACCGATGCGGTGAAGGGACTCGGCCAGGTGGCGGTGATCGATGAGAACACCAGGGCCCAGTTCTTCCCTGACAGCGACCCGATCGGCCAGGTGATCCTGCTGGGCAACGTGCCGGTGCGCGTGGTCGGCGTGGCCAAGAAGCAGAGCTTCGGTTTCGGCGGCAGCACCAGCCTGAGCGTATTCGTGCCCTACACCACGGTGATGTCGCGCATGCTCGGGCAGAGCCATGTTTCCAGCATCACCGTGCGGGTGAACGATGAAACGCCGATGGATGCGGCGCAGGAAGCAATCACCCGGCTGCTGACCATGCGCCACGGCACCGAGGACTTCTTCCTCAGCAACAGCGCCGAGATCCGCGACACCATCGAACAGACCACGCGCACGATGACCCTGCTGATCGGCGCCATTGCCGCCATCGCGCTGCTGGTCGGTGGCATCGGCGTGATGAACATCATGCTGGTCTCGGTGACCGAGCGTACCCGCGAGATCGGCGTGCGCATGGCGGTAGGGGCGCGGCAGAGCGACATCCGCCAGCAGTTCCTGATCGAAGCGGTGCTGGTGTGCCTGCTCGGCGGATTGCTCGGCATCGGCCTGGCACTGCTGATGGGTGTGTTGATCGGCCGTTTCGCCAGCGATTTCCAGGTGCTGTTCTCCACCGCTTCCATCATTGCCGCCTTCGCCTGTTCAACGCTGATCGGCGTGGCGTTCGGCTTCCTGCCGGCACGCAGTGCCGCCCAGCTCGACCCGGTGGAGGCCCTGGCCCGCGAATGAAGATGATGACTCGACTGCCGTTCCCCGTTCCCTCGCGCCTGCTGCTGGCCGGCGCCGTGCTGCTTGCACTCTCCGCCTGCGCTTCGGTAGGCCGCTATCCGGTTGAAGACCCCAGCGTTGCCGCCACCTATGGTCGTGGCGATGCGACCCTCAACGCGCCGGCCGACGACCCGCGCAGCGGCCTGGGCACCCTGGCCCGCGACATCCGCCAGGACCGCTGGTGGACCGGCTTCGGCGATGAGCGCCTGGACCGCCTGGTCGCGCAGGCATTGACCGCCAACAGCGACCTCGGCGCTGCCGGCCTGGCCGTGCAGCGTGCACGCCTGCAGGCCGGGCTGGCCAGCAACGCGCTGTGGCCGCAACCTTCGTCGTCCGGCGTGAGCGGCAGTGGCAGCCGCGCCACCGACCAGGCCGATGATTGGCGCCGCAGCTATTCCACCGGAGTGTCGCTGGGGTGGGAAATCGACCTGTGGGGCCGCCTGCGCAGCCAGCGCGACATCGCCCGCTGGGAGGCACAGGCCAGCGAAGAAGACCTGCAGAACACCGCCCTGCTGGTGATTGGCGATGTCATCAACCAGTACTGGGCACTGGCCTATCTCAACCAGTCCATCGCCACCGGCCAGGCCAACCTTGAGCGGCTGCAACGCACGCATGAACTGGTGCAGGCACGCTTCGATGCCGGTGCGGTATCGCGGCTGGAAGTACGCCAGGCACTGCAGAACCTGCAGTCGCAGCGCTCGGCGCAGAGCGCGCTTGAGCAACAGCGGGTGGAAGTGCGCAATGCGCTGACCGTGCTGCTGGATGGCACGCCGTGGCCGCAGCAGGACGAACCGCAGAGCCTGCTGGAGGCACAGAGTCCGACCATTGCCGAAGGCCTGCCGGCCGACCTGCTCGGCCGCCGGCCCGACCTGCGCGCAGCCGAACTGCGGCTGCGCAACAGCCTGAAGACGATCCGGGTGACCGCCACCCAGTACTACCCGGCATTGAGTCTTACCGGCAGCCTGGGTTCCAGTGCGACTTCGCTGGGCGATGTGCTGCGCAATCCGGTGGCGACGCTGGGCGCTGGCCTGTCGCTGCCCTTCCTCAACCTGCAGCGCGCGCAGCTGGATACGGACGTAGCCGGTACCAACTACCAGATCGCCGCCACCAATTTCCGCAAGACGCTGTACACCGCGCTGTCGGAGGTCGACAACGCCCTGTCCGCACGTGAGCAGCTGCTGCGCCAGGTGAACGCCTCGCAGGCGTCTTACGATGAAGCAGTGGAAGTGGAGCGCGCGCAGGAAGTGCGCTATCGCGTGGGCGCCACCGATCTGCGCACCTGGCTGGAAGCGCAGCAGACCCGGCGCGATGCAGAACTGTCACTGGCGCGGGTGCGGCAAAGCCAGTTGAACAACGACGTGATGCTGTTCAAGGCGCTGGGCGGCAGCGCGGGGTAAGGCACCAGGAGCGCCAACCAAGGTTGGCGGCTACCACCTGCCCGGTAGGTGTCGACCTTGGTCGACACGGTAGATCCACGCCATGCGTGGATAAACGTCCGGCAGAAAAAAGGATCAGCTCTCTTTTCCTTGGAAAAGGGAGCTGACCCCGATCACGTCGCACCGAAATCCGATCAACCGCGCTGGCGCACGACCTCGAACAGGCTGACGCCGGCAGCGACCGAGACGTTCAGGCTCTCGATCTCGCCCGGCATCGGAATCTTGACCAGACCATCGCAGTTCTCGCGGGTCAGGCGGCGCAGGCCGTCCGCTTCGCCGCCCAGCACCAGGGCGATGTTGCCCTTCAGGTCCAGCTGGTACAGCGACGCGGTGGCCTCACCGGCCAGGCCGTAGATCCACACGCCCTGCTTCTGCAGGTCCTTCAGGCAGCGCGACAGGTTGGTCACCGCCACCACCGGAATACGGTCGGCAGCGCCGGCCGAGGTCTTGCGCACGGTGGCGTTGACCGTGGCCGACTTGTCCTTGGGGATGATCACGGCGGTTGCACCGGCCGCAGCGGCCGAACGCAGGCAGGCGCCGAGGTTGTGCGGGTCCTGCACCTCGTCCAGCACCAGCAGCAGGGCCTTGCCTTCCGCAGCGGTGACAAGGCCTTCCAGCTCGTTCTCGTTGTAGGTGCGGGCGGCGGCATAGCGTGCGGCCACGCCCTGGTGGCGCACCGAACCGCCCACGCCGTCCAGCGCCTGGCTGTTGACCTTGCGCACGTCGATGCCCTTGCGACGGGCATTTTCCTCGATCTCGGTCAGGCGCGGGTTCTTCGCACCGGCCTCGACCAGCACTTCGCGGACGTTCTCGGCGTCGTTCTCGATGGAGGAGGCGACGGCGTTGACGCCGACGATCCACTGGCTGTTCTTGCTCATGCGGGCAGGACCGGAAAGGGGGTGGCTATGGTAGAGCATCAGGGGCGGCCGCGCTTCGCGCTCGCCGGGCATGGCCCGGCGCTACCCGCCGTTCACCCTTCGGCCGAACGGCTGCGTGGCGGCCAGTGCGGGGTGTCGTGGTCGGGGTGCTGATGGGACACGATCGTGGCCAGGAACTCCAGCGCGGCGACATCCTCTTCGGTGCGGCGTGCCGGCAGCCTGCCCAGCCCGTCAACGAAGGGCAGCTTGCGCTCGACGCCATACTGGATGGTCGGCGGCAGGCGTTCAGGCTGGTCGAAAGCACCCGCGGCCACCGCCACACCATCGGGCGCTTCATAGGTCAACGGCGTGCCGCAGTCGGCGCAGAACCCGCGCCGCACCACGTTGGAGGACTGGAAATAACGGGGTTGGCCGCGGGTCCAGCTGAACTGCACGCCGCGCACCGAGACCAGCGGCGCGTAGTACGCGCCGAAGGCCTTCTGGCACATCCGGCAGTGGCAGATCGAACTGTCGGTCAGCTCGCCCCGCACCTGGAAGCGGATCGCACCGCACTGGCAGCCGCCGCTGTATTCGGGTTGGCCCTGCATTGCTGCGTTCCTCCGAAACATCGTGCCAACCAACGGTTGGCACCTACCGGGCGAGGTGGGTGCCGACCGTTGGTCGGCACACCTTTCAGTACTTCTTCTTCGTACGCTTGGCCGGCTTGCCGCGCTCGGGCAGCGGAGCCGGGCTTGCCTCTTCTTCCTCGCCCTTGTGCTCGACCAGGCGGAAGTCGATCTTGCGCTCTTCCATGCTTGCCTTCAGCACCAGGATGCGCACCTGGTCGCCCAGGCGGTAACTGCTGCCACGACGCTCACCGGTCAACGTCTTGCGGGTCGCGTCGAACTTGTAATAGTCCTGCGGCAGCTGGGTCACGTGCACCAAGCCCTGCACCTTCGAGTCAGCCAACTCCACGAAAAGGCCGAAGCTGGTCACACCGCTGATCACGCCATCGAACTGGCCACCGACGTGCTTCTCCATCCACGCCGCGCGGTAACGCTCATCGACTTCGCGCTCGGCCTCATCGGCACGGCGCTCACGCTCGGAGCACTGCAGTGCCAGTGCGGCCATCTCGCGGGCGTTGTAGGTGAACTTGTCCAGCGGCTTGCCCGACAACGCATGCTTGATCGCACGGTGCACCAGCAGATCCGGGTAGCGACGGATCGGCGAGGTGAAGTGCGCGTACGCCTCCAGCGCCAGGCCGAAGTGGCCGTTGTTGTCGGGGCTGTACACGGCCAGGCTCTGGCTGCGCAGCAGCACCGATTCCAGCAGCGTGGCATCGGGACGGTCGCGGATCTTCTTCAGCAGCTTGGTGTAGTCGCCCGGGCGCACCTTCGACCACGGCGGCAGACTCAGCTTGAACTCCTTCAGGAACTCCAGCAGATCGGCGTACTTGGTCTCCGGCGGCTTCTCGTGCACGCGGTAAGGCGCCGGCACATGGCGCGACAACAGATACTTCGCCGCCTCCACATTGGCCGCGATCATGCATTCCTCGATCAGCTTGTGCGCATCGTTGCGCACCAGCATGCCGGCCTGGGTGACTTCGCCGCGATTGTCGAGCACGAAGCGGACTTCGCTGCTTTCAAACTCGATAGCGCCACGCTTGCTGCGCGCCTTGGAAAGCACCTTGTACAGCTGGTGCAGGCGCTGCACCTGCGGCAGCAGGTCGCCGATGAAGGCCTTTGCACCGGCATCATCCTCGCCCACGGCCTGCCACACCTGGGTGTAGGTCAGGCGCGCGTGCGAATTCATCACCGCTTCGTAGAAGCGAGAGTGGGTGACGACGCCTTCGCGGTCGATCTGCATGTCACAGACGAAGCACATGCGGTCGACCTTCGGCATCAGCGAACAGATGCCGTTGGACAGCGTTTCCGGCAGCATCGGCACCACGAAGCCCGGGAAATAAACCGAGGTGGCGCGCTTCTGCGCTTCATCGTCCAGCGGCGTACCGGGACGAACATAGTTGGAGACATCGGCAATGGCCACCACCAGACGGAAGCCGTCGGCGTTCGGCTCGCAGTACACCGCGTCGTCGAAGTCCTTGGCGTCCTCGCCATCGATGGTGACCAGCGGCGTGCTGCGCAGGTCGACGCGGTCACCGATCATCGCCGGCTCGACCACCAGCGGCACCGAGGCGGCTTCGTCCAGCACCTCCTGCGGGAACTCGAACGGCAGTTCGTGGCCGTGAATCGCGGTCTCCACCACCAGCGAGGCGGTCAGCTTGTCGCCGAGCACGGCGATGATGCGGCCGATCGGCGGGCGGCGGCTGTCCGGTGCCTGGGTCAGTTCGCAGACGACCAGCTGGCCATCGCGCGCGCCGCCGGTCTGGTCCGGCGGCACCTGCACGTTGCGCTGGATGCGCTTGTCATCGGGCACCACGTAGTTGATACCCATCTCGACGCTGAAGCGGCCGATCAGGCGCGTCATGCCACGCTCGAGCACACGGGCGATGCTGCCTTCGCGACGGCCGCGGTGATCGATGCCGGTGACACGGGCCAGCACCTTGTCGCCGTGCATCACCTTGCGCATTTCATACGGCGGCAGGAACAGATCGTCACCGCCCTCGACCGGGCGCAGGAAGCCGAACCCTTCCGGATTGGCAATCACCACGCCGGTGACCAGGTTCAACGTCTGGATGGGCGCGAAGCCGCCGCGGCGGTTCTGCACCAACTGGCCATCGCGGACCATGGCGCCGAGCCGGCGCGACAGCGCTTCGGCACGGTCTGGTGCGGTCAGGCCCAGGCGCGCGCCGAGTTCTTCAGCGGTCTGCGGCCCTTCGCAGCGCTCCAGCAGGGCCAGGATGGCCTCGCGGCTGGCGATGGGTTGTTCGTACTTTTCCGCTTCGCGGGACGCATAGGGATCGTCGATCACCTTGCCCGTCGGCGGCAGCTTGCGGCCCGGCGCGGGGCCAGGTGCCTCTGCGTTGCGGCGGCCACGCCCTGGAGGCGGTGCACCGCCTTCGGCCAGTGCGGGGAGCCAGCCCGGCAACGGCTTGCCCGGCTTGTTGTTGCGGGCGGTGCCCTGCTTGGTGCCCTTGTTGGGGGCTTCACTGCGGGACTTGCTCCCGCCCTTGCTTGGTTTTTTGGTAGTCATCGTCCTCCATGGTAGCCGTTGCGGGCGTGCAGAACGGGTCAGCAGACCGGTTGAAGCATCCCCATTAAGAATTTTCAGGAAATCGTTGACAGTCCCCCGGTTCATCTTCACAATTGCGCCTCTGGAACGCCCAGATGGCGGAATTGGTAGACGCACTAGTTTCAGGTACTAGCGGGTAAAACCGTGGAGGTTCGAGTCCTCTTCTGGGCACCAACGAAAAAACTCCTCGCTTCGGCGGGGATTTTTTTTGCCCGTAATCCGGATGCGGCACCCCATCCACACATGGCGTGAAAATGCGGAGCGCGATCCACGCGGGAGTTTCACCAGGGTGTTGACACCTCCGTCACGGCACCGCATAATTCTCCTCCTCGACGCCCAGGTGGCGGAATTGGTAGACGCACTAGCTTCAGGTGCTAGCGGGGGCAACTTCGTGGAGGTTCGAGTCCTCTCCTGGGCACCATGTCGAGAATGAAAAACACCCGCGAAAGCGGGTTTTTTCTTGTCTGGCCTCCGGCCGGCATCACCACCACGAACGCAGCACCAGCTCCAGGCCCAGCAGCAACAGGAAGCCGAGGAAGCAGGCACGGAATACCCGCGCACTGATGCGCTGGCGGATCACCTGCCCCAGCCACATGCCGGCCAGCGACGGCACCACCGCCAACGCGCTGAGGCCGAGCTGCTGCACACCGAACGCACCATGCAGCACCAGGCCCGTGGTGAGCGAAATGGTGGACACCGTGAATGCAAGCCCCAGCGCCTGCACCAGCTCGTCGCGCTGCAATCCCAGCGACTGCAGGTAAGGCACCGCCGGCATCACGAACACGCCGGTTGCGCCGGTCACCACGCCGGACATCGCGCCCACCAGTGGTCCGAGCCAGCGCTCGCGCTGTACCGGCACCCGCAACACCGGTGCCAGCAACGCGTACCCGGCATAGACCATCAGCGCCGCGCCCAACGCGGCCCGTGACACATCACGATCCACCCGCACCAGCAGCGCGGCTGCACCGAGCGTGGCGATCACCACCGCCAGCATCATCGGCCACAGCCGCCGCGCGATCTGCCCCACCGATGGCCCGGACAGCAGCTGCCAGGCATTGGTGACGAAGGTGGGAATGAACAGCATCGAGGCCGCCGCAACCGGCGACAACGCGCCGCCCAGCAGCCCCATCGCCACGGTCGGCAGGCCCATGCCGGTCACGCCCTTGACCACCCCGGCCAACAGGAACACCCCCACCAGCAACGCATAGAAGCAGATCGTTTCGTTCATGCCTTCATTGGAGCCGGCGGCACTTCAGCGCACAATGCGGCATTCCCGCCCTACCCTTCGGCTGCTCCGAAGGCAACGGCCACGATGCGAGGTCATGACATGCGTCTGGACATTGCCGATCTGCGCCTGTTCCTGGCGGTGGCCGAAGCCGGGAGCATCACCGCCGGCGCCGTAGAGGCGAATCTGGCACTGGGCTCGGCCAGCGAACGCCTGCGCGCGATCGAAACCGACGCCGGCACCGCGCTGCTGACCCGTCACCCGCGCGGCGTCAGCCTCACCGAAGCGGGCGCCGCACTGGCCCATCACGCGCGCCTGATCCTGCAGCAGCAGGCACAGCTGCGCGGCGAACTGCAGGCCTTCGCCCACGGCGCGCGCGGTACGCTGCACCTGTATGCCAACACCGCGGCATTGACCAACTATCTGCCCGCGCGACTGGCCCCATGGCTGGCCGAACGCCCTCGCCTGCGCGTGGAACTGCACGAACGCACCAGCAATGAAGTCGTGCGTGCGATCCGTGCCGGCCAGGCAGAGGCCGGCATCATCAGTGACGCCGTCCCCGCCGATGGGCTGCGCCGCCATGTGGTTGCGGAAGACCCGCTGATGATGCTGCTGCCGGCCGGCCATCGCTTCGCCGCGCGACGCTCGCTCGACTTCAGCGATGTGCTGGGCGAGACCTTCGTCGCGCTGGCCGACGGCAACGCACTGCAGACCTATATCGAAGAACTGGCAGCAGAGGCCGGACGCATGCTCGACGTACGCATCCGCATGAAGACCTTCGAAGGCCTGTGCACGATGGTGGGCCATGGCATCGGCGTGGGCATCGCGCCACGCACGATCGCACGGCAGCACCGACGGGCTACCGGCATCGTCGCCGTTGCACTCGGCAACGCATGGGCACAGCGCCGCCTGTGCGCCGCGTTTGCCGACTGGAAAACGCTCTCGCCGCCGATGCGCAGCCTGCTGCTGCATCTGGATGTGGACGCGGAAATGGATGCAGAAAGAAATGTGTGAAATGGTGTTGACACATATCCGGCCTTCCTGCAAAATTCTCCTCCTGAGTCGCCCAGGTGGCGGAATTGGTAGACGCACTAGCTTCAGGTGCTAGCGGGGGCAACTTCGTGGAGGTTCGAGTCCTCTCCTGGGCACCATGACTCAGACAATGATCAAACCCGCGCAAGCGGGTTTTTTCATGTCCGGATTTTGAAACGCGATCGTTATCGCGGCGGCTCATCCACGCATGGCGTGGATCTACTGCAAACAGAAACCCCGCCTTGCGGCGGGGTTTCTGCGTTTCGACTACAACGATCGATCAGTGCCCGCCACCGGCAGCGGCACCCGCGCCTGCACCGAACGGCGGCTTGGCCAGCCACAGGAAGGTGATGATCGCCAGGAAGATCCAGCCCAGCAGGAAGAAAATGTCGTTGAAGCCCATCTGCGATGCCTGGTGGTTGATCATGTTGTTCAGCACCGCCGCACCATGTTGCAGGTCGCCCTGCCCCATCGCCGCCACCTGGTCCTGCATGCCCGGCTGATACACCGAGATGTGTTCGGTCAGGTCTGCGTGATGCACCTGGGTGCGACGCGCCCATAGCCAGGTGGTCAGCGACGCGGCGAAGCTGCCGCCCAGCGTACGCAGGAACGTGGCCAGGCCCGAGCCGGCCGCGATCTCACGACCATCCAGGTCCGACAGCAGGATCTGCAACACCGGCATGAAGAACAGCGCGACACCAATGCCCATGATCAGCTGCACGCCGGCCACGTGCTGGAAGTCCACCTGCAGGTTGAACCCCGACCGCAGGAAGCTGGTCATCGACAGCACCACGAACGCGATCGTGGCCAGCATGCGCATGTCGAAGCGCGATGCGTACTTGCCCACGAACGGGGTCATGATCACCGGCAGGATGCCGATCGGCGCCGTCGCCAGGCCCGCCCAGATCGCGGTGTAACCCATGTCGCGCTGCAGCCACTGCGGAATCAGCAGGGCCACGCTGAAGAACGCCGCGTAGGCCACCACCATCGCCAGCGTACCGGCGCGGAAGTTGCGGTGCCGGAACAGCTTCAGGTCGACGATCGGATCCTTGTCGGTCAGCTCCCAGATCAGGAACACGGTCAGCGCCACCACCGCCACGCAGGCCAGCACCACGATCTTCATCGACGAGAACCAGTCCTCGTCGTTGCCCAGGTCGAGCACCAGCTGCAATGCACCTACGCCGATCACCAGGGTGACCAGGCCAACGTAGTCCATCTTCGGCTTTTCGACGTGCTCCGGGCGACCCTTCAACTGGTTACCCACCACCAGCGCAGCGAAGATGCCCAGCGGCACGTTGATCAGGAATATCCATTCCCAGCTGTAGTTGTCGGTGATCCAGCCACCGAGGATCGGCCCGCAGATCGGCGCCACCACGGTGATCATCGCCAGCAGCGCCAGCGCCTGCCCGCGTTTTTCTCTTGGATAGATCGAGACCAGCAGCGACTGGGTGATCGGGTACATCGGGCCGGCGACGAAGCCCTGCAGCGCACGCGACAGCACCAGCATGCCCATGCTCTGGGCCAGGCCGCACAGCAGCGAGGTGATCACGAAGGCCAGCGTGGCCCACACGAACAGCTTGCGCTCGCCGAAGCGACGGCTGAGCCAGCCAGTCAGCGGCAACGCGATCGCGGTGCTGACCGCGAACGAGGTGATGACCCACGTCGCCTGCTGCGAACTGGCGCCAAGATTACCGGCGATGGTCGGCAACGAGACGTTGGCGATGGTGGTGTCGAGCACCTGCATGAACGAGGCCATCGCCAGGCCCACGGTGCACAGGGCCACACTGGGTGGCAGGAAGCCGGCGGCCGCACCCGGCGCCGCCGGTGCGCCCGGAGAGCCGGGCGCAGCTGGAGCTTGTGCGGACATGGCCGACCTCAGCTCGCCTTGGCCTGCTGCGGCAGGTTGCCCTGGATGATCGTGTGGATCACCTCATCGGCATCGTGCAACTGCTTGGCGTACACGTCGGTGTCGAACACCGTGCCCTTGGCGGCCGCGCTCGGCAGCACTTCGCCCTTCTGGTCGCGCAGGCTCACTTCGGCCTTCATCGACAGGCCGATGCGCAGCGGGTGTTCGGCCAGCTGCTTGGCATCGATGGCGATGCGCACCGGCACGCGCTGCACGATCTTGATCCAGTTGCCGCTGGCGTTCTGCGCCGGCAGCAGCGAGAACGCAGAGCCGGTGCCCAGGCCGAGGCTGTCGATGCGGCCCTTGTACTTCACGTCACCGGCGTAAAGGTCCGACTTCAGCTCCACTTCCTGGCCCAGGCGCATGTGGCGAAGCTGGGTTTCCTTGAAGTTGGCTTCGACCCACATCTGCTCGGTCGGTACCACCGCCATCAGGGCATTGCCCGGCTGCACGCGCTGGCCGACCTGCACCGAACGACGGGCGACGTAGCCGGTGACCGGCGCAACGATGCCCGAACGTGCATTGTTGAGGAACGCCTGGCGCAGCTGCGCGGCGGCCGCCTGCACGTCCGGCTGGGTGGCGATCACGGTGTCGTCGACCAGTGCACGGTTGCGCTCGACGGTCTCGCGCGAACCGGCCACGGCCGCTTCGGCAGCTGCCAGCTCATCGCGAGCGTGGGCCAGTTCTTCGTTGGAGATGGCGCCGGTGGCGGCCAGGCCCTTGCGGCGTGCGAAGTCGTCGCGCACGCGCTTCAGGGTCACCTGGCGTGCGTTCAGATCTGCCTGCGCACCTTCGACGCTGCGGTACAGGCCGCGGGTCTGGCGCACGGTCTTGGCCAGGTTGGCTTCGGCCTGCTGCAGGGCTACCGACGTGTCGGCCGGGTCGAGCTGCACCAGCAGCTGGCCGCGCTCCACGCGCATGCCGTCATCGGCATTGATGGCGACCACGGTACCGGCCACCAGCGGGGTGATCTGCACCTGGTTGCCCTGCACGTAGGCGTCGTCGGTCTCTTCGAACCAACGGCCGAACATGAAGTACCACAGCGCCAGTGCGGCCAGCAGCAGCACGACGATCACGAACAGGCCGCGCAGCAGCTTGCCGCGACGGTTGGGGGCGGCAGGGGCCGCAGTGTCTTGGGTCTGGCTCATGGCAGGCGTCTTCAGGAATGCGAGGAATCGGAATGGGAAGCAAGCGGTGCGGCATCAGCGTCACTGGGCTGGAAACCACCGCCGAGGGCCTTGCTCAGGCGCACCGAGGTCTGCAGCTGCTGCGACTGCAGGCCGGCCAGCTGCTGCTGCGATTGCAGCAGGGTGGACTGCGCGGTCAGCACGTCCAGGTAGCTGCCGATGCCGGCGCGGTAGCGCTGCTGCGCCAGGTCGAACGCGGCGCGTGCGGTATCCACCGCCTGCTGCTGCGACTGCGCCTGCTGCGCCAGCGAGCGCACCGCGTTGACCTGGTCGGCCACCTCGCGCAGTGCATCGAGCACCGCCTGGTTGTAGTTCGCTACAGCCAGGTCGTACTGCGCATCGGTGTTGGCCAGGTTGGCGCGCAGCTTGCCGCCTTCGAAGATCGGCAGGCTCAGCGCCGGACCGATGTAGGCGAAGCTGGAGCTGCTCTGCAGCAGGTCGCCGACATTCGGCGCGACCACGCCGGCCAGTGCGGTCAGGTTGAGGCTCGGGTAGAACCTGGTCTTGGCCACCTTGATCTGCTTGTCGGCCGCTTCCACCCGCCAGCGCGCGGCGACGATGTCGGGGCGGCGACCGAGCAGCTCACTGGGCACCACGCCCGGCAGCTGCAGGGCCAGCGGGTTCATCGCCCGCGGGCGTTCGATCGACAGGCCCCGGTCCGGGCCCTTGCCGACCAGCGCGGCCAATGCGGTGCGGCCCGCGTCGATGCGCTGCTGTGCCGCCAGCAACTGCTGCTGTGCGGCCGGCACACGGGCTTCGGCCTGGCGCACCTGCAGGTCGCTGTCGATGCCGGCGCTGCGACGCTGACGGGTCAGTTCCAGCGACTTCTGCGAGCGCGCCAGTTCTTCTTCGGCCACATCGTTGAGCTGCCAGGCGTAGGCCAGGTCGGTATAGGCCTGGGCAATGCCGGTGGACAGGTTCAGGCGTGCGGCCTGGGCCTCGACGGTAGCGGCGTGGGCGCCGTCCACGGCGGCCTCCCAAGCGGCGCGCTTGCCGCCCCACAGGTCGATGCCGTAGCTGAAATCGAAGGCAACCTGGCTGCTGCCGGCGTAGTGACCACCGATTTCATCGCCGGCCATCGATTCGGGCAGGCGCAGGCCGGTGTAGCCACCGGACACGGACAGGCTGGGCAGGCGATCGGCGCGTGCGGTGCCGACCTGCGACTGTGCCTGGCGCAGGCGGGCGTCGGCGGCGTCCAGGCTCGGATGGCCGGCCAAGCCTTCGGCGATCAGCGCATCCAGCTGCACATCGCCCAGTGCCTTCCACCAGTCCTGGGCGGGAAAGCCGGCAGCGCTCAGGTCGCTGTCGGCCAGGGTGCGTTCGCTGTGCAGGCTGTCCACGTCGAGCACGTGGCCCTGCGGGGTGAGGCCACGGCTGCTGGCGCAGGCGGCCAGGGCCAGGGCCAGCGCTGAAACCAGCAGCGCGCGCCCGGACCGGCGGAGAGTGGGATGCGGGATCGGGTTCATGGGGTCGTCAGGGAATCGCGGATTCGGGTCAGGAGGGACAGCAGCTGCGTGCGTTCGTCGGCGGACAGATCGCGCAGGGCGTAATCCATCACCGCGTCGCCGCGCAGCTTCAACCGCGCCCACAGCGCGCGGCCGTCATCGGTCAATACGATCTGCAGCGCACGCCGGTCCTGGGCATGCGGCTCGCGGCGCAGGCAACCGAGCGCTTCCAGCTTGTCCAGCAGGCGGGTGACCGCGCTGGGCACCTGGTCGATGGCCTGGGCCAGTTCGTTGGCCGTGCACGGCGCCATGTTCGAGAGCACCTTCAGCCCGATGTAGTGGGTGAAGCCGATGCCGAGGTCTTCTTCGGCCATGGACGCATCGAGCTGGCGGACCAGGCCGTCGCGCACCTGGCGCAGCAGCAGGCCGAAGCTGGGGGGAGTGGTTGCAGGACAGATCATGGGGGAGCATTCTCTTCCAAAAAAAATATTTCTCAATGGAAATATTCGATCTGGCATCGAATGCTGTGTTGCAGCAATGGGCTGGATCAGGTGAAGGCGCCACCTTAATGGCGCCCCCAACTGGCCCGGTAGTACAATCCAGCCAATGAATGTCACATTCAAGCCACCCCCAGCACACGTGAAGGCGGGCGAACCCTGACCTGCGACCCTGCTGCGTGAAGAAGCGCTGGACTGGTTCGAGCGCAATGACGGCCCGCCGGTCATCGCCTTCCGCTTCGACAGCCCGCAGGGGCTGGCCCGTGAAGTGGACTGGCATCACCACGTGCGCGCGCAGCTGATCTGCGTCGAACGCGGCCTGCTGACCACCCGCACCTCACATGGCACCTGGTCGCTGGCGCCCGGTTCGGCGGGCTGGATGCCACCGGCCGAACCACATACGGTCCACATCGATGGCCCCCTGCGCGGCTGGGGCATGGTGCTGGCCGCACCGCTGTGCGCCGAATTGCCGGCCGACCCTTGCGTACTGGGCATCTCGCGGCTGGCGCAGGCGGTGGCCGAACGCATCTGCGACTGGCCACAGGACTACGAGAGCACCACCGAGCGGCAGCACATCATCAATGTGCTGCTGGACGAGATCCGTACCGCGCCACGCCAGCGCATGCACCTGCCGATGCCACGCGACCGGCGGCTGCTGAAGATCGCCTCGCAGCTGCTGGCCGACCCGGCTGACGAACGCGGCCTGGCGCAGTGGGCGCACTGGGCCGGGCTGTCGCCGCGCAGCCTGACCCGCCATTTCCGCGACGAGACCACCCTCAGCTTCGCGCAATGGCGCCAGCAGGCGCGGCTGGCCGAGGCGCTGCGCCTGCTCAGCGAGGGCCGCAGCGTGGCCGATATCGCCCACGCACTGGGCTTCAGCAGCGCAAGCGCCTTCGTCACCGTGTTCCGGCGACACTTCGGGCTACCGCCCGGACGCTACCTGGCACGGGCCGGCCACGGCCTGGAACCGGGCCTGGATCCTGCACGCGGCTTGGCATCCCCCGCCGCATCCGGATAATCACTGGATTGAGAGCGGCGACCGCCGTCACCGCCTCCCGACATAGGTAACAACGCCGCATGACCGATCTTGCCCGCCCCGTGTTCCACGGTTTCGAACAACTGCCGCTGCGCGAGTACGCCGAACGCGCCTACCTCGACTACTCGATGTACGTGGTCCTGGATCGCGCCCTGCCGTTCCTCGGCGACGGCCTGAAGCCCGTGCAGCGCCGCATCATCTATGCGATGAGCGAGCTGGGCCTGAACGCCGCGTCCAAGCCGAAGAAGTCCGCGCGTACCGTCGGTGACGTCATCGGTAAGTACCACCCGCATGGCGACAGCGCGTGCTACGAAGCGCTGGTGCTGATGGCGCAGCCGTTCTCGTACCGTTACCCGCTGATCGAAGGCCAGGGCAACTTCGGTTCCAGCGATGACCCGAAGTCGTTCGCGGCGATGCGTTACACCGAATCCAAGCTGACCCCGATCGCCGAAGTACTGCTGGGCGAACTGGGCCAGGGCACCACCGACTGGGCGCCGAACTTCGACGGCACCCTGCAGGAACCGACCTGGATGCCGGCACGCCTGCCGCATCTGCTGCTGAACGGCACCACCGGCATCGCCGTGGGCATGGCCACCGATGTGCCGCCGCACAACCTCAACGAGATCGTCAGCGCGCTGCTGCACCTGCTGGACGATCCGGAAGCCAGCGTGCGCGACCTGTGCGAGCACGTGAAGGGCCCCGACTACCCGTCCAACGCCGAGATCATCACCCCGGCCAACGACCTGCGGAACATGTACGAGACCGGCAACGGCAGCGTGCGTGCGCGTGCGACCTACATCAAGGAAGCGCACAACGTGGTGGTCACCGCGTTGCCGTTCCAGGTGTCGCCGTCGAAGGTGATCGAGCAGATCGCCGCGCAGATGCGCGCCAAGAAGCTGCCGTGGCTGGAGGACATCCGCGATGAGTCCGACCACGCCAACCCGGTGCGCGTGGTGCTGGTACCGCGCTCGAACCGCGTCGACGCCGAGCAGTTGATGGGCCACCTGTTCGCCACCACGGACATGGAGCGCAGCTACCGCGTCAACCTCAACGTGATCGGGCTGGACGGCCGTCCGCAGGTGAAGAACCTGAAGACGCTGCTCAGCGAATGGCTGGCGTTCCGCAGCAGCACCGTCACCCGCCGCCTGCAGCACCGCCTGCAGAAGGTCGAGCGTCGCCTGCACTTGTTGGAAGGCCTGCTGGTGGCGTTCCTCAACCTGGACGAGGTGATCCACATCATCCGTACCGAGGACGAACCGAAGGCGGCGCTGATCGCGCGCTTCGGCCTGTCCGAAGACCAGGCCGAGTACATCCTGGAAACCAAGCTGAAGCAGCTGGCCCGCCTGGAAGAGATGAAGATCCGTGGCGAGCAGGACGAGCTGGCCAAGGAACGCGACAAGATCCTGAGCATCCTCGACAGCAAGGCCAAGCTGAAGAAGCTGATCCGCGACGAGCTGCAGGCCGATGCCAAGAAGTTCGGTGACGCGCGCCGTTCGCCGCTGGTCCAGCGCCAGGCGGCGCAGGCCATCGACGAGACCGAACTGGTGCCGAGCGAACCGATGACGGTGGTGATGTCCGAGAAGGGCTGGATCCGCGCGGCCAAGGGCCACGACATCGACGCCTCGACCCTGTCCTATCGCGATGGCGATGCCCTGCAGGGCGCGGTGCGTGCACGCAGCACCCAGCAGGTCGCGTTCCTGGACAGCGAAGGCCGCGCCTACTCCACGCCGGTGCATACCCTGCCCTCGGCGCGCGGCAACGGTGAACCACTGACCGGCCGCTTCTCGCCGGCCGCAGGCACCAGCTTCGTGACCCTGGCCAGCGCCGAGCCGGATACCCGCTTCGTGCTGGCCTCGACCCACGGCTATGGTTTCGTCACCCGGTTCGAGAACCTGATCGGCCGCAACAAGGCCGGCAAGGCGATGTTGAACCTGTCGGCGGGCTCGTCGGTGCTTACGCCGTCGGTGGTGGCCAACGTCGCCACCGACCGCATCGTCGCGGTGACCAGTTCGGGCAACCTGCTGGCAATCGCCGCCAACGACCTGCCGGAACTGGACAAGGGCAAGGGCAACAAGATCATCGAGATCCCGAAGGCCAAGCTCGCCACCGAGCGCGTGGTGGCGATCGTGGCGATCAGCCCCGGGCAGACCCTGCAGGTACGCAGTGGCCAGCGCACGATGGGCCTGAAGTTCAACGAGCTCGACGCCTATCTGGGCGCCCGTGCCACCCGTGGCCACCTGCTGCCGCGCGGCTGGCAGAAAGTGGAAGGGCTGTCGGTCGAATGAGGGTAGGTGTCAACCTTGATTGACATGCCTTGACCGGCAAACCGGGAACCCGCCGGGCATGGCCCGGCGCTACCGGGAACGGGACGCCAGACACAAGAAGGCCGGGGCATTCCCCGGCTTTCTTGTTTGTCGGCTGGCGGGCGGTGGAGCAGCTGGCTGGCGAAGGCTGGCTGGCGGTGCTCCGGTGCTGGCGGGCGACGGGACGTTGTGCTTCTGCGAAATGCAGCCAAGCATGGCTTGGCTCTACATCAGGTACAGCAACCGAGCGTTTGCTCGGCTCCACATCAGCGGCACCGGGCATCGCCCGGCGCTACAACATGTGGTCAGTGCGCCGGGGCGCCGCTGCCGTCGATCTTGCTCAGCTGGTACAGCTCCAGGCCGATGCGCTTGATCAGGCCCAGTTGCTGCTCCAGCCACCAGGCGTGGTCTTCCTCGGTGTCCTTCAACTGTGCCAGCAGCATGTCGCGGCTCACGTAGTCGCCCTTCTCCTCGCACAGCTTCATGCCGGCGGCGAGGTTGTTGCGAACGGCGTATTCGGTGTCCAGGTCCTTGCGCAGCATTTCCTCCACGGTCTTGCCCGGCTCAGTGGCATGCGGGCGCATGTCCGGGTCGCCGCCCAGGAACAGGATCCGGCGCAGCAGCGCGTCGGCATGCTGGGTCTCTTCTTCCATCTCGTGGTTCAGGCGTTCGTACAGCGCGAACAAGCCCTGGTCCTCGTAGCGACGGGAGTGGATGAAGTACTGGTCGCGGGCGGCGAGTTCGCCGCGCAGCAGTTCCTTCAGGCAGGCGATGACGTCCGGGTTGCCTTTCATGGGGGGAGCTCCTGTGAATCGATGGCGCCCATGGTGCCCCATCTGGAAATACGGTGATCTAATCGGAATCAGTCGCAGTTGCGCCTGCGGCTACAATCGGCCGACATGCTCGGGAAGGACCTGCAATGCGTCGTACGTGGCGGTGGATTCTGGGTGCGCTGGTCGCGATCGTGCTGCTCGCGGTGCTGGTCCTGTGGTTGCTGCTGCGCGGCAGCCTGGCCGAGCTGGATGGCGAGCGCCCTTTGCCCGGGCTGGCCGGCAAGGTCAGCGTGGAACGCGATGCGCTGGGGGTGGTCACCATCACCGCCGGCAACAAGGCCGATGCGCTGCGGGCGCTCGGCCGTATTCACGCGCAGGAACGTTATTTCGAAATGGACCTGATGCGGCGCAGTGCCGCAGGTGAACTGTCCGCGCTGTTCGGAGCGAAGGCGATCGAGGCCGACAAGCGCATGCGCGTACACCGCCTGCGCGCGCGCACCGAGGCGCAGCTGCAGGATGCGCTGGGCAGCGACCCTGCAGCCGTGCGCGCCTATGTAGACGGGGTCAACCAGGGCCTGGACAGCCTGACGGTACGGCCGTGGGCCTACCTGCTGCTGCGGCAGGCACCGCAACCGTGGCAGGCCAGCGACAGTGTGCTGGCGGGCCTGGCCATGTACGCCGACCTGCAGGACCCCAGCAACCAGTCCGAACTGGCCCTGCAGCGCATCCGCGCGGTGGTGCCGCCGGCCCTGTACGCCCTGCTGGCGCATGACGGCAGCGAGTGGGACGCGCCGCTGGCCGGCGCTCCCCGCGGCAACGCCCCCCTGCCCGATGCCAACCAGCTGGACCTGCGCAGGCTGAAGGCCGCAACTGACGCAGCTGGCGAAGATGCCGACGCGGTCGGCAGCAACAATTTCGCCGTTGCCGGCGCGCTGACGGCCGATGGCCGTGCGATCGTCGCCGACGACATGCACCTGGGCCTGCGCGCGCCCAGCCTGTGGTTCCGTGTGCGCCTGCGCTACCCCGACCCGCAGGCCACAGGTGGCCAGGTCGACGTCAGCGGGTTCTCGCTGCCGGGCGTGCCGGCGGTGATTGTCGGCAGCAACGGCCACGTGGCCTGGGGCTTCACCAACAGCTACATCGACACCGCCGACTTCCGCACCGAGCCCGCCGACGCCGCGGTGACCGTGCATGAGGAACGGATCGTCGTGGCCGGCGGCGCCGACGTGCGTTTTCCAGTACGCGAAACCGCGTGGGGGCCGATCCTGCACACCCACGCCGATGGCAGCGGCGACGCCCTGCGCTGGGTCGCGCAGTTGCCGGGCGCGGTGCGCATGGACTTCGCCGACATGGCACGCGCCGCCGATCTGGACCAGGCCCTGCAGATTGCCGACCACGCCGGCATTCCCGCGCAGAACCTGGTGATCGGCGACCGCAGCGGACGCATCGCGTGGCGCCTCATCGGCGCGCGGCCTGACCGTGGCCCGCACTGCGCACCACTGGGTTTCAATGACAATCAGGCCAACCAGGGCTGCGCGCCCTGGCCGATCCGCAGCGACGCCGCGCCGAGCCTGATCGATCCGCCCAGCCATCGGCTGTGGACCGCCAACAGCCGCGTGGTGGACGAGGCGACCCTGGCCACCGTCGGCAATGGCGGCTACGACCTCGGTGCACGCGGACGGCAGATCCGTGACCTGCTGGCCACCCAGGAACGCTTCGACGAGCACGACCTGCTGGCAATCCAGCTGGACGACCGCGCGGTGTTCCTGCAGCGCTGGTGGGTGCTGCTGCAGGAAGTGATCGAGCACAGCGACGATCCGGCACTGAAACGGTTGGGCACGGCCAGCAACCATTGGGACGGGCGCGCCGCGATCAACTCGACCAGCTACCGGGTGGTGCGCGAATTCCGTACACAGGTGCTCGACACGCTGACCGATGCGCTGCTGGCGCCGGCCCGGGCACAGCTGGGCGAGGATTTCCTGGCACCACGCCTGGCGCAGCTGGAAGGCGTGGCCTGGCCGATGCTGGAACAGCGGCCCGCCAACCTGTTGCCGCCCGCGTACACCAGCTGGGATGCGCTGCTGGCCGATGCTGCACGTCGCACCGAAGCGGAGCTGTCCACGCAGGGGCCGCTGGCACACCGCAGTTGGGGCGAGCGCAACACCGCAGCGATCTGCCACCCGGTCGCGCGCGCCTTGCCTGCCTTCGCCAGCCGCTGGTTGTGCATGCCGGCCGATCCCCTGCCCGGCGACCGTGACATGCCGCGTGTACAGACGCCGTCCTTCGGCGCCTCGCAGCGGATGGTCGTCTCGCCCGGCCACGAAGCCGACGGCATCGTGCACATGCCGGGTGGGCAGAGCGGCCATCCGTTGTCGCCGTACTGGGGCGCGGGACACGAGGATTGGGTGCATGGTCGCCCCACCCCGTTCCTGCCCGGCAAGGCACAGCACACGATGACGCTGGTGCCGGTGCACTGACGGCGGCACCCACATGCCCGAGGGTGCGCTGCACGCTGTAGAGCCGAGCCCATGCTCGGCTGCTTCTGGTGCGGAGCCGAGCATGGGCTCGGCTCTACAAAATGCCAGCTCGGTGCGACCGGCTCAGGCCTTGCGGCGCTCGATCAGGTTCAACAGCGGCCCGGTCATGGCGGTAGTCACCAGCGCCATGATCACCAGCACCGCGAACAGGCGGTCGCCGAGCAGGCCCAGCTCGTAGCCCAGGTTGAGGACGATCAGCTCCATCAACCCGCGGGTGTTCATCAGCGCACCCAGTCGCCACGCTTCGCGCGAGGCCATGCCGGTACTGCGTGCCGCACTCCAGGTGCCCAGCAGCTTGCCCACCGTGGCCACTGCGATCACCACCACGCACAACAGGATATCGCTGCCCTGCAGCGCGTCGGCACGCATGCGCAGGCCGGTCATGGCGAAGAACAGCGGCAGCAGCAGGGTCACCGCGAACGGTTCGACCCTGGCCACCAGCAACTGCCGCAGCTGCGCGTTGGACGACACCGCCACACCTGCAGCGAACGCGCCGAACAGCGCGTGGATGCCGAGCACTTCGGTGACCAACGCACTGGCCAGTGACAGCAGCAGGATGCCCAGCAGCCAGCGCCCTTCGCGACCCGGCGCGATGGACTGGCGGGCAAACCACGGCTTCACCAGCCCCAGCATCAGCGCGATGAACGCCACCACGCACAGCAGGTTGAGGCTGGCCGGCAGCCAGCCAGTGGCCTGCGCAGCCGCCACGATCAGCGCCAGCAGACACCACGCGGTCGCATCGCCCAGCGCCGCGCAGGCAATGGCGGTCTGCCCCAGCGATGTGTGGGTGATGCCGCGATCAGCGAGGATGCGCAGCAGCACCGGGAAAGCGGTGATGCTCATCGAAATGCCGACGAACAGCGCGAACGCGGTGAAACCCACGCCCTGCGGGCCATGCTGCGGATACAGCCAGATCGCCAGGACCACGCCAAGCACGAACGGCACCGCGATGCCGGCATGGCTGACAGTGAAAGCGAATCGGCGACGCCCACGCAGCGCGCCCAGATCCAGCTCGGCGCCGGCCACCAGCAGGAACATCAGCACGCCCAGCTGACTGAGCATGCCCAGCGGCCCCAGCGAAGCGGCCGGGAACAGCGCGCCATGCACCTGCGGCAACAGGCTGCCCAGCAACAGCGGCCCCATCATCAGGCCGGCTGCCATCTCGCCGATCACCGCCGGCTGGCCGAAACGCTTCAACAGGGCGCCGACGCCTTTGGCGACCAGCAACAGCACCAGCAGCTGCAGCAGGAACAGGCCCAGCGGCGAAGCCAGGTGATGCGCCCAATCGCTGCCGACCACGGCCTCGGCCTTGCTGGCCACCGTCGGTAGCCCGGGCCCGGCATAGCGGGCCAGCAGCAGGCCGACCAGCAACGGCACGCCGGCCCAGACCAGGTAACGCCACGCCCACTTCGTCGGCCGCACGGGACCTCCGGTCTGTACGTCCATGAACATTCCCCAATGTGCAGGGCGCCGATGATACGTCCTTGCCTGCTCCGGCGCTGTGCGCTCGCCGGGCATGGCCCGGCGCTACCGTTGTCAGGCGACCGGGCACTGCCGGTCAGGCCAACGCCTGCTCGTGCACGCCGGCGATGGCGCGGCCCGAGGGATCAGCGGCGGCGGCGAAGCTGGCGTCCCAGGCAATGGCTGCCGGCGAGGAACAGGCGATCGACTTGCCACCCGGCACGGTTTCAGCCGCCGCATGGCTGGGGAAGAACTGCTCGAACAGATGGCGGTAGTAGTACGCCTCCTTGGTCTGCGGCGGGTTGTGCGGGAAGCGCTTGGCGGCGGCGGCCAGCACGCGGTCGCTGACCTGCGCTTCGGCGTGCGCCTTCAGGCCATCGATCCAACCGTAGCCGACGCCATCGCTGAACTGCTCCTTCTGCCGCCACAGGATGCTGTCCGGCAGGTAGCCCTGGAAGGCCTCGCGCAGTACCGCCTTCTCGATGCGGCGACCACCGAAGCCGGCGCCGACCATCTTGTGCGCGGCATCGAAACGCATCGCCACGTCGAGGAACTCGCGGTCCAGGAACGGCACGCGCGGCTCCACGCCCCAGGCCATCATCGACTTGTTGGCGCGCAGGCAATCATAGTTGTGCAGGGCATCGAGCTTGCGCACCAGTTCCTGGTGGAATTCGCGCGCGTCCGGCGCCTTGTGGAAGTAAAGATAGCCGCCGAAGATCTCGTCGCTGCCCTCACCGGACAGCACCATCTTCACCCCCATCGCCTTGATCCGGCGCGCCAGCAGGAACATCGGCGTGGAGGCGCGGATGGTGGTGACGTCGTAGGTTTCAATGTGGCGGATCACCTCCGGCAACACATCCAGACCTTCCTCGAAGGTGTATTCGAAGCCGTGGTGCACGGTGCCCAGCGCTTCGGCGGCGACCGCAGCAGCAGCCAGATCCGGCGAGCCCTTCAGGCCGATGGCGAACGAATGCAGGCGCGGCCACCAGGCTTCGCTCTGGCCCCCATCTTCGATGCGACGGCGCGCATAACGTGCTGCCACGGCGGCAACCAGCGACGAATCCAGCCCGCCCGACAGCAGCACGCCATACGGCACGTCACTCATCAACTGGCGTTCGACCGCATGTTCAAAGGCCTGGCGCAGCTCGGCGAGATCGGCCTGGCGGCCCTGCACGTCGTCGTACTCGCGCCACGGCTGCTGGTAGTAGCGCACCAGTTCGCCGCTGGCGCTGTCGTAGTAATGGCCCGGCGGGAACTGGGCAACGTCGGCGCAGGTGTCGACCAGCGCCTTCATTTCAGAAGCTACGCGCAGCCGCCCCTGCGCATCATGGCCCCAGTACAGCGGCACCACGCCGACCGGGTCGCGCGCGATCAGTACACGACCCGCACTGCGATCCCACAAAGCAAAAGCGAAGATGCCGTTGAGCTGCTCCAGCCACTGCGCCGGCGCCCCGCCCTGGCGGTACAGCGCGTTGATCACCTCGCAGTCCGAGCCGGTCTGGAAGGCATAGGCCTGGGCAAGTCCGGCCTTGAGTTGCTGGTGGTTGTAGATCTCGCCGTTGACCGCCAGCGCCAGCTGCCCGTCTTCGGACAGCAGCGGCTGCGAGCCGCCGGCCGGATCGACGATGGCCAGGCGCTCGTGCACCAGCAGCGCGCCTTCGTCCAGGTACACGCCGCTCCAGTCCGGGCCACGATGGCGCTGGCGCTGCGACAGCTCCAGCGCATGGCGGCGCAGGGAAGGAAGATCGTCACCGGCCTGCAGGCCGAAAATACCGAAGATCGAACACATGGGTGGAACTCCTGTTGTGGGGAAGTACACGGGGGGAAGGTGTTCGACCGGCCATCCAGGCCCGGGTGGGGCTGCGCCCGGGCACAAAAAAACCCGCATCGGCCGATGCGGGTTTTCTGGTGTCCGGGCGTATGTTGCTGTCTATCTACCCAGGGCGCAGTCCCGCATCGGCCGCGCACGATTGCGCGCACGGTTATTCCCACGCAGATTATTGCGGTTGCTGTTGTTGACGGCGGTGGCCAGGCGGAGCGACATGGATCCGACCGTAACCGGGTTTCCGGCGCGGCGCAACTGTTGCGATGGCAACCGATTCAGCGGCCACGCCGGTACCGACGCGGATAATCCCCTGCCCGCTTTCCGGAACTCATGGATGAACCCTTGCTGCCGTCGCCTGCTGCCCCTCCTGGCCCTGATCGCCCTGGCCGGCTGCGCGACCACGCCCACCCGCCCGGTCGATGACAGCGAACGCGAGGCCTTGGCCGCGGCTGCCGATGGCCAGTTCGATTCGGTGCTGCGCGTGGCCAAGCTGTACCAGTACCGCAACGACGTGCGTGCGCTGGACTGGTACGCGCGTGCTGCCGACACCACGCCGCGCACGCACCGCACCACCAGTGCCGAGGAACAGCTTGGCAGGATCCTGGAACGCGGCCGGCTGGACAGTGCTGATACCCCGCAGAATCCCGACGCGGTGGTGCTCAAACCCTCCGCGCGCAAGGCCTACCGCTGGTACCACCGCGCTGCCTATCACGGCTCGCCGTATGCGATGAGCGATCTGGAAACATGGTACGAGCGACGTGGCGACATGGAGGGCGCACTGCGCTGGCGCCTGCGCCGCGCGGTCTACCTGCGCCACCTGTACAAGCTGCAGCCGTTGCGCGATGCCACCAGCGGGTCCGCGAAACCCGGCACTCCACTCAGCGCCGATGCCTCACCGAACCCGGTGATCGCGCGCATCCAGCGCCGCGCCGCGCGCGGCGATGCCGAAGCGCAGGTGGACCTGGGCACGCTGTACGAGGCCGGCATCGGCGTAGTGCAGGACAAAACCGAAGCGCTGCGCTGGTATGAGCGTGCCGCTGCACAGGGCAACGTATATGGGCAGTACCTGGCCGGACTGGCACTCGGACGCGGCGGCGATGGCCTGCAGAAGAACGGGGATGCCGCGGCGGCGTGGTTCGCCAGGGCCCACGCGCAGGACTTCTACATGGCCGACGAGTCGTACTGGCGCGAAGCGATCAAACCGCCGTTCTTCCAGTTCTCGGAGTAGCGCCGGGCCATGCCCGGCGGATCCACATAATCCGGCAGACGGGCGCTACACCAGCAGGCGTTCAACCAGTCGCTGGTACAGGCCCGGCAGCGCTTCCAGCTCGTCCACGCGCACGTTTTCATCGACCTGGTGGATGCTGGCGTTGACCGGGCCGACTTCGATGCACTGTGCACCCAGGGGCGCGATGAAGCGCGCATCGGAGGTGCCACCACCGGTGCTCTCTTCCGGCGCGCGTCCGGCGTGCTCGGCCAGCACCGCGCGCGCTGTTGCGCGCAATGTCCCTTCCGGGGTGTAGAACGGCTCGCCGCTGCGGTGCCACTTCAGCGTGTACTGCAGGCCATGACGCTCCAGCAGCGCGGTGATCTCCGCCTCCAGCTTCGGTGCATCCCAATGCGGGTTGTAGCGGATGTTGAAATCCACCTCCAGCTCACCGGGAATCACGTTGTTGGCGCCGGTACCGGCATGGATGTTGGAGATCTGCAGGCTGGTCGACGGGAAGCTCTCATAGCCCTCGTCCCAGCGCCGTGCGCTCAGTTCGGCCAGCATCGGCGCGGCAAGATGGATCGGGTTGCGCGCCTTGTCCGGATAGGCCACGTGGCCCTGCACACCCTGCACGCGCAGCTTGGCCGACAGGCTGCCACGCCGTCCAACGCGCAGCAGGTCACCCAGCGTGGTGGTGGACGACGGCTCGCCGGTGATGCACCAGTCAATACGCTGGCCGCGTTCGGCGAACAGCCGTGCGACATGGCGCACGCCGTCGATGGCATCGCCCTCTTCGTCACTGGTCAACAGCACCGCCAGCGTGCCGGTGTGCTGCGGATGCGCCGCGACGAACTGTTCGGCAGCGATCACGAACGCGGCCACGCTGCCCTTCATGTCCGCGGTGCCGCGACCGTACAGCACGCCATCGCGGATCTGCGGTGCGAACGGATCGCTCTGCCATGCCTCACGCGGGCCCGGCGGCACCACGTCGGTGTGGCCCAGCAGGACCAGCACCGGTGCGCCGCTGCCGTGGGTGGCCCACAGGTTGTCGACCTCGCCCAGCCGCAGGTGCTCACAGGCGAAACCCGCAGCCTGCAGACGTTCGCCGATCAGCGCCTGGCAGCCAGCATCGTCCGGGGTCACCGACGGCCGAGCAATCAGATCGCAGGCCAGGTCGAGGACGGCGCTCACGCGCCGCCCACGCCGAAGCGCGCCTTGAAGCCGTTGTCGCTGAAACCCTGGCTGACCTTGCCGTCGGCAGTCACCACCAGCGGACGCTTGATCAGCTGCGGGTACTCGCGCAGCAGCAGCTTCCACTCCGCCTCCGAATCGGCGGCCTTGCGGTTGTCCGGCAGCTGCCGCCAGGTGGTGGAGGACCTGTTGACCATCGCCGCCAGGCCACCCAGCTGGGCGGCCCATTCCAACAGTGTTTCCGGGCTGGGCGTGTTGTCGCGGTAGTCGACGAAGGTGTACGGCACGCCGAAACGGTCCAGCCACTTCGTCGCCTTCTTGCAGGTATCGCAGTTCTTCAGACCGTAGACGGTGGTGCTCATGCGTGCGGCTCCGTCAGTCGGCCAGGCCGCGCAGCAGGTCGTTGACGCTGGTCTTGCTGCGGGTGCGGGCATCGACCTGCTTGACGATCACCGCGCAGTACAGCGAGTGGGTACCATCCTTGCTCGGCAGCGAGCCGGACACCACCACGCTGTACGGCGGGATGTAGCCGTAGCTGATTTCGCCGGTGGCGCGGTTGTAGATGCGGGTGCTCTGGCTGAGGAACACGCCCATGCCGATCACGCTGTGATGGCCGACGACCACGCCTTCCACCACTTCCGAACGCGCACCGATGAAGCAATGGTCTTCGATGATGGTCGGGCTGGCCTGCAGCGGCTCGAGCACGCCGCCGATGCCGGCACCACCGGACAGGTGGCAGTGCTGGCCGATCTGCGCGCAGGAACCGACGGTGGCCCAGGTGTCGACCATGGTGCCTTCGCCGACGTAGGCACCGATGTTGGTGAAGCTCGGCATCAGCACCACGTCCTTGCCGAAGTACGTGCCGCGACGGGCAATCGCACCCGGCACAACACGCACGCCGCCGCGGCGGAATTTCGCCTCGTCATAGCCGGCAAAGCGCGATTCGACCTTGTCCCAGAACGGTGCCGGGCGTGCATCAACCACGGCCATGTCGTTGACGCGGAAATACAGCAGCACGGCCTTTTTCAGCCATTCGTTGACCTTCCAGCCACCATGGCCGTCCGGCTCGGCGACGCGGAATTCGCCGCTTTCCAGGCCATCGATCACGCGGTTGACCAGCGGACGGGTCGAGCCTTCCAGTTCGTGCAGGGTCAGCGTGGCGCGGCGCTCGAAGGCGCTTTCGATGCCGAACTTCAGTTCTTCCACGCCCGGGCCGGCCGGCTTGCGCAGCGACTTGCGTGCGATGTTCTCGGCACGCGCGGCCTCTACGGTCTTGGCCGAGGCCTTCTTCGCCGGGGCCTTCTTCACCGCAGCCTTCTTCGGCGCGGCAGTCTTCTTCGCAACCGGCTCAGCGGCAGCGGTCTTTTTGGCTGCTGCGCTCTTGGCGGTCGCGACAGTCTTCTTCACAGGCTTGGTGGCCATCAGGCGGGGTCTCCGGCGTTTCGATCAGGGTCCAGGCAGGCCAGCATTGCGTCATGCAGCTGCTGCCGGGCGGATTCAGTCAGGGGGAGGTCGTGTTCGTCACTGATCACGAAGGTGTCTTCGGCGCGTTCGCCGAATGTGGCAATACGCGCGTCCTGCACGCGCAGTCCCTGGTTGCGCAGCACGAACGCCACGTCGGCCAGCAGGCCGGGGCGGTCGGGTGCGACCAAGGAGAAACGGGTTGCGCCGGGTTCATCGCGGAACTCGATGCGCGGAGCAAAACGGAAATGGCGCAGCTGGCGCGGCACCACCCGGCGCGAGGGACGCAGCCGCGTCAAATCGCCACTGAGCGCCTCGCGCAGCGCCGCTTCCAGGTTGGCGCTGCTGCCATCGGCAAACGTATCGGCCGGGCTCACTTCAAAATTATCGAAAATCGTGTCGGCCGGACCATCCAGCACGCGCGCGCGGTGGATGCCGTAGCCCTTGCGGTCCAGGGTCATCACGATCGCGGCGAACAGGCCATCACGGTCCGGCGAGTGCACGAACACTTCCAATGCCGGGTCGTCGACGCTGATCCGGCGAACCTTCACCAGGGTCTGGCCCTGCTTGATCGGCACCAGCGCGGCGGCCTGCCAGGCCAGCTGTTCCGGGCGCAGGCGGATGAAGCCTTCGTCGGGCATCACCGCGAACTGGCGGTCGATGGTGGCATCGTCGTAGCCCTGTTCGCGCACCAGTGCACGCACGCTGTCGCGCGCTTCGGCCACACGCTCGGCGGCCGGCACCGGGTGCTCCAGGCCCTCGCGCAGCGCGCGCCGGGTAGCGAAGTACAGATCGGCCAGCAGCCGGTCCTTCCACGCGTTCCACAGTTTCGGGCTGGTGCCGGCGATGTCGGCGCAGGTCAGCAGATAGAGGTAATCGAGGCGGTCGCGGCTGCCGACCAGGGACGCAAAACGATGGATCACGTCCGCATCGGCGATGTCCTGCTTCTGCGCGGTCACCGACATCCGCAGGTGCTGTTCGACCAGCCAGGCCACCAGTTCGGTATCCGAACCACTCAGCCCCTGCGCGTGGCAGAACGCCCGTGCATCGACCGCGCCCAGTTCGGAATGATCGCCGCCGCGCCCCTTGGCGATGTCGTGGAACAGGCCGGCCAGCAGCAGCAGTTCGGGCTTGCGCAGGCGCGGCCAGACTTCATGGGCGATCGAGAAACGTTCGTCGGCGCGACTGCTGGCAAACAGCCCCATGTTGCGCAGGACCATCAGCGTGTGCTGGTCGACGGTGTAGACATGGAACAGGTCGAACTGCATGCGCCCGCTGACCTGGGCGAACGCGGGAATCCACTGCCCGAGCACGCCCAGCCGCGCCATGCGCGAAAGCGTGTCGACCGGGCGCTGGCCACGCAGCAGGGCCATGAACTGTTCGCGCGCGTCAGGGTCTGCCTGGTCATAGGCAGGCAGTAGCGGCAGCGATTCGGCCAGCGCGCGCGCGGTCAACGAATGCAGGCCGCGGATCTGTGGATTGTTGGCCCAGCTGGCGAACAGCGCGAAGACCTGGCCGATGTCCGCGTTCGGCCAGTCGGCATCGTTGGCCGCCAGATAGCCGCGGCGCAGAGCGAACCCCACGGTCAGCGGCTCGGGCTGTGCCTCGCCATCGAACTGTTCTTCGAAACGCTGCAGCAGACGGTCGCTGATCCGCCGCACCACCGAAGCGGCGCGGTAGAAGCCCTGCATCATCTTCTCGACGCCCAGGCTTTCGGCGTCGTCTTCAAAGCCCAGGCGCGCGGCCAGGGTCTTCTGGTAATCGAAGCGCAGGCGCTCTTCCGGGCGTCGCGCCACCAGATGCAGGCCGAAGCGAAGTCGTGCCAGCACCGCGCGTTCACGCTTCAGCGCAGCGGCCTCGTCAGCGCCCAGGTGGCCCAGGCCGACCAGCGCTTCCAGATCGCGCACACCAAACGCACGCAGCGCCATCCAGCCCAGCGTGTTGAGGTCACGCAGGCCGCCGGGGCCATCTTTCAGGTCCGGCTCCAGGTTGTCGGCAGTGTCACCGAAGCGCTGGTGACGGTTGCGCAGCTCCTCGAGCTTGGCCAGGAAAAACGCACGTGGCGGCCACAGTTCGCGGTCATCCACCGCCGCACGCAGCGCACGCCGCGCCGCCTCATCGGCCATCAGTGGGCGCGCTTCGATCAACGCCGTCAGCACAGTCTGGTCGGCAGCGGCCTCGCTGCATTGAGTGGCCGAACGCACCGCGTGACTGACCGCCAGGCCGCAGTCCCACAGCAGCGCGAACAGCCGCGCGAGCGACTCTTCGTGGGCCAGCTGCGCCTGCGGATCGCCGAACACCAGCAGGTCGATGTCCGAACGCGGGAACAGTTCACCACGCCCATAGCCACCCACTGCGAACAACGACAGGCCACTGTCGGCCGGCAGGCAGCGCTGCCAGGCATGGCGGATCAGGTGATCGGCCGCGCGCGCGCGCAACGCCAGCAGGCGCTCGATGTTGTCGCCCTGGTCGAAGCGGCGGTACAGGCGCGTGTCGGCCTGCTGCAGCGCATCGCGCGCGGCAGCAGCCCAATCCGGGTCGTTGAGCGACGCGGCCGGCGTGTCCAGCAGCGAACTCGCCGGCAGCATCCTCAGGAGACCTGCGACTCGCCCGGCGACAGGGTCAGCACGTCCACGCCGGTCTCGGTGACCGCGATCATGTGCTCCCACTGCGCCGACAGCTTGCGGTCCTTGGTCACCACGGTCCAGCCATCGGGCAGTACCTTGTTGTAGCGGGTGCCCTCGTTGATCATCGGCTCGATGGTGAAGGTCATGCCCGGCTGCAGCACCAGGCCCTGGCCCGGACGGCCGTAATGCACCACCTGCGGTTCATCGTGGTAGACCTTGCCGATGCCATGGCCGCAGTACTCGCGCACCACGCTGAAACGCTCGCCTTCGGCATAGCTCTGGATCGCGTGGCCGACGTCGCCCAGGGTTGCACCCGGACGCACCGCGCGGATGCCGCGCCACATCGCTTCATAGGTGGCGTCGACCAAGCGCTTGGCCATCACCGACGGGGTGCCGACGAAATACATGCGGCTGGTGTCGCCATGCCAGCCGTCCTTGATGACGGTGACGTCGATATTGATGATGTCGCCATCCTTGAGGACCTTCCCTTCGCTGGGAATGCCGTGGCAGATGACATTGTTGACCGAGGTGCACACGGTCTTGGGGAAGCCGCGGTAGCCGACGTTGGCCGGAATGGCGCCCTGCACGTTCACGATGTGGTCGTGGCAGATGCGGTCCAGTTCCTCGGTCGTGACACCGGGCTTGACGTGGGGGGTGACGATGTCGAGCACTTCGCTGGCCAGGCGGCCGGCGATGCGCATCATCTCGATTTCCTGCGGGGTTTTGATATTCACGCTCATGGCTCCCATTATCGCCGATCCGGCCGCAATCTGAACGAACGCCACCCAACTGGCGATCCGGGCCATGCACGGATCCGGCAAGGAATGTGAAAGCGTGATGGTCCACACCCTTTCGAATCCCTGATTCTCACGCAATACAGACACTTGCGGTGCCTACGCTGGCCCCACTGTCGTCAAAACGGCGCCGAACGTGCCGTTCTCGCCCTGTTCAACGGACCTTCGGGTCAGGGAGGTTGTCCATGCGATCCGCAGCTCGTTCCCCTTTGGCCTGGGCCCTGGCCCTGTTGCTGGCCGGCCCGGCGGCCGCCGCCGACACCACCACGTTCAACGTCACCCTGGTGGTCACCAAGGCCTGCACCATCACTGCCGCTGCGGCCACCAACGTCGACTTCGGTACCACCGCCTCCACCACCGCCACCCCCACCCTGGGCCAGGGCACCGTGACCGCGCAGTGTTCGGCGCTGACCCCGTACACCATCGCGCTGAATGCCGGCGCCAATGCCGGCACGGCCAATGACGTCACCACGCGGCGGATGAAGAACACCAACGCCGCAGTGACCGCGAACAACTACGTGGGCTACCAGCTCTACCAGGATGCCGCACACACCCTGGTCTGGGGCGCCACCACCGGCACCAACACCCAGGCCGGTATCGGCACCGGGCTGGCGGTGCCGTACATCGTCTACGGCCAGATCCTCAACCTGAGCACGGCCAACGCTGCTACCGGCAACTACCTGGATACCGTTACCGCCACGATCACCTATTGATGGAGCACGCCCGCATGGCCGGATCCCGCCCGTGGCGCGCCACCGGCGTGGCGCTGCTCGTCTTTGGCCTGCTGGTGGCCGCCGAGGTCCCGGCGACCAGCCTGCAGGTCGCACCCACCAGCCTGCAGCTGGAAGCGCGCCAGCGCGCTGGCGAACTGTGGCTGACCAACAGCGGCACCTCACCAGTGAAGCTGCAGGTGCGGGTGTTCCGTTGGGTACAACATGACGGGAAGGAGCAGTTGCTGCCCACCGAGGATCTGCTGGCCACGCCACCGATGCAGGAACTGGCCGCCGGCCAGCAGCAGCTGGTGCGGGTCATGCGCGCGGTGACCGACGCACCGGCCGAACAGCAGTACTACCGGCTGATCGTCGATGAGGTGCCCGATCTGGCCACGCGCAGCGAAGGCATGCAGTTCGTGCTGCGCTATTCCATCCCGGTATTCGTGCAACCCGGCGCCGGCAGCCGGCTGGCGCCCCAGCTGCACGCCCGCCTGGTCCGGCTGGACGACGGTCGCAACGGTGTGGAAGTAGGCAATACCGGCAACAGCTACGCGCAGATTGCCGACCTTGCCCTGGGCAGTCCGGAGCGGCCGCGCATCGTCCATCCCGGCCTGCTGGGCTACGTGCTGCCCGGTCAGGTCATGCGCTGGCCCCTGGAGCGCACGGCGATCGACCGCGACAACGACCAGATCACGGCCAAGCTCAATGGCGAGTCGGAACAGACGTCGCTGCCGCCACCACCGGCTCGCTGAGGCGCTGATGAGCGCAGCGCTCGGTGCAGCCCTGTCCCCGGCGGCTCACGCAGCCGATGTCTCCGGGGTCTCCGCCGATGCCCTGTTGCCGCCACCGACCCCACTCACGGCCAACCAGACGCTGTACCTGGACGTGACCCTCAACAGCACGCCATGCGGCCTGCTGCCCTTCACCGACAATCGTGGCCGCCTGCAGGCCAGCCCCGAAATCCTGCGCCAGCTTGGCTTCAACGCCAGCGGCGATGCCCCGGTGTATCTGGACCAGATCAGCGGCGCGGTGGTGCGTTATGACGCGCACCTGCAGACCCTCGCGCTGGACGTGCCACTGGAGCAGTTGACCCTGCCCACGACCGTACTCAGCCGCCCGCAGGCCCGCGCATCCCGCGGCAGCGCCTCGCCCGGCGTCCTGCTCAATTACGACCTGTACGGCAGCCGCGTCGACAGCCTCGGCAATCTGACCCTGAGCTCGGAACTGCGGGTGTTCGGCATGGGTACCGGCACCTTCGAGAACACCGCAGTCAGCCGTCGCTACCAGACCGGAGACCACCACTGGCGCGGCGACAGCGTACGCCTGGACACGCGCTGGACCCTGGATTTCCCGGAAAGGGCGCTGACCCTGGAGGTGGGCGATTTCTACAGCGGCTTCGTCGACTGGAGCCGGCCGGTACGGCTGGGTGGCCTGCAGATCGGGCGCAATTACGGACTGCAGCCGTACCGTGTACTCACCCCGACCCCGGCCTTCCTCGGCCAGGCGGTGGTGCCATCCACGGTCGAGCTGTATGTCGATGGCCTGCGCCAGTACAGCGGCCAGGTGCCGGTCGGACCATTCCAGCTGACGGCGCAACCGGGCATCAGCGGCAACGGCAGCGCGCAGGTCGTGGTCACCGATGCGTTCGGCCGCATGCAGACCCTGGATTTCAGCTTCTACGGCACCCAGCAGCTGCTGGCCAAGGGCCTGTCGGACTGGTCGCTCGGCATCGGCCGGCTGCGCGAGCAGTTCGGCGAGCGCTCCTTAGCCTACGACGACCGTACCGTGGCAAGCGCCAGCTGGCGCGGCGGCGTCAGCGACACGTTCACCGGCGAAGCACACGCCGAAGGCGGCGGCGGCCTGGCACAGGCCGGCGTGGGCGGCTGGTGGCTGCTGGGCGGTGCGGGCGTGTTCAATGCCGCGTATGCCCACAGCCGCTACCAGGGACTGCAGGGCGGCCAGTGGGCGCTGGGGTACAGCTGGAACAACCGCCGCTTCAACGTCAATCTGCGCAGCGTTCGCAACCACGGCGACTACCGCGACCTGGGCGCGCTGCAGGCCAACCTGCCGCCCAGCATCAGCGAGCAGGCCACGGTCGGCCTGGACCTGCTGCGCCTGGGCTCCCTGAGTGCCAGTTACCTGCGCCTGCGCTACCCCGATGGCGAGGACAACCGCTATGCCAGCCTGTTCTGGTCACGCAGCTGGAGCCAGCGCTGGTCGGCCTACCTGTCGGTCAACCAGAACATGGACAACAGCGATGACCGCAGTGTCTACCTGTCACTGACCGCAAGCCTGGGCAACAACCGCCAGGCCAGTCTGTCCAGCCAGCGCAACGGCGACCGCCAGAGCTGGGTCGCCGATGTCACCCAGCCAGTTCCGGGTGACGGCAGTGCCGGGGGCATCGGTTGGCGCGCACAGGTCCGCCACGGCGACGACGGCAGCGGCGGCCTGGCCGAAGTCGGCATCCTCAACGATGTCGGTCGCTACGCTTTCGGTGCCTCGCGTCAGGCCGGTCTCAACTACGCCTATGGCAGCGCCAGCGGCAGCCTGGTGTGGATGGCCGGGCACACTTTCGCCGCCCGCGAAGTCGCCGATGCCTTCGCGGTGGTCAGCACGAATGGCATTGGTGGTGTTCCAGTGCGGCTTGAGAACCGGCTGATCGGTGTCACCGACGATCGTGGACTGCTGCTGATCAGCCCGCTGCTGTCCTGGCAGCGCAACCGCGTATCCATCGATACTCTGGATCTGCCAGCGGACATGCGCGCTGATCGCATCGAGGACTGGGTAACACCGCGCCAGCGTGCCGGCACCGGCCTGACCTTCAACCTGCGTTCGCGGCCGTCGCTGACCCTCACCGTGCAGGACATGGCGGGGCAGCCGCTGGAAGCGGGCAGCGAGGTGCAGCTGCCGGATGGGCGCCAGGCATCAGTCGGTTACGACGGACTGCTGTACCTGGAAGACGTGGCCGCTGGCACCGTGCTGTACATCACCACCAGCAGGGGGCAGTGCCGCACGCGGGTACCGGCATCGCCGCAGGTGGTCGCCGCGGGTGCACGGCCTCGTCCGGCGCCCCTGCAATGCGTGCCGGAGGTGGCGCCGTGAGCCTGCGCCCGCTGCTGCTCGGCCTACTGCTGCTTGCAGGCCTGATCGCCAGTGCACCGACGCGCGCGGCCGCCACCTGCACCGCCACCGCCGACGCGCTGCTGCCCTTCGGCAACGTCAGCAGCGGCGCTGCAGGTGCCACCCCCGGCACCTTGAACATCACCGTGAACTGCTCCACCGCCGCGCTCAGCCTGATCGCCACCACCGGCATCCGCGTCTGCATCGGCCTGGGCAATGGCACCGGCGGCACCAGCACTTCGCCGTGGCGGACAATGGTCAACGGCAGCAGTGATCCGCTCAATTTCCAGATCTACAACGTCGCCAACTACAGCGAAGTCACCGGCCTGGCACCGCGCGGCACACCGCCCGCACAGGAACTGACGATGACCTACAACGTGCCGCTGATCGGCGGCTCCGGCAGCCGTACCACGCAGTTGTTCGCACAGATCCCGGCCAACCAGGTACTGGCCTCCGGCAACTACAGCAGCACCTTCACCGGTGCCAGCGTGGTGCTCACCTGGGCCTGGAACGAGGTGCTGCTGGGCACCGCCACCGTGCCGGCCACCTGCAATGGCGGCGCTACCGGCACCAACACCGCCAGCAATGCCTTCACCTTCAATGCCACTGCCACCGTGCTGCCGCAATGCGGCAGCTACTTAACCACCACCATGAATTTCGGCAACGTCACCGGCGGCATTCCCGCCAACATCGACCAGACCGCCACCCTCACCCTGACCTGCCTCAAGCGCACCGCATTCCAGGTCAGCCTCGACAACGGCCAGAACAACCCTGCCCTGAGCAGTACCCGGCGCATGCGCACCACCATCGGCAGCAACAACTATTACCTGACCTATGAGCTGTACCGCGATGCTGCGCGCAGCCAGCGCTGGGGCAATACGCTCACCGTGGACACCTTCAGCGGCGTCGGCACTGGCAGCGCGCAACCGTTGACCATCTATGGCCGGGTACCGCCGGTGAGTGGCCAACCACCGGCCGGCACCTACAACGACCTGGTACAGGTGACGATCACCTACTGAGTGACGCCCGCACTACAGAATCGCCCATGTCGGCCGATACCGCGCATCAAGTCGACAACAGGGTGGATGGCAGGTGGTTCGGGCAGTACTGATCGGAGCGATGTCCATTGCCAGCACGACAGCGTGGGCCGACCCGGCGCCCGCCCCGTTGCAGATCCGCCTGACCGTGGTTGACGGCTGCGCCGGCACGGAGGGCGGCCCCCGTTGTCCGGTGCCACAGCAGCACAGCGACACCCTGCACCTGCCGCCACAGATCCGTGAACTGGCCCCGCCAGCGCAGGACGAGCAAGGGCGTGCGACTTCCGAACCGCCCACCACCTACTACTGATGCACCGGCTGCTGCCCCTGTTGCTGGCACTGCTGCCCATGCCCGTGCAGGCGCTGGATCTGATGCCGACCACCCTGCGCCTGCCGGCCGCACAGGGGCGGTCCGAGCTGTGGCTGCACAATCCCGGCCCTGGGCATTGGCGCGGCCAGGTGCAGGTCTGGGCGTGGGACCAGCAACCCGATGCCGAACACCTGCAACGCAGCGCGCAGGTGCTGGCCAGCCCGACCCTGCTGGACCTGCCTGCCGGGGCGCGCCAGCGCGTCTGGCTGCTGCCGGCGTCATCCGCGCCGGTGGCCGCCGAACAGGCATTCCGTATCATCCTGGCACCGGCAGAACCGGCCATGCCGCGTTATTCACTGCCCCTGTTCCGCGGTGAACCGGCCCGCACGGCGGCCCCTTCCCTGCAGGCAGAGGTGGTGGTCAACGGGTCGCAGTTCATGCTGCGACTGCTGAACGGTGGCACCGGGCACGCGCGCCTGAGCGATCTAGCCTATGAGACGGCTGGCGGCCACCGCAGCCTGCTGCTGCCGGGCCTAGCCGGCTACATATTGGCGGCGCGCCAGCGCCAGTGGCAGCTGCCGCCGCGCGCCGATGGCTATGCCGGCGGCCGGTTCCACGCCCGCCTGCAGGACGGCGCAGAGGTGATCCTGGCCGCACCGACGCCCGCAATTGCAGCGCGCCAGCCAGGCGGGCTATAATCCCCGGGATGTCCTGCCGCCCTGTGCGCGGGACGCCGTCCACACCGGACGTCACCGGTGAATCCACACCTGCTGCCCCCATCCGTGCCGGGGTGCTCCGCAAGGAGTTCGGCCACGGAGGCAACAGGGAAGCCCAACCCCGGAACCATCAGCGCTTCCACGCGTCCCGCATACCTATCCCGCGGGCGGATTCGCCGGTTCCCCATCAGGAGTTCTGCAATGCCCCAGGTCACCATGCGTCAGATGCTGGAAGCCGGCGTCCACTTCGGCCACCAGACCCGCTACTGGAACCCGAAAATGGCTCCGTACATCTTCGGCGCCCGCGGCAAGATCCACATCATCAACCTGGAAAAGACCGTCCCGCTGTTCAACGATGCGATGAACTTCATCTCGTCGGTTGCCCAGAAGCGCGGCACCATCCTGTTCCTGGGCACCAAGCGCAGCGCGCGTGAGTCGATCCGCGAAGAAGCCGAGCGTTGCGGCATGCCGTTCATGAACCAGCGTTGGCTGGGCGGCACCCTGACCAACTTCCGTACCGTCAAGCAGTCGGTTGCCCGCCTGAAGGAACTGGAAGCCGGCGAGTCCGACGGCACCTTCGAGAAGCTGGTCAAGCACGAAGTGCTGGGCCTGCGTCGCGAGCGCGACAAGCTGGAAGCCTCGCTGGGCGGCATCAAGGACATGAACCGTCTGCCGGACGCGATCTTCGTCATCGATATCGGCCACGAAGACATCGCCATCAAGGAAGCCAAGAAGCTCGGCATCCCGGTGATCGCCGTGGTTGATACCAACTACAACCCGGAACTGGTGGATTACGCGATCCCGGGCAACGACGACGCCATCCGTGCCGTGCAGCTGTACGCACGCGCTGCTGCTGACGCCGTGCTGGAAGGCAAGGCTGCTGCACCGCACGCTGCCACCGTCCGTGAAGAAGAGTTCGCCGACGCTGCTGCCGAAGAAGGCAAGCCGGCTCGCCGCGCTCCGGCCAAGAAGGCTGCTGCCGACAAGGGCGAAGCCCAGGCCTGATCCAGGCCCCGGTGGGCGCATTGCGCCCACCTTTCCTGTCCGCAGCCGATGGCGCGACGACAGGAAACTGTCACACGGGCCGGCCACCATGCCGGCCCAACCCCTTTCTTTCGTGAGGTAATCCCGTGGAAATCACTGCTTCCCTGGTCAAGGAACTGCGCGAGCGCACCGGCGCCGGCATGATGGAATGCAAGAAGGCGCTCACCGAGGCCGGCGGCAACATCGACGCCGCTGCTGAAGCGCTGCGCAAGTCCGGCGCTGCCAAGGCCGACAAGAAGGCTGACCGCGTGGCCGCCGAAGGTCGTCTGGGCCTGGCCCAGGACGGCGGCAAGGCCGTGCTGGTCGAGATCAACTCGGAAACCGACTTCGTCGCCAACGACATCAACTTCAAGAACTTCGTTGATTCCGTCGCTGCCGCTGCCCTGGCATCGGGCGCCACCGACGTGGAAGCCCTGAAGTCGGCCACCCTGCCGACCGGCCAGACCGTCGAAGAAACCCGCGCGACCGCCGTGCAGACCCTGGGTGAAAACATCCAGATCCGTCGCCTGGTGAAGCTGGACACCACCGGCAACGTGGGTTCCTACGTCCACACCAACGGCAAGGTCGGCGTGCTGGTCGACCTGATCGGTGGCGACGCCGAACTGGCTCGCGGCCTGGCCATGCACGTGGCTGCGCTGAAGCCGCCGCACAACAAGGCTGCCGATGTGCCGGCCGAGTTCGTGGAAAAGGAAAAGGAAATCGAACTGGCCAAGATGTCCGAGAAGGACAAGTCCAAGCCGGCCGACATCCTGGAAAAGATCATCAGCGGCAAGATCAACAAGATCGTCAGCGAAGTGACCCTGTACGGCCAGAGCTACGTGCTGGACGGCGACAAGACCGTCGAGCAGGTGGTCAAGGCTGCCGGCGCCGACGTGGCTGGCTTCCAGCTGCTGGTCGTTGGCGAAGGCATCGAGAAGGTGGTGGAAGACTACGCCGCCGAAGTTGCCAAGGCGATGCAGGTCTGATTCCAGCCTCACGGCTGTGATGAAACCAGAAGGAGCCGCGGGAAACCGCGGCTCTTTTTTTATGCCTGCCGCCGCGGTGGGCGCCCTTTCTGCGGGTGCGCACCGTTGGTGCGCTGCATGTGGTGCCCATTCCGTGGGTGCGCACCGTTGGTGCGCACACCGGAACCAAGGGTCTTTGCGTTGCGTGCGAATCAAGCCGATACTCGGCATAGGGAACCTGCAGTCACATAACAGGAACGAAAGTCGCGGACTGTGATGCATTCCTAGGTATTCTTGTCCTAATGGAATTGAACGACCCGACATGCCTCCCGAGCTGACAGCTGCACTGGCGCTTTGCCGCAACCTCCCCTCGCCGCCCGGTATTGCCCTGCGCATCATCGAACTGGCCCAGGATCCGGAAGCGGACATCGCAACCGCTGCGGACATCATCGCCATCGACATGGCGTTGAGTGCCCGCATGCTGCGTATCGCCAATTCGCCGCTGTACGCCAGCCGGCGCCGGATCGAGAACCTCGGCCAGGCGCTGACCATGCTCGGGCTGAACGCTACGATCAGCCTCGCCCTGGGCTTCACTGTCACCCAGGGCCTGACCGGCAAAGGCGGCGCCGACCACGACCTGCGCCAACGCGCCTGGAAGCGCAGCATCCTCAGCGCGCTGGCCGCCAGCCAGCTTGGCCAGGCCCGTGGCCTGCGCCGGCTGGAGGAGCTGATGCTGGCCGGACTGCTGCAGGACATGGGCGTGCTGTGCCTGGCCCAGGCCGAATCCGAACGCTACCTGCCGCTGCTGCGCGAAGCGCGCGACAACCCCGACCTGATCGCGCGCGAGCGCCAGGAACTCGGCTGCAGCCACGCCGATGTCGGTGCCTGGGTAGCCGAGGAGTGGGGCCTGCCGCGCTACCTGGTCGACAGCATCCGCCACAGCGAAGACGAAGCTACCGCCGAGAATCCGTTCCAGGCCTGCGTACAGCTGTCTGGCGCCGTTGCCGACATCTGGCTGGATGAAGACGCCGATGCCGCCCGCGAGCGCGCCCTGCAGCAGGTCCACGACCGCCTGCAGATGGACAGCGCCCGCTTCGACCAGGTCCTGGCGCGGATCAGCGAAGCGCTGCCGGACATCGCCAGCCTGTTCGAGAACGGCCTGAATTCGCCGGCCCGCGTGCGCGAGCTGATCGACCACGCCCAGGAGCTGGCCACCCTGCGCAACCTGCGCGAACTGCAGGATGCCGACCAGGCGCGCCGTCGCGCCGATGAATTCGAGGCGCGGGCCAAGCGCCTGGCCGACCAGGCCCATCGCGATGCCTTGACCGGCGTCCTCAACCGCCGCCAGCTCGAAGCCGTGCTTGAACAGGAATTCCTGCGCGCCGGCCGCCATGGCTGGCCGTTGTCGGTGGCCTTCATCGACCTGGACGATTTCAAGAAGATCAACGATGCGCATGGCCACCTGACCGGCGACGAGGTGCTGCGCGCCTTTGCCGGCAAACTGCAGGGGCAGCTGCGCAACAGTGACACCGTGGCCCGCTTCGGCGGCGAGGAGTTTGTCGCGCTGCTGCCCAATACCAGCGAATCGGTGGCCCTGGACGTGATCCGCCGGGTGCTGGCCAACATCGTCGCCACCCCGATGGCGGAACTGGAAGGCGGCCCGCTGTTCATCACCTTCTCGGCCGGCGTAGCCACCCAGGGCGGCTACGAGCGTTTTGCCGGCGTGCAGGACCTGCTGCGCGCCGCCGACGACGTGCTCTACCGCTCCAAGAACCTGGGCCGCAACCGGGTCATCGCGCGTTCTCCCGGCGAACTGGGGCATGATGAACCGTCCGCCACCGCAGGCGCCGAGCTTGGCTGAATGGTGCGCCCCGGCTGTACGGGGCCCACCGGTATTTTGCGCCGCAGTGCACAAAACGCTTTGGCCGCGCGCCGCTTGCGCGTAGAATCGCCCGCGATTTCCACGCACCCGAGGTCCCTATGTCCAAGCTCGCCTATCGCCGCATCCTGTTGAAACTTTCCGGGGAGGCGCTGATGGGAGATGAGGACTACGGCATCGACCCCAAGATCATCAATCGCCTGGCCCGTGAAGTCGTCGAGGCCCAGCAGGCCGGCGCCGAAGTCGCCCTGGTCATCGGCGGTGGCAACATCTTCCGCGGTGCAGGCCTGGCCGCTGGCGGCATGGACCGCGTTACCGGCGACCAGATGGGCATGCTGGCCACGGTCATCAACGCGCTGGCCATGCAGGATGCGCTGGAAAAAGTGGGCGCCAAGGCCCGCGTGATGAGCGCGATCAAGATCAACGACGTGTGCGAGGACTACATCCGCCGCCGCGCCATCCGCCATCTGGAAAAGGGCCGCCTGGTGATCTTCGCCGCTGGCGTCGGCAGCCCGTTCTTCACCACCGACTCGGGCGCTGCCCTGCGCGCGATCGAGATCGGTGCCGACCTGCTGCTGAAGGCAACCAAGGTCGACGGCGTGTACGACAAGGATCCGAACAAGTACAGCGACGCCGTCCGCTTCGACAGCCTGAGCTACGACGAAGTGATCCGCCGTGGCCTGGAAGTGATGGATACCGCCGCCTTCGCCCTGGCCCGCGACAGCGACCTGCCGATGCGCGTGTTCGACATGGGCCAGCCGGGCGAACTGCTGAAGATCCTGCACGGCGAGAACATCGGCACCCTCGTCCAGGGCCGCGACCCGGCCTGAGGCTGAGCGCAAGGCGACCTCCGGGCCGATTCAGGCCCGGCGGCGTCCCGTATTCGCCTATAATCGCCCGATTCCAGTTACATCCAGGACCCTGGCGATGCTCAACGACATCAAGAACAACGCGCAGACGCGCATGGCCAAGAGCATCGACGCTCTTAAGCACACCCTCACCTCGATCCGCACCGGTCGCGCAACGCCGGCCCTGCTGGACCGCGTCACGGTCAATGCTTACGGCAACGCCAGCACGCCGCTGAACCAGGTCGCGTCCATTTCCAACCCCGACGCCCACTCCCTGCTGGTCACGCCCTTCGACAAGAGCATGATCAAGGAGATCGAGAAGGGCCTGTACAACATCGAGCTGACCCCGAACACCATCGGCACCTCGATCCGCGTCAACCTGCCGCCGCCGACCGAAGAGCGCCGCAAGGAACTTGCCAAGCAGGTACAGAAGGAAGGCGAAGGCGCCAAGATCGCCGTGCGCAACATCCGCCAGGATGCGAACAAGGAAGTCGCCAAGCTGCTGAAGGACAAGGTCATCAGCGAAGACGAGAAGAAGCGCGGCGAAGACGATATCCAGAAGTTGACCGACGCCAACATCAAGGACATCGATAAGGTCGTCGCCGACAAGGAAAAGGAACTGATGTCGGTCTGAAGTCGATGCCTTCAGTCCCGCCTCCCCTGCCGGCCGCCCTGCCGCGCCACGTTGCCATCATCATGGATGGCAACGGGCGTTGGGCACAGCAACGCCGTCGCCCCCGCGTGATCGGCCATCGTGCCGGCGCGCGCGCGGTCAACCGCACCATCGAGCGCTGCCTGGAACTGGGCATTCCGGCGCTGACCCTGTTCGCGTTCTCCAGCGAGAACTGGGACCGGCCGCAGGAAGAAGTCGATGCGTTGATGAAGCTGTTCCTCGGCGCGCTTGATCGCGAAGTGGACGAGCTGCATCGGCGCGGCGTGCGCGTGCGCTTCATCGGCGAACGCGAGCGCTTCGGTGCTGCCCTGGTCAGCCGCATGCAGCTGGCCGAACAGCGCACCGCCGACAACCGCGCCCTGACCCTGTCGATCGCCGCCAGCTATGGTGGCCGTCAGGACATCGCCCGTGCCGCGCGCGCACTGGCCGTTGAAGTGGCCGCCGGTCGCCTGCTTCCCGAGCAGATCGACGAATCCCTGCTGGGGCGACAGGTGGCTCTGGCCGACCTGCCGCCACCGGACCTGTTCATCCGCACCGGCGGCGATACCCGCATCAGCAATTTCCTGCTGTGGCAGCTGGCGTATACCGAGCTGTGGTTCACCGAAGTGCTGTGGCCGGATTTCGACGCCGCGCAGCTGCAGCTGGCGCTGGATGCCTACGCCAGCCGTGAGCGCCGCTTCGGCCTGACCAGCGCCCAGATCGCCGCCCTGGCCACCGAGACGTCCAGCCCATGACCAAGACCCGAGTCCTCGCCGCGCTGATCATGGCGCCGGTCGCCATTGCTGCGATCCTGTTGCTGCCCACGCAGTGGCTGGCCGCCGCCGCAGCTGCCGTGCTGCTGATCGGCCTGTGGGAATGGCTGAAACTGGCCGATGTCGAAGACACCCTCGCCCGCACCGTGCTGCTGGTCCTCAATCTGGTGCTGATGGTGCTGCTGGTGTGGGCCGATGCCGGCACCCTGGTGCTGTTCCAGATCGCGACCCTGGTGGGCGTGGCCTGGTGGCTGGGCGCGCTGGTCTGGCTGCGCTTCTTCAACTTCGGCGCGCAGCCCGGCAGTCCGGCGCGCATCCTCAAGCTGCTGGCCGGCACCCTGGCGATCGTGCCGGCGTGGGCTGCGCTGGTACTGATCCATGCCGGCGGCGACCCTCCGGGCCACCAGGGCCACCTGTGGCTGCTGGCCGCGCTGGCGCTGGTCTGGGCCGCTGATTCGGGCGCCTACTTCGCTGGCCGTCACTTCGGCAAGCACAAGCTGGCACCGCGGATCAGCCCGAACAAGACCTGGGAAGGCCTCGTCGGTGGGCTGATCGCCGGCGTTGCGGTGGCCATCGGCCTGGGCTGGCTGGCCGGCATCGATGCCGCGCACCTGCCGGGCCTGCTGGTCACCTCGGTGGTGGCCGTGTTCGCCTCGGTACTGGGCGACCTGTTTGAAAGCCTGATCAAGCGCCATGCCGGCGCCAAGGATTCAGGCCACCTGATCCCCGGCCACGGCGGCGTGCTCGACCGCGTCGACGGCGTGCTGGCGGCCATCCCGGTGTTCGCACTGGGCAAGGAAATCTTCGGGTTCTGACCATGGATGCTGCTGCAGACCTGCGCCGGGTCGCCGTGTTCGGCGCCACCGGTTCGATTGGTGCCTCCACGCTTGACGTGATCGCCCGCCATCCGCTGCGTTACCAGGCCACCGTGCTCGCCGCCGGCCGCCAGGTACAGGCGTTGCTGGCCCTGTGCCGGCAGCACCGGCCCGCGCATGCGGTGATCGCCGATGAAACCCTGTATGCCGAACTGCGTGACGGCCTGCGCGATGCCGGCCTGGCCACCCTGGCCCACGCCGGCCACGCCGCGCTGGACCAGCTGGCCGCCAGCGACGCCTGCGACACCGTGGTTGCCGCAATCGTCGGCGCCGCCGGCCTGTCCTCGACCCTGGCCGCCGCCGCGGCCGGCAAGCGCATCCTGCTGGCCAACAAGGAATCACTGGTACTGGCCGGCGAACTGCTGACCCGTACCGCCGAGCGTGCCGGCGCCGAGATCATCCCGATCGACAGCGAGCACAGTGCGATCTTCCAGTGCCTGCGTTCACGTGATGCCAGCCTCGACGGTGCCGGCGTGCGCCGCATCCTGCTGACCGCCTCGGGTGGACCGTTCCGCGGGCGCAGCCGCGCCGAACTGCAGCAGGTCACCCCGGCCCAGGCCGTGGCGCACCCGAAGTGGTCGATGGGGCCGAAGATCTCGGTCGATTCGGCGACGTTGATGAACAAAGGCCTGGAAGTGATCGAGGCCCACCACCTGTTCGGCATCCCCGGCGAGCGCATCGAGGTGCTGGTGCACCCGCAGAGCCTGGTGCATTCGCTGGTGGAGTTCGTTGACGGCTCCACGCTGGCGCAGATGGGCCTGCCGGATATGCGTACCACTCTGGCGGTGGGCCTGGGCTGGCCGCAACGGATCGAATCGGGCGTGTCCGGTCTGGATCTGCTGAGCCAGGGCCGGTTGGATTTCGAGGCCCCCGACACCGACGCCTTCCCGTGCCTGGCCCTTGCATGGCAGGCGATGCGCGCCGGCGGTACCACCCCGGCCGTGCTGAACGCCGCCAACGAAGAGGCAGTTTCAGCGTTTCTTCAGGGCCGCATAGGCTTCCTGACCATTCCGACGCTGGTTGCTAACGCTCTTTCAACACTGCCGACCGAACCAGCCGATACACTTGAGGTTCTGTTGTCCGCCGACCAGCGGGCCCGCCAGCTGACCCTGAACGCCATCGCCGCCACCTGAACAGCGCACCCATCCCGTATGACGCCGCCGCCCGTGTCCGCCAATGTGAACCTGCATGACTGACTTCATCGGATCGGTCTGGTGGATGATCGTCAGCCTTGGGCTGCTGGTCACCTTCCACGAATTCGGGCATTACTGGGTCGGGCGCCTGTGCGGGGTCAAGGTGCTGCGCTTCTCGGTCGGCTTCGGCCGTCCGCTGTGGTCGCGCCGCGACCGCCATGGCACCGAGTTCGCCATCGCCGCCATCCCGCTGGGCGGCTATGTGAAATTCCTCGACGAACGCGAAGTCGAGGTCCACCCGCACGAGCGCGGCCAGGCCTTCAACCACAAGACCGTGTGGCAGCGCATCGCCATCGTGGCGGCGGGCCCGATCGCCAACCTGCTGCTGTGCATCCTGCTGCTGTGGGCGATGTTCGTGATCGGCAAGCAGGACTATTCCGCCACCGTCGGCCGCGCTACCGGGATGGCCGCCACGGCCGGGCTCGGCAGCGGCGATCGCCTGCTGAGCGTGGACGGCCGCGATGTGATCACCCTGGGTGAGGCCAGCATGGCCCTGACCGCGGCGGCGATGGACCGTCGCGATGTGACCCTTGAAGTTCTGGACCCCGCAGACCAGCTGCGCTCGCGCACCCTGCCGCTGTCGCAGCTGCCGGCCGGCTTCGATGAACGCCGGGTTCCGATCCTGGCCGGCGTGTACTGGCGTGCGTGGCTGCAGCCGCCGCTGGTGGACAACATCGTGAAGGGATCGGCTGCGGAAGGTCACCTGCAACCCGGCGATCTGATCGTGGCGATCGACGGCCAGCGCATCGACAGCGTCGAGCAGGCCATCAGCGAAGTGGGCAGCCTCGGCCGCCGCGGTGGCCCGGCGATGATCGAGGTGCTGCGTGGTGGCGAGCGCCTGGCGCTGGAGATCACCCCGCGCCAGGGCAAGGACGGCAAGGGCCAGCCCACCTGGCAGATCGGCGCTGGCTTTGCCCAGAGCTACAGCCCCGCCTATGACACCCTGCTCAAGTTCGGCCCGCTGCAGTCAGTGACGGTGGCGGTGCGGGAAACCGGCAGGATGGCCGCCGATTCACTGGCCATGATGGGCCGGATCGTCACCGGCAAAGCCTCGCTACAGAACGTTTCCGGCCCGGTCACCATTGCCCGGGTCGCCAATATTTCGGCCAAGCGTGGCGTGGATTGGTTCATCCAGTTCCTCGCCCTGCTGTCGCTGAGCCTGTGCATCATCAACCTGCTGCCGATCCCCATCTTGGACGGCGGCCACCTGCTGTATTACCTTATCGAGTTGGTCAAGGGCAGCCCGCTGAGCGAGCGTGCCGTCGCCGCCGGCCAATACATCGGCCTGGCGTTGCTGGCCGGGCTGATGGGATTGGCGTTCTACAACGACATCCTCGGCCTGGTCCCGCGATGAACTTTTCCATGTTTTTGCCGTCTACAGCGTCGGCATCCCTTACCAATGAAATCGACCTTCCTACCGGACGTGACATGACGCGACTCCCCAATCGCCGCCTGCTGGCCCTCGCCCTCGCCGCCGTCACCGGCGCCCCCGCCCTGGCCCAGGCAGCCGAGCCCTTCACTGTCAGCGACATCCGCGTCGACGGCCTGCAGCGCATCAGCTCCGGTACGGTGTTCACCTACCTGCCGGTCGAGCGTGGCGAGACCGTCACCGACAGCAAGGTCGGCGAGACCATCCGCGCCCTGTACAAGACCGGCTTCTTCGAAGACGTGCAGCTCGATCGCCAGGGCAGCATCCTGGTGGTGACCGTCAAGGAACGTCCGGCGATCAACAAGCTGACCGTCACCGGCAACAAGGACATCAAGTCCGACCAGCTGCTCAAGGGCCTGTCCGACATCGGCCTGACCGAAGGCGGCACCTTCGATCGCCTGAGCCTGGACCGCGTGACCCAGGAACTTCGCCGCCAGTACAACGACCGTGGCAAATACACCGTCGACATCACCCCGACGGTGAGCCCGCTGGATCGCAACCGCGTCGACATCGCCATCGCGATCAAGGAAGGCAAGGCGGCCAAGATCCGCCACGTCAACATCGTCGGCACCGAGAAGTACGACAGCAAGGACATCCTGGAGTACTGGGAGTCCAAGGAACACAACTGGGCGTCGTGGTACCGCCGTGACGACCAGTACTCCAAGGAAAAGCTGTCCGGCGACCTGGAGAAGCTGAATTCCTGGTACCTGGACCGCGGCTATGTCGACTTCAGCATCGACTCGACGCAGGTCTCGATCAGCCCCGACAAGCGCGACATGTTCATCACCGCCGGCGTGACCGAAGGTGACCAGTACAAGATCTCCGAGATCAAGGTCAGCGGCGATACGATCCTGCCGCAGGAAGACGTCGAGCGCATGGTCGTGCAGAAGTCCGGCGACACGTTCTCGCGTGCGCTGCTGGAATTCAGCTCCGACTCGATCACCAACTCGCTGTCCAACATCGGTTACGCCTTCGCCAAGGTGAACCCGATTCCGACCACCAACCGCGCCGAGCAGACCGTGGCGGTCAACATGCAGGTCGTGCCGGGCCCGCGCGTGACCGTCCGCCGCATCATCTTCAAGGGCAATACCCGCACCTCCGACGAGGTGATGCGTCGCGAAATGCGCCAGTTCGAGAACAGCTGGTACTCGCAGGCCGCGATCGACCGTTCCAAGATCCGCCTGCAGCGCCTGGGCTACTTTGAAGCGGTGGAAGTGGAAACCCCGCCCGTCAGCGGCAGCAATGACCAGGTCGACGTCGTCTACAACGTCAAGGAAACCACCTCGGGCAGCTTCGTGTTCGGCCTGGGCTACTCGCAGTCCTACGGCATGACCACCTCGGTGCAGCTGTCGCAGAACAACTTCCTGGGCGGCGGCAACCGCGTGTCGGTCGAAGCCTCGCGCAGCAGCTACCTGCAGCGCTACGGCTTCAGCTACACCAACCCGTACTTCACCGATGACGGCGTCTCGCTGGGCTACAACCTGTCCTGGCGCGAGCTGGACTACTCCGACTTCAACACCGCGCAGTACAACAGCACCAACGGTTCGGCGCAGGTGGTGTTCGGCGTGCCGATCACCGAGACCGACACTGTCTCGCTGATGTTCGGCATCGACAGCAACCAGATCACCACCTATCAGGGCTCGACTCCGAAATCGATCATCGACTACATCGATGCCGTCGGCAGCCGTACCTTCCATGCATGGCGCACGGAGCTGGGCTGGGCGCGCGACTCCCGCAACGACTACTTCATGCCGACGCGCGGTACCTACCAGCGCGTGGGCCTGGAAACCACGCTGCCGGGTTCGACCATCGAGTACTACAAGCTGAACTACCAGATCAGCAAGTACTGGCCGATCATCCCCTCGCTGGTGATCAACACCCGCGCCGAAATCGGCTACGGTGATTCCTACGGCAACGACAAGACCCGCGTGATCGACAACGGCGACGGCACCACCCGTACCGTTACCGCATCGGGCCTGCCGTTCTACGAGAACTTCTACGCCGGCGGTACCAACTCGGTGCGTGGTTTCGAGGACAACACCCTCGGCCCGCGTGAAGTCACCAGCGGTTACCCGAACGGCCAGCCGCTGGGTGGCTCGCTGAAGACCGTCGGCTCGGTCGAAGCCTACTTCCCGCGCCTGTTCGACAGCCCGTCGGCCCGTGTGTCGGCCTTCGTCGACTTCGGCAACGTCTACAACGGCAGCGACAACTTCAAGGCCAACGAGCTGCGCGTGTCCACCGGTGTGGCCCTGCTGTGGCGCGCCCCGGTCGGCCCGATTTCGATCAGCTACGCGTTCCCGCTGAAGAAGAAGGACGGCGACGAGATCGAACGCCTGCAATTCACGTTCGGTGGCCAGTTCTGAGGAACGACGTTCCTCAGAACTGATCCACCTCCGGTGAATTGCCCGCGCATTTCACCTATCCCCGCGCCACTGGCGCGCCCCCCTTAACAGAAGGGGGGCTCTCCACCAGACGGGTCTCGAATCGCCGGGCATTGCCCGGCGTTCTCGTTATTGAAGCGCACGCTGACGCGCGGTGAGCCGGGTATGGCTCGGCGCTGTAGGCGACTGTGGACGTTGGATCCGCGCGCGCGGGAGACCATCCGGTGATGGCGCAGGGGGCTGACCAGGACCGTTGGCGCCATGGATGGCGCCATCGAGCCCCCAGGGACGGGTTTACAGCGTGTCCTGGGCAGTCCCCTGCGCCATCGCCCTACGGATCAACCAGGCGCCGGCTTTTGCTCCCGCATGACCGCAATGGCGTCACACGTTAAACTCCCGCCGTGAATACTCCTACCTACACCGCCCAGCAACTCGCCGATCAGTTCGGCCTGCAGGTCCATGGCGACCCGAGCACCGCCATCCATGGCGTGGCCACCCTCGCCCATGCCGGTGCCGGCCAGCTGACCTTCCTCGCCAACCCGCGCTACCGCGCCCAGCTGGCCGACAGCCAGGCCGGCATCGTCGTGCTGCGCGCCGAGGATGCCGACGCGGCTCCCGGCACCGCGCTGGTTGCCAAGGACCCTTACACCACCTTTGCCAAGATCGGCGCGCTGTTCGACATCGCCCCGACCCGCCCGCCAGGCATCCACCCCAGCGCAGTGATCGATCCGCAGGCGCAGGTCGCCGCCAGCGCCCACGTCGGCCCGTTCGTCACCATCGGCGCACGCAGCGTCATCGGCGAGAACTGCATCATCGGCGCCGGCAGCATCATCGGCGAAGACTGCACCCTCGACAGCGGTTGCGAGCTGATCGCCCGCGTCACCCTGGTCACCCGCGTCAAGCTGGGCAAGCGCGTGCGCATCCATCCCGGCGCCGTACTGGGCGCCGATGGCTTCGGCCTGGCAATGGACGCTGGCAAATGGATCAAGGTGCCGCAGCTTGGCGGCGTGCGCATCGGCGACGACTGCGAGATCGGCGCCAACACCTGTGTTGACCGTGGCGCGCTGGAAGACACCGTGCTGGCCGAGGACGTCCGCCTGGACAACCTGGTGCAGATCGCGCACAACGTGCAGATCGGCGCCCACTCGGCCATCGCGGGCTGCACCGGCATTGCCGGCAGCGCCAAGATCGGCCGTTACTGCCTGCTCGGCGGCGCCGTTGGCGTCGTCGGTCATCTCGAAATCTGCGACAAGGTCGTGATCACCGGCAAATCGGTGGTCCGCAACTCCATCACCGAGCCGGGCGAGTATTCCTCCGGCACGCCCCTGACCGACAACCGCACGTGGCGCAAAAACGCCGCGCGCTTCAAGCAGCTTGATGCACTGGCCCGTCGCATCCTGTCTGTGAGCAAGGAGAAAGAATGAGCCAGCCCCAGACCCTGCCGGACATGGCGCAGATCCAGACGCTGCTTCCGCACCGCTACCCGTTCCTGCTGGTGGACAAGGTGGTGTCGATCGACTATGAGAAGCGCACGATCGTCGCGACCAAGAACGTCAGCATCAACGAGCCGTTCTTCCAGGGCCACTTCCCGGGCCAGCCGATCATGCCCGGCGTGCTGATCATCGAAGCCATGGCCCAGGCCGGTGGCGTGCTGACCCAGTTGACCCTGGGCCGCGATGCGCAGTCCAAGCTGTTCTACATGGTCAAGGTCGACAAGGCCCGCTTCACCAAGCAGGTGGTGCCGGGTGACGTGCTGGAGATGCACGTGGAGATCAAGCGCGTGATCCGCAACATGGCCGTGTACGACTGTGTGGCCAAGGTCGACGGCGAAGTCGTCGCCTGCGCCGAGGTGCTGTGCGCCGGCACCCGCGAATGACCCTGGCTGGAGGACCGAGATGAGCGACAACGCCCCCCTGATCCATCCCACTGCCGTGATCGATCCGTCGGCGCGCCTGGCCGACGATGTCCGCGTGGGCGCGTTCACGATCATCGGCCCGGACGTCGAGATCGGCGCCGGCACCCAGGTCGGTCCGCACTGCAGCATCCATGGCCCGACCCGGATCGGCCGCGACAATCGCTTCATCGGCCACGTCGCGGTCGGCGGCGAGCCGCAGGACAAGAAGTACGCCGGTGAACGCACCGAACTGGTGATCGGCGACCGCAACGTGTTCCGCGAGTTCGTCACCCTCAACCGTGGCACCGGCGGCGGCGGCGGCATCACCACCATCGGCGATGACAACTGGATGCTGGCCTATACGCACGTGGCCCACGATTGCCACGTCGGCAACTTCTGCGTGTTCTCCAACAACACCACGCTGGCCGGCCACGTGACCGTCGGTGACTACGTGATCATCAGCGGCTTCGCCGGCGCGCATCAGTTCTGCCGCATCGGTGCGCATGCCTTCCTCGGCATGGGCGCGCTGACCAATGGCGACGTGCCGCCGTTCACCATGGTCGGCACCGACTCGCTGGGCCGCCCGCGCGGCATCAACAGCGAGGGGCTGAAGCGTCGCGGCTTCGACCCCGAGCGCATCACCGCCATCAAGCGCGCCTACCGCACGCTGTACGTGGCGGGCCTGCCGCTGGCCGACGCCAAGGCGCAGCTGGCCGAGCAGGCGCGCGACAGCGACGATGTCAAATCGATGCTGGACTTCATCGAACACACCGAGAGGCATCTGCTGCGATGAGCAGCGCGACCGGCCAGGCGCCGGCCGGCGCCGACGTGATTTCGCTGGCCTCGATGGCCGGCAGCGTGCCTGCCCATCGGGTGCTGAGCGATCGTCCGTTGCGGATCGCGCTGGTCGCTGGTGAAGCCTCCGGCGACCTGCTCGGTGCGGGCCTGATACGCGAACTGAAGGCCCGCTTCCCGCATGCCGAATTCGCCGGCATCGGCGGCGATGCCATGCGCAGCGCCGGCTGCCAGACCTGGCACGATGCCAGCGAACTGGCGGTGATGGGCCTGACCGAAGTGCTGCGCCATCTGCCGCGCCTGCTCAAGCTGCGTTCGGCGTTCCGCCAGCGTGCGCTGGAGTGGCAGCCGGATGTGTTCATCGGCATCGACGCGCCCGACTTCAATCTGGGCATCGAACGCTGGCTGAAACAGCGTGGCGTGCGCACCGTGCACTACGTCAGCCCTTCGGTATGGGCATGGCGCGAGAAGCGCGCCGAGAAGATCGGCAGCAGCGCCGACCTGGTGCTCTGCCTGTTCCCGATGGAGCCACCGATCTACGCCAAGCACGGCATCGATGCGCGCTTCGTCGGTCATCCGATGGCCGATGACATCCCGCTGCACGTCGACCGTGAAGCGGCCCGGATCGAACTCGGCCTGCCCGCCTCGGCCAAGGTGCTGGCCGTGCTTCCCGGCAGCCGCCTGGGCGAGATATCCAAGCTCGGCGAGGCCTTTTTCGAGGCCGCCTGGCAGGTGTCCGAGCGTATTCCCGGCCTGCACGTGGTGGTCCCTGCGGCCAACGCGGCCTGCCGTCGCCTTATCGAAGAACAGCTGTCACGCTCGGCACTGCCGGTGGCCTATTCGCATGTACTGGATGGCCAGGCGCGCAACGCGATGATCGCCGCCGACGTGGTGGTGCTGGCCTCCGGGACCGCGACCCTGGAAGCGATGCTGGTGAAGCGGCCGATGGTCGTCGGCTACCGGGTCAACGAGCTGACCTACCGCCTGGTGAAGGCGCTGGGGTTGATCAAGGTCGACCGCTTCGCCCTGCCCAACATCCTTGCCGGCCAGGACCTGGCACCAGAGCTGATGCAGCACGACTGCACGCCGGAGAAACTGGCCGCCGCCGTCCAGCAGTGGTTCGACCACCCGCAGCGGATCGCCGATCTGCAGGGCATCTACACACGCCTGCATGAACGCCTGCGTCGCAACGCATCGGCGCGTGCAGCCGATGCTGTCGGCGAACTGCTGGTCCGCGGCCAGGAAAAAGCATGAGCCGCCGCCATGCCGCAGCGGCCAGTCTGGCCCTGTTCGATGGCGCCGCGATAATCGACCCGGGCCACCGCATCGCCGGTGTCGACGAAGCTGGTCGGGGACCGCTGGCTGGCCCAGTGGCGGTGGCAGCGGTGGTGTTCGATCCGCAGCGGCCACGACTGAACGGCCTGGATGATTCCAAGCAGCTGACCGCGGCCCGCCGCGAGCAGCTGCATGACCGCATCCTCGACCGCGCCCTGGCCTGGCACGTGGTGCTGGTGGACGTGGAAGCCATCGACCGCCTGAACATCTATCAAGCTACCCTGCAGGGCATGCGCGATGTCGTCGCGGCAGTGGCCCACGTGGCCGGCTTCGCCCGCATCGATGGCAACGTGGTGCCCAAGGGGCTGGTGCTGCCGGCGCAGGCGCTGGTCGGCGGCGATGGCATCGACCGCGCGATCATGGCGGCCTCGATCCTGGCCAAGGTCTCGCGCGACCGCTACATGCTGGACCTGCACGCACGCCACCCGCAGTACGGCTTCGACCAGCACAAGGGCTACGGCACCCCGGCACATCTGGCCGCCCTGCGTGAACACGGCCCGTGCGCGGAGCACCGGCGCAGCTTCGCCCCGGTGCGCGAGTGCATGGAAGCGCCGGCTGTCGCGGCCATCGCCTGAGCCTGCTGGAGTTGTAGAGCCGAGCCCATGCTCGGCTGCCGTGGACAGCCGAGCATGGGCTCGGCTCTACAGAAGGCGGCCTCCCGCACGCCTGAATCCGGCGCCACGCCGTGCCCCTGTCAAGCCTTGTGGCAACCCCCTGCCCTCGCTACCCTGACCGGGCACTCCAGCGCTTCCCGACCCCGGCGACGATTCCCGCGTCTGCACCCGGGGCCTGCGCGCTCCAACCTGGTCCGGCATGTCCAACTCCCGCTTCGTACATCTCCACGTCCACACCGAGTTCTCGCTGGCGGACTCGACCATCCGCGTGCCGGCCAAGCCGGACCAGGCTGACCCGAAAAAAGCCAAGCAGGCCAACCTGCTGTCGCGCTCGGTCGAACTCGGACTGCCTGCGCTGGCGGTGACCGACCTCAACAACCTGTTTGCCCTGGTCAAGTTCTACAAGGCCGCCGAAGGCGTGGGCATCAAGCCCATCGCCGGCGCCGACGTGATGATCGCCGAGGAAGGCCAGGACCCGTGGCGGATGACGCTGTTGTGCCGCGACCGCGAGGGCTACCTGAGCCTGTCGCGGCTGCTGACCCGAGCATGGATGGAAGGCCATCGCCCCGAGGGCGGCGTGGCCGTGCACCCGGACTGGCTGAAGGCCGGCAACGCCAACCTGTTCGCCCTGGCCGGCCGTGACAGCCTGGCCGGGCGCCTGGCGCTGGATGGCAAGCACGATCTGGCCGAACAGCAGCTGGCCGACTGGCAGCGCGTGTTCGGCGACGGCCTGCACCTGGAGTTGACCCGTACCGGCCGTGACGGCGAAGAGAGCTTCAACCAGTTCGCGCTGATGGCCGCCGGCCAGCGCGGCCTGCCGGTGATCGCCAGCAACGACGTGCGCTTCCTGTCGCCGTCCGATTTCAGCGCGCACGAAGCACGTGTGTGCATCTCCACCGGCCGCGTGCTGGATGACCCCAAGCGCCCGCGCGAGTACAGCGACCAGCAGTACCTGAAGTCGGCCGAGGAGATGTGCGCGCTGTTTGCCGACATCCCCGATGCGATCGACAACACGCTGGCGCTGGCTGAGCGCTGCAACATCGAGATGCGCCTGGGCACCTACTTCCTGCCCGACTATCCGGTGCCCGACGACGAGACGCTGGACAGCTGGATCCGCAGCGAATCGCGCAAGGGCCTGGCCGCGCGCCTGGAAAAGAATCCCATCGCACCCGGCATGACCGCGCAGGATTACAGCGACCGCCTCGAGTTCGAGCTGGACACCATCATCAAGATGGGTTTCCCCGGCTACTTCCTGATCGTGGCCGACTTCATCCAGTGGGGCAAGGCGCAGGGCATCCCGATCGGTCCCGGCCGTGGTTCCGGTGCCGGCTCGCTGGTGGCGTGGGCGCTGCAGATCACCGATCTGGACCCGCTGCCTTACAACCTGCTGTTCGAGCGCTTCCTCAACCCCGAACGCGTGTCGATGCCCGACTTCGACATCGACTTCTGCATGGACCGCCGCGACGAAGTCATCGACTACGTCGCGCGCAAGTATGGCCGCGAGCGGGTCAGCCAGATCATCACCTACGGCACCATGGCGGCCAAGGCGGTGGTGCGCGACTCCGGCCGCGTGCTGGGCTTCCCCTATGGCCTGGTCGACGGCGTCGCCAAGCTGATCCCGAACATCCTCGGCATCTCGCTGAAGGACGCGATGGGTGAGGGCAAGGACAGCGAGATGGCCTCGCCCGAGCTGATCCAGCGCTACCAGAGCGAGGACGATGTCCGCGACCTGATCGACCTGGCGCGGCAGCTGGAGGACCTCACCCGCAACGCCGGCAAGCACGCCGGCGGCGTGGTGATCGCGCCCGAGCCGCTGAGCGAGTTCTGCCCGCTGTTCGCCGAACACGATGAAGAGGGCCGCGGCAAGAATCCGGTCACCCAGTTCGACAAGAACGACGTTGAAGAAGTCGGCCTGGTGAAGTTCGACTTCCTCGGCCTGCGCACGCTGACGATCATCGACTGGGCGGTGAAGGCGATCAACAAGCGCCACGAGCGCGCCGGCATTCCGCCGGTGGACATCACCCAGCTGCCGCTGGACGATGCGCCCACCTACAAGGACATCTTCGCCTCGGGCAATACCGGTGCGGTGTTCCAGTTCGAATCCTCGGGCATGCGCCGCCTGCTGAAGGACGCCAAGCCCGACCGTTTCGAAGATCTGATCGCGCTGGTGTCGCTGTACCGGCCCGGCCCGATGGACCTGATTCCCTCCTTCGTCGACCGCAAGCACGGGCGCGAAGACGTGGAGTATCCCGATCCGCGCACCGAGCGCATCCTGCGCGACACCTACGGCATCATGGTGTACCAGGAGCAGGTGATGCAGATGGCGCAGATCGTCGGCGGCTACTCGCTGGGCGGCGCCGATCTGCTGCGCCGTGCGATGGGCAAGAAGGTGCCGGCGGAAATGGCCAAGCACCGCGAGATTTTCCGCGAAGGTGCGGCCAAGGACGGCGTCGGCGAAGCCAAGGCCGATGCGATCTTCGACCTGATGGAGAAGTTCGCCGGCTACGGCTTCAACAAGTCGCACGCCGCCGCCTACGCCCTGGTCAGTTACCAGACGGCCTGGCTCAAGCGTCACTACCCGGCCGAGTTCATGGCCGCGACGCTGTCTTCGGACATGGACAACACCGAGAAGGTGGTCGGCTTCCTGGACGAGGTGCGCAACCTCGGCCTGACCGTGCTGCCGCCGAAGGTGAACCAGTCCGCCTTCATGTTTGAAGCGGCCACGCCGGACACCATCCAGTACGGCCTGGGAGCGATCAAGGGCGTCGGCCAGGGTGCCTGCGAAGCAGTGGTGGAGGAACGCCTGCGCGGCGGCGACTACACCGATCTGCTCGACTTCTGCACCCGCATCGGTTCGGCCAAGCTCAACCGGCGCACGCTGGAAGCCATGATCAACTGCGGTGCGCTGGATGAGCTGGGCCACAACCGTGCCTCGCTGATGCTGCAGCTGCCGGAAGTGATCAAGGCCACCGAACAGATGGCGCGCGAGCGTGCGTCCGGCCAGAATTCGCTGTTTGGCGGTCCGGATCCGGGCGCGACGACGATCCAGCTCGACCTGCCGCAAGCCGAGGAGTGGCCGCTGCTGCAACGCCTCAACGGCGAGCGCGACACGCTGGGCTTCTACCTCAGCGGCCACCCGTTCGACCCGTGGCGCGATGACGTGCGCGATCTGGTCGGTACCGACCTTGGCTCGGTGGAAAAGATCTGGAGCGCCAACAGCAACAGTGGTGGCGGCGAAAAGCGCTGGCGCCCGGAAGTGCAGACCGTGCTTGCCGGCCAGGTGGTCGGCGTGCGCCGCAAGGGCGAGAGCCAGATCTTCATCCAGCTGGAAGATGGTCGTGGCCGCGTCGAATGCAGCGCGTTCTCCGATGCCATGGCCGAGTTCGGCCACCTGATGACCAAGGACCGCATCCTTGTAGTCAAGGGCGGCCTGCGCGAAGACGAATTCAATGGCGGCTTCGCGTTGCGCATCCGCCAGTGCTGGGACTTCGACGAGGTCTGCGCGAACTACGCCACGCGCCTGTCGCTGCGGCTGGACCTGCGCCAGCAGCGGCCCGTGTGGGAGCGCATCGACGCCCTGCTCGACCGCCATCGCCCCGGCCGTACGCCCCTGCGCCTGGACTTGCTGCTGAAGGGCCCCGATGGCGGCATCGCCGGCATGCTCGATGTTTCCGGGCAGAGCGCGGTGCGTGTCGATTCCAAGCTGATGGAGGCGCTGCGCGCCGAACCGGCCGTGCGCACGCTGAAGGTGCGCTACAGCCCGCCGTGGGCCAACTGAGGCTGGCCCCGAATCCGTTGTTGTTTTCCCGCTGCATACGTCAAGGACGATTGCCTGCAATGAAGAACCTGTTGTTGCCGATGATGGCCGCGCTTGCGCTGGCCGGCTGTTCCTCCAAGGTCGATTTCGAGATCGACAACCCGACCGATGCGCCGCTGGCGATCAGTATCGATGGCAAGGACCTGCCGGTGGCCGCGCACGCATCGCGGCCGATCAGCCTGGCTGCCGGCGAGCATCACCTGCATGCCGACCGCCTGGGCGAAGTGCGCTTCATCGTCTACGCCGATGGCCGCGGCGGCCTGATCAACCCCAGCCTCAGCGAGTACGTGACCGCGCGCGAGATCTATGTGACCGGCGAGGACAAGCTGAAGAACTTCGGCGTCAGCGGCCTGGGCATCGAGCTGGGTGGGGTCGAGTTCAAGGGACCGTTCGAGAAGCACCACGGCCTGTTCATCGACAAGACCTGGAACTTCGGCGTGCGCGAGCCGTTCCCCGAGGAGCAGGTTGTTGCCCACGTCGATTCGACCGGCGGCAGGATCAGCACCAAGATCTTCACCGCGCCGGACTTCATCGCCTATGTCGAGGCCGGCATGGGCGAGCCCGGTGCCTACAAGCGCGAGCAGCCCGCCGGCTACGTGGCGCCCGCCTACACGCTGCAACCGGCGCCCGCGCTGCCTGCGCTGGACCCGGCCTTCGAGGCCCATGCCGGTCCCGTGCGCGACATCTATGCGCGCTGGCTGAAGGCCACGACGGCCAGCGAGCAGAAGGCCCTGCGCAAGGAAGACTTCCAGGCGCAGATGGCCTTCACCCACGCCACCATGACGCTGGGCGCGAAGCTGCCGGTGGCGGCAAACCAGGCCTACAACGACTTCGTGACGATCCGCAGCACCGAAATGGCCCGCAGCGCGCTGGTCCTGCCCTGAACCGGCGGCCGGCGGCCCGACTGGCGCCGCCGGCCCCCACTGCGCTACCGTCGGTTTCCAGACGAAGGCGTACGGGCCGTTCCTGCGCATTCGGCTAGAATTCCCCTCTTCTTTACACGACGGCTTCCGATGAATCCGAACTACCTCGACTTCGAGCAACCCATCGCCGACCTGGAAGCCAAGATCCAGGAACTGCGCAACGCCAGTGCCGGGCCGGCGGTCAATGTCGAGGCCGAAGTGCATGCGCTGCAGGACAAGCTGCGCGTGCGTACCGCACAGATCTTCCGCAACCTGACCTCGTGGCAGGTGCTGCAGCTGGCCCGCCACCCGTCGCGCCCGTACACCGCCGACTACATCCGCATCATCTGCGATGAGTTCCAGGAACTGGCCGGCGACCGTGCCTTCGCTGACGACAAGGCGATCATGGGCGGCCTGGCCCGCATCAATGGCCGCTCGGTGATGGTCATCGGCCACCAGAAGGGCCGCGACACCAAGGAAAAGATCAAGCGCAACTTCGGCATGCCCAAGCCCGAGGGCTACCGCAAGGCGCTGCGCCTGATGAAGATGGCCGAGCGTTTCGGCCTGCCGGTACTGACCCTGATCGATACCGCCGGCGCCTGGCCGGGCATCGATGCCGAGTCGCGCGGCCAGTCCGAAGCGATCGCGCGCAACCTGATCGAGATGGCCGAGCTGAAGGTGCCGATCATCTGCACCGTGATCGGTGAAGGCGGCTCCGGCGGCGCGCTGGCGCTGGGCGTGGGCGACCGCACCGTGATGCTGGAATACGCGGTGTACTCGACCATCACCCCGGAAGGCTGCGCCTCGATCCTGTGGAAGGACGCCGGCAAGGCCAAGGACGCCGCCGAGCAGCTCGGCCTGACCGCGCCGCGCCTGAAGAGCCTGGGCCTGGTCGACAAGGTCGTGCGCGAGCCGACCGGCGGCGCCCACCGCAACCCGACGCAGATGGCCAAGCGCCTGAAGGCCGTGCTGCTGAACGAGCTGGACGCGCTGGATGCGCTGTCCACCCAGGAGCTGCTGGACCAGCGCTACAAGCGCCTGCGCAGCTACGGCACGTACGAAGCCGCTTGATCGCTTACTGACGTCGGATACAAAAAAAGAGCCGGGCAGATGCCCGGCTCTTTTTGTTTGCACCTAGCAGGGCATCCACGCATGGCGTGGATCTACTGGGTGCAGCTGACGCCCCCTCAGAACGGCTTGGCCAGCACCAGCCACACGATCGGAATGAACGCCAGCAACGGAATCTCGTTGATCCAGCGCAGCGCGCGCGAGGAAGGCAGCGCCCTGCCCTTGGCCACCCCCTTGAGCAGGCGTCCGATCCAGATGAAGTTCGCCAGCAGCAGCACCACCAGGCCCAGCTTGGCATGCAGCCAGCCCGCGCCGCCCGGGGCGACCATGGTCGGGAAATCCGGAATCACCTTGTAGCCCAGCCACAGCACCAGGCCGAGCACGAATGCCAGGCCGAACATCGAATGGCCGAAGCGGTACAGGCGCATGCCCATCAGCTGAAGGCGCTCGACCACCGCCGGCTGCCCCGCCGTCTCGGAAAGGTTCACCAGGATGCGCGGCAGGTAGAACACCGTGGCCATCCACGCCACCACGAACACGATGTGGAAGGTCTTGACCCAGTAATAGCTCTGCATGCGCTCGCTCCGGCGGCTGGCGTGGATGTCCGCTCATTGTCGCAGTAGAGCCACCCCATGGGTGGCTGGCGCGACACATCGACGCATGGTGTGCTGCAACGCCGTACGATAGGCGCCGATTTCACCACTGCACCCGAACGCCATGGACAAGACCTACGACGCCGCCTACTTCCAGCGCTGGTACCGCCGCGCCGACATCGGCGGCAGCGCGCGCCTGGCGCGCAAGGTCGCCCTCGCCGTAGCGACGGCCGAGTACTACCTGGAACGACCGATCCGCAGCGTGCTGGACATCGGCTGCGGCGAAGGCGCCTGGCGCGCGCCGCTGCTGAAACTGCGTCCGAAGGTCGAATACCTCGGTTTCGACAGCAGCGAGTACGCTGTGCGCCGCTACGGCCGGACCCGCAACCTGCACCTGGCCAGCTTCGGCGATTTCGCCTGGCTGCGGCCCTGCGCCCCGGTCGACCTGCTGGTCTGTTCGGACGTGATGCACTACGTGCCCAACCGCGAACTGCGCGCGGGCCTGGCCGGTGTCGCCGAGCTGACCGCAGGCATGGCGTTCCTGGAGACTTTCGCCGCCGAAGATGAATTCGAGGGCGACCATGACGACTTCCAGTCGCGTCCGGCCCGCTGGTACCGGCGCGAGCTGAGCCGCCAAGGCCTGCAGGCGGTCGGTTCCCAACTCTGGCTGGGGCCAGCACTGGCCGGTGAAGCGGCCGCACTGGAGCAGGCCGCCCGCTGAATACCGCCCATTGAGTGCGCTTAACGTCCGGGACAGTCGGATGCGCTATGCTGCGCGGCAACATAAGACCATACATATTCGGTCGGCATGCTCTATCAACTGCACGAACTGACCCGCAACCTGCTCGCCCCCTGGGTGCACCAGGCCCAGGCCAACGCCAAGTTCTTCGCCAACCAGGGACACTGGTGGTCGCAGATGCCCGGCGCTGATCGCCTGGCGGCGGTCAATGAGCTGTTCCATCGCATCGGCAAGGATTACGAGAAGCCCGAATGGGGCATCAACGAAATCGAGGTCGAGGGCGAGCGCGTGCCGATCGTGGTGCACGAGGAACTCAGCAAGCCGTTCTGCAAGCTGCTGCGCTTCAAGCGCCACAGCAATGAAGCCGACCAGCTGCACACCATGCTCAACCAGCCGTTCGTGCTGGTGGTGGCGCCGTTGTCGGGCCATCACGCCACGCTGCTGCGCGACACCGTGCGCACGCTGCTGCGCGACCACCGCGTGTACGTGACCGACTGGGTCGACGCGCGCATGGTGCCCGGCAGCGAAGGCGAGTTCGGACTGGACGATTACATCGCCTACATCCAGGAGTTCATCCGCCATCTTGGCGTGGAGCGCCTGCACGTGGTCAGTGTCTGCCAGCCGACCGTACCGGTGCTGGCCGCGGTGTCATTGATGGCCAGCCGCGGTGAACCGACGCCGCGCACGCTGGTGATGATGGGCGGCCCGATCGATGCGCGCTGCAGCCCGACCGCGGTCAACAACCTGGCCACGCAGAACCCGCTGTCGTGGTTCGAGAACAATGTCATCCACACCGTGCCGGCCAGCTATCCCGGTGCCGGTCGCCGCGTGTATCCCGGCTTCCTGCAGCACGCCGGCTTCCTGTCGATGAATCCCAGCCGCCACTTCAGCTCGCACTGGGATTTCTACACCGACCTGGTGAAGGGCGACCTGGAGGATGCCGACGCGCATCGCAATTTCTACGACGAGTACAACGCCGTGCTGGACATGCCGGCCAAGTACTACCTGGACACCATTTCCGTGGTGTTCCAGGACTTCCTGCTGCCGCGCGGCGAATGGTTCGTCAACGGCGAAAAAGTCGATCCGTCGGCGATCCGCGATACCGCGCTGCTGAGCATCGAAGGCGAACTGGACGATATCGCCGGCCTCGGCCAGACCGAAGCGGCACAGTCGCTGTGCACCGGCATTGCTGCTGACCGCCGCGAGCATTTCATCGTCGAAGGCGCGGGCCACTACGGCATCTTCAGTGGCCGCCGCTGGCGCGAAGTGGTCTACCCGAAGGTACGTGACTTCTTCGCCGCGCATGCCGAAGCACCGGCAGCGAAGGCCACGAAGAAGAAGAGCAACGTCACCCCGCTGCGCCGCAAGGCGGGGTAACCCGCCCTGCATCCGGTAGTGCCGGCCGCTGGCCGGCATCTGCTGGTAGATGCCAACCTTGGTTGGCGCTCTGCCGTGAATCCCGATGCCGGCGGCATCGTGCCAACCAAGGTTGGCACCTACCAACGCGGGATCCGACCCCGACGGCCTACAACCGCACCAGCAGGTTCTTGGCCAGCATGCCGTGCAGCTTGCCGATGCCGCGTGCCAGGTGCATCGTCAGCAGCAGCAGCAACACGCCCACCGCTGCAACCACGATGGCCACCAGCGGCGAGGCCGCCATCGGCAGCACGTTCACGTCGTTGATGTAGATGCCGGGGATGTCGCCGCTGAAGATCGCCGCCACCGGTGCCCAGATCAAACCCAGCGACAGCGACAGCAGGGTCACCGCGATGGTGAAGTAGATGATGCCCAACGGCAGCATCAGCACGAAGTACAGCAGGGTCAGCCAGGTGCGGCCGTCGGTGAACATGTCGCCGACACGCTGCAGCCAGCTGCGGCTGCGGTCGGTGTACTGCGGCCGGCGCGGCATGCGTTCGCCCAGCAGCGCTTCCACCAGCCGCCCTTCCAGCAACGCCAGTCCACGCACCGAGCCGAAGAACAGCACCGTCAGCGGCACGCCGATGATCAGGATCAGCAGGCCCAGCGACAGCGACAGGCCGGTGACCACCCAGGTGAAGAAGAAGATGCCGGTGGCCAGCGACAACAGCATGTAGAACAGTGCGCCGTAGGTATGCGGGTCGGTCACCACGCCAAAGAAGCGCGCCAGCAGCGAACGCTGCGCCGCCGGTGCAGCACCGCTGGCCTCGGCCGCTGCACGCAGCACCGGGCCCGTGTCGGCCCGCGGCGTACGCAGCGCGCGGTTCACCGTGAGCTCGGTTTCGCGATAGATCTCCGCCACCTCGTCCGGTGCACCGTAGCTGCCGGCAACATCGGCGATGACTTCGGCTTCGCTGCGGCCGGGTTGCGCTGCCAGTTCAGAACGCAGGTACTCCTCGGCGTCGTACAGGGCGTCCTGCACCATCGCCGGATCGGCACCGTCCAGCGCCGCACGCAACTGCGCCAGGTACTGCGGAATGGTGCTGGGCAGACTGTTGCCTGCCAGGTTCAGGTCGTTCATTGCGGTACCCCCTCCAACACGGAATCGACGGAATCACGGGTGTCACGCCAGGCCTGGCGCCATTGCTCCAGCACCTCCCGGCCACGCGCGTTGATGCGGTAGTAGCGGCGCGGCGGCCCACTGCTGGACGGCTCCACATGGCTCTCCAACAGGCCGGCGCCCTCAAGGTTGCGCAGCACCGGGTACAGCGCGCTCTGCTTGCCACTGAGCACGCCCTCGCCCACCCGTTCCAGCTCCTTGGCGATCAGGTAGCCGTACAGCGGCTCACCGGCGCGGGCCAGCACCGCCAGCAGGGCCAACGAGACCGTGCCGGCGCTGAGCTCCTTCTGGAACTTCTTCAGGTGGACATCGTCCTCGGACATGACCGGCCCTCCACTACGTTGAAGTCAACAATAGTGCGAAGTTCGGTATAGCGAATGTGTCGTTAGTCATCCTGTCGGTTGGCGTGGCCGTGCGGCTCGCGCAGAATCGAGGCCTCGTTCATGTTCCGGGGATCCCATGCCGCACCGTCGCCGTCTTGCCCTGACCACCTTCGCCCTGGCCTGCCTGCTGCCCTCGCTGGCCAGCGCGGCCACGCCCTACCGCAGCCCGCAGCAGATCCTGGATGCCTCCGCGGCCAGCGATTGGCGCACCCCGGACCCGGCCAACCTGCTGTACATGGACCTGCCGGCCGGTCGGGTAATCATCGAGCTGGCGCCGCAGTTCGCCCCGCGCCATGTCGGCAACATCCAGACCTTGGCCCACGAGCACTTCTGGGACGGCACCAGCATCTACCGCTCGCAGGACAACTTCGTGGTGCAGTTCGGCGATGCCGACGCCGACGATGCCGCCAAGGCCAAGCCATTCGGCAGCGCCGCGCGCAAGCTGCCGGCCGAGTTCGAGCGTGCCAATACCGGTTTGAAGGTAAGCGTGCTGCCGGATCGCGATGGCTGGGCAGTGCAGACCGGCTTCGTCGACGGCTTCCCGGTCGGTCAGGACCCGCAGGCCGGCAAGGCCTGGCTGGCGCACTGCTACGGCATGCTGGGTGCAGGCCGCAGCAACGAGGAAGACAGCAGCATCGGTGCAGAACTCTATGTGGTGACCGGCCAGTCGCCCCGCCAGCTGGACCGCAACATCACCCTGGTCGGCCGCGTGCTGAAGGGCATGGAACTGCTCAGCGCGATCCCGCGTGGACCGGCACCGATGGGCTTCTACGCCGACCCGACGCTGCGCACGCCGATCGTGTCGATCCGCCGCGCCAGCGACGTGCCGGTAACCGAACGCACGCCGATCCAGGTGCTGCGAACCGATTCGAAGACCTTCGCCGACACGGTGGAGGCGCGTCGCAACCGCGTGGATGATTTCTACAAGCGCCCGGCGGGGCATATCGATCTGTGCAATATCCCGGTGCCGGTGCGGTAGCGCCGGGCCATGCCCGGCGAGCGTAGCGGCGGGTTGGCAATGCGAAGCGGAAAGCATCCACGCATGGCGTGGATCTACTGTAGAGCCGAGCCACGCTCGGCTGCAGGAATCATCAGCCCTTCTGGCTGACCGCCACGCTGCCCAGAATCAACGCACCGGCAATCAACATCTGCACCGTCACTGCTTCGCCCAGGAACAACCAGGCGAACGCAGCACCGAACAACGGCACCAGGTAGGTCACGGTTGACGCACGCGACGGGCCGATGCGGCCGATCAGGCGATAGAACATCAGGAAGGCGAATCCGGTGCAGACCACGCCCAGTGCGATCGCCGCGCCCCATGCCTTGCCCGGAATCGAGCCCTGCGGCAGATGCGTGAGCGCCATCGGCAACAACCACAATGAGGCGCATGACAGCGTGGCGGCGGCGGCCGCAGCCGAGGGCAGACCGGTCATGTGCCGCTTCACCAGGTTCACGCCCAGACCGTACAGCAGGGACGCCGCCGCACCGGCCAGCACGGCCGTGCCGATGCTCAACCCCGAGATCTTGGCCGTGGCCAGCACCACCACGCCGGCAAAACCGACCAGCAGCGCGCCGGCACGGCGCACACCGATCTTCTCGCCGAAGAACAGGAAGGCAATCAGTGCGGCGAACAACACCGTCATCGCATTGCAGATCGCACCGATGGCGGCCGGCGCACGCTCTGCGGCGTACGCGAACAGCACGAACGGCAACGCCGAATTGACCAGACCAATCGGCGCCAACCACAACCAGCGGCGCGGCGGGAACTGCGCGCGGGCGCGCCACAGGAACGGCAGCAGCACCAGCGCGCCCAGCACCAGCCGCACCTCGACCAGGGCGAACGGACCGAACGAGGGCACCGCCACGCGCATGAACAGGAACGAGCAGCCCCAGATCGCGCCGAGCAGGGTCAGTTCCAGCGGTGTGCGCCAATCACGCTCGGTCGCCTGGGATATCGCATTCATCTTCTGTGTCCGTCCGTCATCGTGGCGCTGGTCTGGCCACACAGGATCGGCCGCAGACGCCCGCTGCACAAGCGCGTAGTATCGCTGCCAGCCACAAATATGGCTTGAGGCTGGACATGCTGCTACGCCCTTCCCTGCTCCCCGCACTGGCCGTGTTCGCGGTCGCCGCGCGCCATCAGAACTTCGCCCAGGCGGCGCAGGAACTGCATCTGACCGCCAGCGCGGTCAGCCACCATGTGCGTCGTCTGGAAGAGGTACTGGCCACGCGCCTGTTCCTGCGCCATGCGCGTGGGGTACGCCTGACGGCCGAGGGCCGGCAGTTGGCCGACGCCGCCAGCGCGGCGTTCACCGATGTCGCCGCCGTCGCCCACCATCTGCAACCGGACGCGGACAGCGTGCCGCTGCGGATCTCTACGCTGCGCTCATTGTCGTATTGCTGGCTGTTGCCACGGCTGCCGCGTTTCACCCAGGCCCATCCACACATCCGCATCGAGCTGCACACGGGTAGTGGCCTGGACCGCTACGACGAAAACGGCCCGGAGGTCGGCATCCGCTACGGACTGGGCCAATGGCCCGGGCTGCACGCGCAGCACCTGATGGACGACAATCTGTTTCCCGTGGCGTCGCCGGCGCTGCCGGGTGTCGAAGCACTACAGGACCCGGCCCGCATCGCTGAACTGCCACTGCTGAGCGATCTGTCACCACAGGGCTGGCGCGACTGGTTCCGCCATGCTGGCGTGCGTCCGCCGTCACCGTTGCCGGCGATGCATACCTTCGCCGACAGTACCGACGCGATGCGCGCGGCGGTGTATGGCATGGGCGCGGTGCTGGCACGCACCCACGTCGCCCAGCCATATCTGCAGCGCTATGAGCTGGTGCGCCTGCCGGGCCCTGCACTGAAGGCACGCTACGCGTACTACGTGGTGCATGCCGAAGGGCGACCACCCAGCCCTGCCGCGCGGCTGTTCATCGACTGGTTGCTGGTCCAGGCGCAGGACGAACGCACGCCGGTTCCCGCGTTGCCTGACAGCCTGCTGGGGCGCCCGAGCACACCCGGCTGACTGCGCCCTCACCCGATCTTTGCCCGGCGCTGGCTAGGCTGCAGGCGAACCCCACAACGTGCTTCCGCCATGGCCCTGCTGCGACTGCGAATTACCGGAACCGAAGACGATGCCCGTGCGATCAGCGACCTGCTGCTCGGCCTGGAAGGTATCGAACACGTCGAAGAGACCGACGACCTGATGCCGCACATGGATGACGATGATTCCAGTTCGGCCGGCCTGTCCGACGACATCGGCCCGGGTACCCACGAACTGGAAGTGGAAGTAGGCAACGAGAGCACCGCGCAGAAGGTGCGCGATGCGGTGCAGGAACTTGCGCTGGAACTGGATGTGTTCGTCGAATACGAAACCGACGAAGGCTGATCCGCAGGAGTGCCGGCCAGCGGCCGGCACTACCTGTTCCGGTCAGGTTTTCGGCGGCAGCTTACGACGGCGACGACGGATCAGCGCACGGACGATCCAGGCCATCACCAGCGCCACCACGCCCACCGGCAGCAAAGCGGCCGCAGCACGGATCAGGAATGCCACGCTGGTGCTGAGGATGCTGCCCGACTCGCTCAGTGCTTCGCCGATCTCGCTGCGGCTGCGCTGGCCCGAGGTGGTGTCGAAATGCATCGTCACCAGCTGGGTATCGATGCGCCTGCGCTGCTGTGCCGCGTCCTTGGTGGCCTGCTCCACACCCGCCTCGATCTCCGACAGGCGCGTGGTGATCGCCATCAGATCCTCGATCTTCAGGTCGCCGCGGTCCTGGTAGGACAGCAACCGCGCGTGCTCCTTCTCCAGGCGCGCCTTGGTCAGCGCGGTGTCGGCCACCTGCTGGGCCAGGTCCTCGGCACGCGTATTGCGCGCCTGCAGCGTGCCACCTTCGCCGGCCAGGCCGATCAGCGACTCCACGCCCTTCGGCGCGATGCGTACCTTGACCTCGCCACTGGGCTGTTCGCCACTGCGCTGATCCACCTGCAGCACCGCGCACTCACCGAACTTTGCGTTCTGGCACGCCTGTGCCACCTGCTGGATGCGCGGCGCGATCTGTGCCGCTTCCAGCTGCACCTGCACATCGTGCTCATAGGCCAGGAAGGCGCCTTCCGGCGAAGCGACAGCGGCATCGGCATCGGCAGCGACTGCACCGGCCTCCTGCGCTCGCTCACCGTTCTTGGCACAGGCCGCCAGCGCCAGCAGCAATGCCGGCACGATAACCACGCGCGTCCACACGCGGCGCGCCGTCATCGCGAGGCTCCGTCGAACGAGGTGATCGACAATCCACCAAGCTCGACCTGCGGCAGGCAGCGCACGTTGATCGCCACCATCGGCAGACCACTGCGCGGGTCCACCGCCTCGCTGTACGGCGCGGTGCCGCACGCGCGGCAGTGATGGTGATCGATGTTGTGGGTGTTGAACTGGTAGGTCGCCACGTCGGCGATATCGGTGCCCAGCAGGAACGCCTCGCGCGGGGCGAACCAGAGCAGGCTGCCGCGGCGGCGGCACATCGAGCAGTTGCAGTCGATGACGTCCTTGATGGGTGCATCAGCCTGCACGGTGAATGCGATCCTGCCGCAATGGCAGCTTCCCTGGTATTCCATGTCCTGCGCTCCGCTGGAGGTCCTTGTGTATGCCCATGGTAATCCTATGGCACGGGGACAAAGCAGCTCCTGGGGCCTATGCTCAGGGATTGACCCCGTACAGGAATGCCGATGCGCCCGCATCTTCTTGCCCTCGCCCTCGTCGCCGCCCTCGCCGGTTGCCAGCCGGCCGACGCCCCGACCAACGGTTCCACCCCGGCCGCCAGCCAGCAGGCGGGTGATGCAGCGGTCGATGCCGCCTTTGCCGACCTGTCCAAGCGTGCCCTGGACACCTGGATGCAGCTGTCCCCGGTCAGCGCCACCCAGATCGGCGACCACCGCTATGACAGCGAGATCGACGACCTGAGCGCGGCCGGCCAGCAGAAGACCGTCGACGCCTACAAGGGCCTGCTGGGCGAACTGGACAAGATCGAGGTGGCCAAGCTGGGCCGCGAGAACCAGGTGGATGCCGCGATCCTGCGCAACCAGCTGCAGTCGGAAATCTGGAATGCCGAGGTGATGCAGTCCGGCAAGTGGGACCCGCAGCTGTACAACGGCGTTGCCGGCAGCGCGATCTACGGCCTGATGGCGCGCGAGTTCGCGCCGCTGCCGGAGCGCCTGAAGTCGGCCACCGCGCGCATGGAAAAGCTGCCGGCGATCTTCGCCCAGGCCCGCGAGAACCTGGATCCGGCACGCGTGCCGAAGATCCATGCCGAGACCGTGGCCAAGCAGAACAAGGGCATCCTCAGCATCGTCGATACCTTCATCACCCCGCACATCGGCGAGTTGCCGCAGGCCGATCAGCAGCGCCTGCAGGCCGCCATCGACGGCCTGAAGAAGGCGGTGGACGAGCAGCAGACCTGGCTGGACAAGACCCTGGTGCCGAACGCCAAGGGCGACTTCCGCATTGGTGCGGAGAAGTACGACCAGAAGCTGAAATTCGCGCTGAATTCCTCGCTGTCGCGGCAGGAGATCGGTGAGCGTGCACGCGCCGAACTGAAGCGCGTGCGCGAGGACATGTACGGCATCGCGCAGACCGTGCTGAAGGACAAGCCGGGCGCACCGGAAATGCCGGCGCAGCCGAGCGACGAACAGCAGCAGAAGGCGATCGAGGCCGCGCTGGAGCTGGCCTACGCTGACAAGCCGGCGCGCGACAAGGTGGTCGACGATGCCAAGGCCGCACTGGATCAGTCCACCGCGTTCGTGCGCGAGCACGACCTGATGACCCTGCCCGACGCGCCGGTGGACATCATCCTGATGCCGGAATTCCAGCGTGGCGTGGCCGTGGCCTACTGCGATTCGCCGGGCCCGCTGGACAAGAACCTGAAGACCTTCTACGCCGTCTCGCCGATTCCCGACGACTGGAACGACAAGCAGGTCGACTCGTTCCTGCGTGAATACAACTCGCGCATGATCCACCTGCTCAGCATCCACGAAGGCACGCCGGGCCACTACCTGGAAGGCTGGCATTCGGCCAAGTTCCCCTCCACCCTGCGTGCCGTGCTGCGTTCGGGCCTGTTCGCCGAGGGTTGGGCGGTCTACACCGAGCGCATGATGCAGGAGCAGGGTTATCTCAACAACGACCCGCTGTTCCACCTGGTGCAGCTGAAGTTCTACCTGCGCACGATCTCCAACGCGATCCTCGACCAGGGCGTGCACGTGGACAACTGGGATCGCGAGAAGGCGATGCACCTGATGACCCACGACGCCTTCCAGCAGGAAAGCGAAGCCTCGGGCAAGTGGGTGCGTGCGCAGCTGACCTCGGCACAGCTGCCGACCTACTTCGTCGGTGCACAGGAACACTTCGACACCCGCAAGGCGATGCAGGACAAGCTGGGTGACAAGTTCAACCTGAAGGCCTACCACGACCAGATGCTGTCCTACGGCGCACCGCCGGTGCGCTTCGCGCGCCAGCTGATGCTGGACCAGCCGATCGAGTGATCGGTCGGGTGTGAGTTGAACGCAAACGGCCCGGGGAGACCCGGGCCGTTTTCATCTGTGCTGTACGGCATCCACGCGTGGCGTGGATCTACTGTTGCTCAGCCGCCGTCCGGGGGCGGTCATTGATCGGCGGCCACGAACCCACCCGTCTGCCGCGCCCACAACCGCGCGTACAGACCACCGGCCTCGATCAGCTCGGCATGGGTACCGGTCTCGACGATGCGGCCCTGGTCCATCACCACCAGCCGGTCCATGCGGGCGATGGTCGACAGGCGATGGGCGATCGCGATCACCGTCTTGCCCCCCATCAATTCGTCCAGATTGTCCTGAATCGCCGCTTCCACTTCCGAGTCCAGCGCCGAGGTGGCCTCGTCCAGCACCAGGATCGGCGCGTCCTTCAGCAGCACGCGGGCGATGGCGATGCGCTGGCGCTGGCCACCGGACAGCTTCACGCCGCGCTCGCCGACATGCGCGTCGTAGCCACGACGCCCTTCGCCGTCGACCAGCGTATCGATGAAAGCTTCCGCACGCGCCTTGGCCACCGCCGCGCGCAGCTGCTCGTCGGTCGCATCCGGGCGGCCGTACAGCAGGTTGTCGCGGATCGAGCGGTGCAGCAGCGAGGTATCCTGGGTCACCACACCGATCTGCTGGCGCAGGCTTTCCTGGGTAACGCAGGCGATGTCCTGGCCGTCGATCAGGATGCGCCCGCTTTCCAGGTCGTACAGCCGCAGCAGCACGTTCACCAGCGTCGACTTGCCGGCACCGGACGGGCCGACCAGGCCGATCTTCTCGCCTGGCTTCACCATCAGGTCCAGGCCAGCGATCACGCCACCCTTCTTGCCGTAGTGGAAATGGACGTCCTGGAAATGCACACCGCCACGGGTCACCTGCAGCGGCACCGCATCCTCGCGGTCCTGCACGGTCAGCGGCTGGGCGATGGTGGTGATGCCATCCTGCACGGTGCCGATGTCCTCGAAGATGCCGTTGATGGTCCACATGATCCAGCCGGACATGTTGTGGATGCGGATCACCAGGCCGGTCGCCAGGGTGATCGCGCCAACGGTGATGTGCCCGCCGTTCCACAGCCACAGCGCAAGACCGCAGGTTCCGGCGATGAGGAAACCGTTGACGATGGCGATGGTCAGATCCATGCCGGTGGTGATCCGGGTCTGCGCGCGGTGCTTGACCGCCAGTTCCTGGATCGAATCGGCGACATAGGCCTGCTCGCGGCCGCCATGCGCGAACAGCTTCAGCGTAGGAATGTTGGTGTAGCCGTCGACGATGCGTCCCATCGCCTTGGAGCGTGCCTCCGACGCGATCCAGGCCCGTTCCTTCGCGCGCGGCACGAAGTAGATCATGATCACCACGTAGGCCAGCAGCCACAGGATCAGCGGCACCATCAGCCGCCAGTCGGCCTGTGCGAACAGGTACAGCGCGGTGCCGGTGTAGACCACGATGTACCACAGCGAATCGACCATCTGCACCGCCGACTCGCGCAGCGAGGTACCGGTCTGCATCACCCGGTTGGCCATGCTGCCGGCGAAGTCGTTCTGGAAGAAGCTCAGGCTCTGCCGCACCACGTAGTTGTGCATCAGCCAGCGCGAGCGATTGCTCAGGCCCGGCACGATGGCCTGGTTGACCAGCAGGTTGTGCAGGCCGACCAGGATCGGGCGCGCGATGACCGTGATGAACAGCATCCAGCCAAGGGCATCGGCATGGCGCCGGAAGAAACCCGCGCCTGGCTGCTCGGCGACCATGTCGACGATGCGGCCGAGAAAATCGAACATCGCCACTTCCACCAGCGCCAGCAGCAGACCGGCGATCAGGGTGGCCAGCAGCACCGGCCACACCGGTCGCAGGTAGTGCAGGTAGAACGGCACCACGGTGCGCGGCGGCATGCGCCCGTCAATGGGCGGAAACACCGGAATCAGGGATTCAAACCAACGGAACATCGCATTCCCTCGCCATCGATAGCCGGCTGAGTATCCCACGCCGCGTGTGTACGCCGGCCGACGATCTCCCCCGGTTCCGATGTGCCGGCCGTTGGCCGGCAACCACGCGATGTTATCGGGGATCATGAGGTTGCCGGCCAGCGGCCGGCACTACCCTCTACGTCACCGGGGTGAACAGCAGATCCTGGAAATCGAAGCTGAAATCGGTCAGGTCGGAGATCGGCTGCATGCGCACCTCGCGCACCTTTCCATCCGGGTCCAGGCTGAAATTCACGAACGCATCGGCATTGAGCGAGCGATCATCCCAGCGAACGATGAAGGTGTCGTGCTGCCAGTGTTCCAGGCGACCGCTCAGCTGTGCCGTCTTTGCGAAGCGCAGCCGCAGGTCCTTGCCTTCCGCGCGGATGACCATGTCGCCATACCAGCGGTCGCGGTAAGTGGCCGCATACCCGGCCAGCGGCAACGACGGCCTGCTGCCCTTGTCACGCTCCGCCTGGTGCTTGGCCCATGCTTCGTCGGCCTTGTCCTTGCCCTTGGCCACGCCCTTGGCATAGGCATCCACCCAGTCGTGCTTTTCACCGCCCAGGTAGGCATCGAGCACGCTCAGCGTGATCGCATTGAACGCCGCACCCACTTCCTGGTTGGTCAGCACCACCACGCCCAGCTTCTCGCCAGGCACCAGGGTCAGCCGCGAAACCATGCCGGGCCAGCCACCGGTGTGCCAGACCAGCTTCTGCCCGCGATAGTCGCTCAGGCTCCAGCCCTCGCCATAGCCGGCGAAGTTGGCCCGCGCCGGCGCCAGCTCCGGCACGCTCGGCGCCGGAATCGTCTGCGGCGTGATCATCTGCCACATCTGCTGCTGGCTCTTGGCAGTGAACAGCGGCGTGCCATCGGCCAGCTTGCCTTCGGCCAGCTGCACCTGCATCCAGCGCGCCATGTCGTGGGCACTGGAATAAATGCCACCGGCACCGGCGTTGTTCGACCAGGTCAACGGCGCAACGGTACGCAGGTCCTTGAAATCGTACTTGGCGTGACCGGTCGCAGCGTTGTCGCCGGCCTTGAGGTGATCGGCGTTGTAACGCGTGCCGGCCATGCCGACCTTGTCGAAGATGCGCGTCTGCAGGAACTGCTGGTAGCTCATGCCCGAGACGTGCTCGATCACCTGCTGGGCGACCGCATACAGGATGTTGTCGTAGGCATAGCGCTCGCGGAAACCACCTTTCAGCGGCACCTGGCCAAGGCGCTGCACGACTTCGGCATTGCTGTAGGAGGTGGTTGGCCAGAACAGCAGGTCGCCCGCGCCCAGGCTCAGGCCACTGCGGTGCGAAAGCAGGTCGCGGATCGTCATCTGCCCGGTCACGAACGGATCGGACATGCGGAACGACGGCAGGTGGTCGATCACCTTGTCGTCCATCTTCAGCTTGCCGTCCTCGGCCAGCAGATTCAGCGAGGTGGCAGTGAAGGCCTTGGTGTTGGAGGCGATGGCGAACAGGGTATCGGCCTCGACCGGCGCCGGCTTGCCCAGTTCACGCACGCCCCAGCCGCGTTCCAGCACCACCTGCCCGTCCTTGACCACAGCCACGGCGATACCGGGCACGTCGAACTGCGCGCGCACGCGCTCGACGGTCGCATCCAGGTCCTGCAGCTGCTGCGGCGTCGCCGCATTGGCCATGGTCGTGCACGCAAGCAGCACGGTTCCTCCGATCCAGGTTTTCATCCAGCACCATCTCCGAACAGGGGTAGCGGCCATGTGCAGGCCGTCACCGGGGTTTCGCGCGATGGTAACGGTCCCGGGTGCAGCCTGCCCTGTGCCATAGGAGGGGTGTCATGGGTGCGAACGGCCAGAGCAGCAACGGTTCCACCATCATTCCGTGCCTGCGCTATCGCGATGCGCTGGCCGCCATCGACTGGCTGCAGCGCGCGTTCGGTTTTCACGCGCAGGCCGTGTATGCCGACGGCGATACCGTGCACCACGCACAGCTGGTGTTCGGCCAGGGCATGATCATGCTCGGATCTGCCACCAACAGCGGCGAATGGGCCAAGCTGGCGGTGATGCCCGATGAAGTCGGCGGCCGGCAGACCCAGAGTGCCTGTGTGATCGTCACCGATGTCGACGCCCACTACGCCCGGGCCAAGGCTGCCGGTGCGCGCATCGTGATCGACATTGCCGACCAGGCCTACGGTGGACGTGGCTATGCCTGCGCCGACCCGGAAGGCTATCTGTGGTGGTTCGGCAGCTACGATCCGTGGCGGGCGGAACACACGCAATGACGGCACGGCATGCGTATGCGGCGCCGGTGCGCTGCGGTATCGGCGGCTGGGTGTTCCCGCAATGGCGTGGGGGCGCCTTCTATCCGCCCGGCCTGATCCAGCGCGAAGAGCTGGCCTACGCCAGTCGCGCGTTGCACTGCATCGAAATCAACGGCACCTTCTACCGCACCCCCACAGCGGCCCAGTGTACGCAGTGGGCCGCGCAGACGCCGGAGGGTTTCCGCTTCTCGATGAAGGCGCCGCGCCATCTGGTGCAGCGCCGAGATCTGTCGTCCACGATCGAGGCGGCTGGCTCGTTCCTGCAGGCAGCCATCGCTCTCGGCGACCGCCTCGGCCCATTGCTCTGGCAGTTCGACCCGCAGCACCCGGCCGATGCCGTGGCACTGGACACCTTCATGGCACAGCTGCCAAAGCACCTGGATGGAACGGTGTTGCAACATGCGCTGGAGGTGCGCAACGCCAGCGTCCATGGGCCGGAACTGGTCGAAGCGGCGCGCCGGCATGGCGTGGCCCTGGTGATCGAAGACAGCGACGAGTCACCGTTGCACGGCGACATCACCGCCGGCTTCGTCTATGCACGGATCAAACGCAGCCAGGCCAGGCTGACCGAAGGTCTTCCCCTGCCGATGCAGCAGCGCTGGGCCGGGCGCGCGCGGTGCTGGGCCCGAGGCGAGATAGTGGACGACCTGCCCTGCCTGGCCCCACCGGCCGCTACCGCGCCGCGCGAGGTCTACCTGCTGTGCATCGGCGCCGGCAAGGTGCGCAACCCGGCGGCGGCGATGGCGCTGCAACGGCTCATCGACGGCGCCAGCGATCCACGGCCCACAGCAGTGTCCAGCCCAGCACGAACACCCCGCCGACGCGCAGTACGCTGAGGCCGAATGCACGCGAACCGATCCGCTGCACTTCCAGGAACGGATACGGGGCGCTGCCCAGCCACGAGGCCGTGAGCATCGCCCAGCCCAGGTAGGCCAGCGGCACCAGCAGGACCGCGCCCAACGCACCCCAGCGCAGGCCACCATGAGGCAGCAGCCCCGCCCAACCGGCCAGATACAGCAGCGGCACCACGTAGTGCAGACCAACATCGGCCCACCATTGCAGACCAGTTGGCTGCCACAGCCCCTGCAGCGCCAGCAGATAGATCAGGCTGGTGACGCCGATGCACAGGGCCAGGGTGGCGGCCACCGTCGGTCGCAGGGCGCGGCCGCTGCAGAGCCAGACGCAGCCCAGGCACACGGCCAGATTGCTGAGAATGGTGAAGTAGCTGAAGAAGCGCAGGCTCGCCACGCCGGGTCCCAGGCTGGCACCGATGCCGCGCATCAGCAGGGCGAACTGCAGCAGCAGCGACGCTGCCGCGACCAGCGCGGTCAACAGCGCCCAGCCGCGCAGCAGAAGAAAACGGGCAGCAGGCATGCACGGCTCCCTCGTGGCAACGCCGCGAGCATGCCACAGGCATCGCCCGCCGATGCGCCTTGCCTCACAATACCCTGATGAGCACACCCGACACCCGCAAAGCGCTGTGGCAGATCCACTTCTGTGTCCTGCTGTGGGGCGTCACCGCCATCCTCGGCAAGTTGATCACCCTGCCCGCGCTGCCGCTGGTGTGGTGGCGGATGCTGCTGGTGGTGGCGATGCTGGCACTGCTTCCGCGGGTCTGGCGCGGGCTGCGCACGTTGCCGCTGCGGCTGGTCGCCGGCTATGCCGGCATCGGCGCGCTGGTCGCGCTGCATTGGCTCACGTTCTATGGCGCGGTGAAGCTGGCCAATGCCTCGGTTGCTGCGACCTGCATCGCGCTGGCACCGGTGTTCACCTCGATCATCGAACCGTGGGTGGCCAAACGCCCGTTCCAGATGCGCGAGCTGGCCTTCGGCCTGGCCGTGCTGCCCGGTGTGGCGCTGGTGGTGGGCGGCGTGCCCGACGGCATGCGTATGGGCGTGCTGATCGGCGCGCTCTCGGCCCTGCTGGTGGCGGTGTTCGGCTCGCTCAACAAACGCATGGTCAGCCATGCCGATCCGCTGACGGTAACTGCGCTGGAGCTGGGCGCCGGCACCATCACCCTGACCCTGCTGGCACCGTTGATGCCGTACCTGCTGCCGGCGCTGGCCAGCCCGTTGTGGATCGTTCCCGATCTGCACGACGGCATCCTGCTGCTGGTGCTGGCCGGTGTCTGCACGCTGCTGCCGTTCGCCCTGGCACTGGTCGCGCTGCGCCACCTCAGCGCCTACACCGTGCAGCTGGTCACCAACCTGGAACCGGTCTACGCCGTGGTGCTGGCCGTGGTGCTGCTGCGCGAGCAGCACGAAGTCACCCCGTGGTTCTACCTGGGCGTGGCGATCATCGTCGGGGCCGTGTTCCTGCATCCGCTGCTCAACCGCCGCAAGCGCGTGCAGCATCCGGAGATCCTCGGTACATCCGAAGCGCGCAACATCGCCGATTGAGGGCGTCCGCGCATTGCGCGGACCTTCCCCGTACCCGTCTCAGCGCTGCGGCCAATGCCAGGCCGGCGCATCCAGCAGGCCCTGCCCGCTCAGCAGCGTCCGCCCATGCTCCTTGTACAGGTGCATCGAATGGCAGTGCGGTGCCTGCTCCAGCGCGGCGATCAAGCGCGTGGCATGCGACACCACCCAGACCTGGCTGCGCGCACTGGCGGCGATGATCAAGCGTGCCAGCGCCGGTAGCAGATCCGGATGCAGGCTGGTCTCTGGTTCGTTGAGCACCAGCAGCGGCGGCGGCCGAGGCGTGTGCAGCGCCGCTGCCAGCAACAGGAAACGCAACGTGCCATCGGACAGTTCGGCCATCGACAGCGGCCGCAACAGCCCGGGCTGGTGGAAGCGCAGCGCGAGCCGGACATCCAGTTCCTCGAAGCTGACCGTCGCCCCCGGGAATGCATCCTCGACACTGCGCGCCAGCGCCTGCGGATCGCCGATTTCCAGGATCGTCACCCAGGCGGCGGCGAGGTCGCGGCCGTCGTGGTGCAGCACCGGGGTACGGGTCGCCATCGCCGGTTGTCGCGCCGGTGCATCGGCATCGCTGCGGAAGTGGTCGTAGAAGCGCCAACGGCGGATGTATTCGCGCAAGGTGATGGCTTCCGGCATGCGCTGCGGATCGCCCACCTGGGTGAACAGGCTGTCGAACAACGACAGTCGGTCGTCCACCAGGTCCCAGCCGCGCGCGTGCCGCTGCCGCACCAGCGCACCGCGGCGGTCGACCAGCAGATTGGCGCTGCGCAGGAAGGGCCCCGCCCAGATCGCTTCGGCCTTGATCTGCGGATCCAGCGCGAAGGCCGATCGGCTCGGCGGCGGATAGCCGAGGTCGATGGCGTAGCCGCATCCATCGGTGGCGAAGCCCAGCTTGAGCCCCACCGATTCCTGCCGCGGCCCGCCCTGCTGCGGGATCTCGCCGGCCAGCACGCGGCGGTCGATCTTTTCGGGACCGGCCCACAGCGCCGAGCCCAATCCCCCCTCCCGCGCCAGCACCGCTGCAACACCGCCCTGCGCGGTTTCCGCCAGCAGGCGCAGCGCGCGGTACAGGCTGGATTTGCCACTGCCGTTGTCACCGGTGACGACGTTGAGCTGCTGCATTGGCAGTACCAGCCCGTGCAGTGATCGGTAGTTGGCGATGGCCAGTGTCTGCAGCATGGTCGACGTCCTTGCAGTGAGACGTTGAGGGTGCCGTACGGGGATCGCAATGGCTGCGATTGCATGGAAACGTCCGGCCATCCACGCATGGCGTGGATCTACCCTGGTGCAGCAACGCGTGGCGTGGATCCACCGCAGCCGCCCCAGCGGTCAGGGCGCCACTTCCACCCGGTTGCGGCCGGCGCCCTTGGCCCGGTACAGCGCGGCATCGGCACGGGCCAGGGTCTGATCGGAGGTTTCACCAGGCCGGTACTGCGCCACGCCGATGCTGATCGTCACCGGGAAGCCCAGCGGCAGGTTGGACACCGCCACGCGCAGGAACTCGCATTGCAGCTCGGCGGTGCGCAGATCCACGTCCGGCATCAGTGCAACGAATTCCTCACCGCCGTAGCGTGCGGCCATGCCGCGCCCGGCGAAGTGCGAGCGCAGCAGCGCCCCCAGTTCGGCCAGCACCCGGTCGCCGGTCGCATGGCCCTGGAAATCATTGATGTGCTTGAAATGGTCGATATCCACCAGCGCCACGCAGGCCTGCCGCGCCTGCCCATCAATGGCGACCACGGATTCTCCCAGCGCTGCTGCCAGCGCGCGCCGGTTGGGCAGCCCGGTCAGTGCATCGGTCCGGCTCTGTTCGGCCAGGTCGGCATTCTGTGCCAGCAGCAGGTCGTGGTAGTCCGACAGCAGCCGCTCATAGTCGTCGCGCTCGAGCATGTGCTTCTGGATGTCCAGCGCGAAGCGGCGCAGCTCCATCACCAGCATCACCTGCCGCGACAGCGCGGCCAACGCCTCGGCCTTGTCGCTTGCCAGGTGCTGCGGGCGCGCGTCGAACACGCACAGCGTGCCCAACGGCAGGCCGTCACTGCTGATCAACGGCGCACCGGCATAGAAACGCACGTGCGGGTCGCCGGTCACCACCGGGTTGTCGTGGAAGCGCACGTCCTGCAGCGCATCCTCGACCACCATGATCTCCTGCGGCTGCAGGATGGCATGGCCACACATCGAATCACTGCGGAGGGTCTCGGCCGCATCGATGCCCTGTATCGACTTGAACCACTGCCGCTCGACGTCGATCAGGGTCACGGCCGCCATCGTCGTGCCACATACTGCCTTGGCGATGGCGACCAGATCATCGAACGAGCGTTCCCGTTCGGAATCGAGGATCCGGTAGCGGTACAGCGCCTCCAGGCGCAGCGCTTCGTTGGCGGGCTTGTCGGGTTTGATCATGCAGCGTCGCGTTCCGGCAGGTCGCCGCAAAGTCTAGCTGATGCAGGCAGGCAATCTGCTTTCAGGTAGTGCCGGCCGCTGGCCGGCAACCCTACAGCGCCAGGGTGCTGGCCAGCAGGCCGGCACTACCTGCAGTTTGTTACCAATCCTGCTGCTGCGGCAACAGGCCGTGCAGCTCCTGCTCGGTCAGGTTGCGCCACTGGCCCGGCTTCAGCGCACCGATCTTGATGTTGTCGATGCGCACGCGGCGCAGCTGGGTCACGCGGTAGCCGAACTCGGCCGACATCAGCCGGATCTGCCGGTTCAGGCCCTGCTGCAGGGTGATGCGGAAACCGAACTTGGCGATCCGCGAGGTCTTGCACGGCAGCGTCATCTGGTCATGGATGCGCACGCCGCGGGCCATCGCGCGCAGGAATTCGTCGGTGACCGGCTTGTTCACCGCCACCAGGTATTCCTTCTGGTGGCCGTTTTCGGCGCGCAGGATCTGGTTGACGATGTCGCCGTTGCTGGTCATCAGGATCAGGCCTTCCGATTCCTTGTCCAGGCGACCGATGGGGAAGATGCGCTGTTCGTGGCCGACGAAGTCGACGATGTTGCCCTTCACCGTGCTTTCGGTGGTGCAGGTCACGCCCACCGGCTTGTTCAGCACGATGTACACGTGGCGGCGGGCACCCGGCTTGCGGGCAGTGCGAATGCGCAACGGCTGGCCGTCGACCAGTACCTTGTCCTCCTCGCCGACCACCGCGCCGGTGCCGGCGGCATGGCCGTTGACGGTGACCCGGCGGGCGGCGATCAGGCGATCGGCCTCGCGTCGGGAGCAGAAGCCGGTGTCGGCGATGTATTTGTTGAGTCGGCTGGTCATCGCCCCATTATCCGGCATCACCGCCCTTCCCGCCTCATGCCGTGGTCAACGGATCTTCGGTTTCGCCATCGAACACCCGGTTGCGGCCACTGCGCTTGGCCACGTACATGGCGTGGTCGGCGCGCCGCAGCAGCGCGGCCAGGTCATCTTCGGCCGGCCGCCACTGTGCCAGGCCGATGCTCGCGGTCACCTCCAGACCGGGCACCTGCAGGTCCCGGCAGGCCTCGGTGATGCGCTGGCGCAGGCGTTCCAGGCGAGCGGCAGCGATCTCCCGCGGCATGCCCGGCAACAGCAGCAGGAACTCCTCGCCCCCCATCCGCACCACCTGGTCCTCGCTGCGGACAGCGGCGCGAAGCGCGCGGGCCACGGCCACCAGCACCTGATCACCGATCTCATGGCCATGACGATCGTTGATGTCCTTGAACAGATCGATATCGAGGAAGCCGATCACCAGCGGCCCCCTCTCACGCTCGCCGCCCTGCAGATGCTGGGCCAGCTGGTGCAGGCCGGCACGGCGGTTGGGCAGGCCGGTCAGCATGTCGGTCTCGGCGAGCTGGCGCATTTCATCACGCTGCTGGCGCAGCCGGCCCAGGCGCAGGTTGAGCGCGTAGGCCGCCATCATCAGCAGCCAGGTGACTGCCAGCTGCAGGGCCTCCACCCGGTACGCCATCAGCCAGTGCGCGCTGGCGGCGTCGGCCACGATCAGCACCAGCATCGGCGCGAGTGCGGCCAGCCCCGCCAGCGACCAGACATCGCCGCGCAGGCGGGCCCAGATGCCCATCGCCAACGACAGTGCGCAGCCGATGATGAAGGTCCCCTGCAGGATCTGTGCGACCACGCCCAGTCCATCGCGCTGCAACCACGGCACCAGTGCCGCCAGCGTGAGCAGGGACCACAGCACCAGCTGCTGGCCCACGCGCGAACGTGGCAGTACACGGTCACCGCCGTTCAGGCGCCACAGCGCCGGCAACACCAGTGCCTGGGTCGCTGCCGTCAGCGCCAGCAGCCACCAGTCCCCGCGCCCGCCGACGCGCAGCCAGGGTTCGGGATAGCCGCTGAGGCCACCGAGGATCGATTGCCACAGCACCAGCACCAGGGTGGCACCGATGTACATCAGGAAACTGCGGTCGCGGGTGGTCAGATAGGCCATCAGCGCCGACAGCGCCAGCGCGATTGCCACGGCGATGCAAGCGGCGCGCACCAGCAGCCGGGCAGTGTCGTTCTGCTGTACCGGGCTGGGCGCGCCCAGCTGCAGTGTCGGCACCCAGCGTGCCTTCAGCGGCGTCTGCCAGGAGACCAGGAACGGTTCGTGGCTACCGGCAGCGGGTACCGCCACCATGCCGATGCCCGCTCGGAAGCGCGAATCGCGGGTGCGCGCGTCCTGCATGTTGCCGCAGATCTCGCGGTCACCGTGCTGCAGCCGCACTTCGCCAGCAAAGACATTGAAGACATCCAGCGCCTGCGGTTCGCCGGACCACCCTTCCGGCGGAGCATTCACCTGTGTCTGCTGGCGCGGCCCGGCCAGCATCGCCGGCGTGCACGCGCGATGGGGCGTCGGTTCGGCCGTCGCGCTGCCGACCAGAAGATAATCGCGGCCGGCGTCGACGCTGCGCGCATGGCCCAGCCACGGCAACGCCAACCACACCAGCAGCAGGACAAGCACCGCCCCTGTTTCGAAACGCACCTGCCTGCCGCCCACGCCACGTCCTGTTACTGCTTACGTCCGCGCCCACTGCGCGTCGCCCCTGGCGGCATTATCGCAGCGGAAGGCACCGCCGATGTGTAGACCAAAGTGGCGGGGGTGCTGGCCGGGCTGCCGCCCGGCCGCAGCACCTTCAGCCGGCAGCCGATGGCCCCTGCATGCCGGCCAACCGCATTGGCCGCAGGTCAGCCAGGGTCAGCCGCTCCAGTGGCTGCGGCCGTTCAATGGCATAGCCCTGCAGGCCCTGCACCCCCATCCCGGCGAGCGCCTCGGCCACTTCAATGGTCTCCACCCACTCGGCCACCACTTCCATCTGCAGTTCGCGGCCCAGCTCGCTGATCGCACGCACGCTGGCACGGCTGACCGGATCGGTATCCATGTCACGCACGAAGGCACCATCGATCTTCAGCATGTCCGCCGGCAGCTGCCGCAGATAGCCGAACGAGGACAGGCCCGAGCCGAAATCATCCAGCGCCACCCGGCATCCGCGCGCCTTGACCGCGTCGATGAAGGCACGTGCCTGGCTCAGGTTGCCGATTGCCGCGGTTTCGGTGATCTCGAAGCAGAGCTTGGACGCCAGTGCGCGGTTGCGCTCCAGCAGGTCGCAGACGAATGCCAGGAATCCCGGCTCGGCGATCGACTGGGCCGACACGTTGACGTTGCACAGACCGAGTTGGCGTACGTGCGCCGGGCATACCTGCAGGTGGCGGAACAGCAGGCCGAGCACGTGCCGGTCCAGCACCACCGCCATGCCGTAGCGCTCCACCGCCGGCATGAACCGGCCCGGCAGTTGCAGCACGCCGTCGCTGTCACGCATGCGCACCAGCACTTCGTAGTGCAGGTAGGACGGATCGCCAACCTTGGCAATGCGCTGCGCATACAACAGCATCCGGTTCTCGGCCATGGCACGGCTGACCCGCTGCAGGCGCTCGGCCTCCAGCCGTCGTTCTTCCAGGGCCAGCCGGTTTTCGTTGAAGCAATGAACGCGGTTGCGGCCAGCCTGCTTGGCTGCATAGCAGGCACTGTCGGCGGCGCTCATCAACCAGTTCGCGTCCGGTGCCTCGGCCGTCACTTCGACCACGCCCACGCTGCAGCTCAGCTGCGGACTGCCTTCGCTGATCGGGAACGTGGCCTGGCCGAGGTTGCGGATCAAACGCTGCAATACGTGCTTGGCTTCATCCTGGTTGGCGCGGGCGAGGAACACTGCGAACTCATCCGCGCCCAGGCGGCCAACCCAGTCGCCATCACGCACCGCGCCGACCAGGTACTCGGCGAAGCTGCGCAGCATCTGGTCGCCGGCCGCGTGGCCGAAGCTGTCGTTGACCAGCTTGAAGTGATCCAGGTTGATGTAGCCCAGTGCGTGGGTTCCACCGTCGGAGCGGACCTGCAGCAGAGACTTCTCCAGCAGGCGTTCGATCTCGCGACGATTGATCAGACCGGTCAGTGGATCGTGGCTGGCATGGTGTTCGATCTCGCGCGCCAGGGCATGGTTCTGGCTGACATCCTCGACGATGGCGAACACCGACAGGCGGCCGTCGGCGGTGCGCACGCCGGTGCCACTCCAGCGCCCCCACACCAGGCTGCCATCACGACGCCGGAAGCGCAGTTCGCCCGGTCGCAATTGGCGATCCCAGTCGATGCGGCCACCCTCATCGATGACCAGCTCGCCATCCATCAGCAGTTCGTTCAACGACATCTGCAGCAGCACGTCCCGGCGATGGTCGAGGATGTCGGCCATCGCCTGGTTGGCCTCCACTATTCGGCCAGCGGCATCCAGCTTGAGCATGCCGACATTGGCCTGGTAGAAGGCCGCCCGGAAGCGGCTCTCGTGCTCGGTCAGGTCCTTGCCGACCCGGCGGGCCAGGGCAACCGCCATCAGGCTGATCAGCAGAACCGACAGGCCGCCGACGGTCAGGGTTGCGATGCGCACCGCGCGGGCCATGCGCAGCAGCGCCTGCGAGAACGCCTGCGCCTGCGCGCGCAGCTGGTGGTCGATGCCACGCAGCCGGTGCAGATAATCATCCACGGTTGCCTCGTCCAGCGGTCCCGAGCCATGGCGGCGTTGCAGTTCCTCCGACAACGCCTGCAGGGCCAGCAGGTCCGCGTCGGTCTGCCGCCACAACCACGTGGCCTCGCGGAAGGCACCAACATTGCGCGCATGGCGGAACGAGAAGATCAGCCGTGGAATATCGGCGCGGGCGTTGCCCCCACGCAGGAAACCGGCCCGGGCTGTCGCCTCGTCCGGTTCGGATTGCTCCAGCGCCTTGCGAGCCTGCAGGTCACCCAGCGGAACCTGCAATGCCCGCTGGGCATCCTGCAGATCCTGCAGGTGGCCACGCGCCAGGTAACGGCTGAGCGCTGCGGTGGCGTCCTGCTGCCCCCGCGACCAGTAGCCCTGCCCTGCGATCCACGCGGTCGATGCCGCCTGCAGCTCCTGGATCACGGCCGACAGCGCGACCAGTCCGATCGCCATGCCCGTCAACAGCGCAAATCGCAGCCCCAGCCCGCGGGTCATCGGTACCCGTCGACGCTGCTGGTCCATGCCACTTCTACCCATCCTGGATCCCCCGAATGTGCTGCGGTGACAATCTCCTACGGAACCGGGCCAGCCTAGGACCGAGGATGTGTGGGCCATGCGAAACCGGACCCGGCCGTTGATCGGCAGCGGCGGCCGGGCCGACCTGACGTCCTGCAAACGACAACGCCAGCCCGGAGGCTGGCGTTGTTCATCTACTTCAGCACGGCTTAGAAGCTGCGCGGGCCGCGCGGCTTGTTGAAGCCATCACGACGCGGCGGACGGCTGTCGCGGTCGCCGCCGGGGCCACCCGGACCACTGCGACGCGGAGCACCCGGGCCACCCGGACCGCCCGGACCACGCTTGTCGAAGCGCGGCTTGAACGGACGCGGCGCCGGATTGACCTCTTCACCGGCCGCCAACGGACGCATCTGCAGCTGCTGGCCGGACACCCATACCTTCTGCAGGTGGGTCAGCACGTCCGACGGCATCTGTGCCGGCAGATCCAGCAGCGAGAAGTCGTCGTGGATGTCGATGCGACCGATGAAGCGGCTTTCCAGGCCGGCTTCGTTGGCGATGGCGCCGACGATGTTGGCCGGCTTCACGCCATGCTGGTGGCCGACCGAGATGCGGTAGGTCTCCATGCCCTGCTCCGGTGCACCGCGCGGCGGCACGTCACGGCGCGGGCGCTGCTCGAAGCCACCCTCGGCATCGTCACGGCGCGGACCACGTTCGAAGCGCGGGCCGCGCTCGTTGCGGTCGCCACGTTCCGGGCGCTCAGTGCGCTCGAAACGCTCACGCGGCGCGCGCTCTTCGCGCGGTGCGCGCACCGGCGGCTGCAGCAGGAACGGGGTATCGCCCTGCATCATCTTCGCCAGTGCGGCGGCCACTTCGATGGCCGGCACGTTCTGCTCGGATTCGAAGCGCTCCAGCAGCTGGCGGTAGAAGTCCAGGCCGCCCTGGCCCAGCGTTTCGGTGATGCGCGAGGTGAACTTGTTGATGCGGTTGTCGTTGACCGCTTCCACGCTCGGCAGCTGCATTTCTTCGATCGGCTGACGGGTCGCACGCTCGATCTGGCGCAGCATGCCCTTCTCGCGCGGGGTGGCGAACAGGATCGCCTCACCGCTGCGGCCGGCACGGCCGGTACGGCCGATGCGGTGCACGTAGCTTTCGGTGTCGTACGGGATGTCGTAGTTCAGCACGTGACTGATGCGCTCCACGTCCAGGCCACGGGCGGCCACGTCGGTGGCAACCAGGATGTCCAGCTTGCCTTCCTTCAGCATGGCGATGGTGCGCTCACGCTGGGCCTGCTGCATGTCGCCGTTGATGGCGGCAGCGGCCAGGCCACGGGCCTGCAGCTTGCTGGCCAGTTCCTCGGTGCCGGCCTTGGTGCGCGCGAACACGATCATCGCGTCGAACGGCTCCACTTCCAGGATGCGGGTCAGCGCGTCCAGCTTGTGCATGCCGCTCACCCACCAGTAACGCTGGCGGATGTTGGCCGAGGTGGTGGTCTTGTTGGCGATGGTGACTTCGACAGGATCCTTCAGGTAGGTCTGTGCGATGCGACGGATGGCCGGCGGCATGGTGGCCGAGAACAGCGCCACCTGGCGCTTCTCCGGCAGCTTCTTCAGCACCGCTTCGACGTCGTCGATGAAGCCCATGCGCAGCATTTCATCGGCTTCGTCCAGCACCAGTGTCTTCAGCTCGGACAGGTCCAGCGTGCTGCGGTTCAGATGGTCGATGACGCGGCCGGGGGTGCCGACCACGATGTGCACGCCGCGGCGCAGGGCCGTCAGCTGCTGGCCGTACGGCTGGCCACCGTACACCGGCAACACGCGGAAGCCGGGGATCTTCGAGGAATAGGACTGGAACGCCTCGGCAACCTGGATGGCCAGCTCGCGGGTCGGGGCCAGCACCAGGGCCTGCGGCTTGATCTGCTGCAGGTCGATGTTGGACAGCACCGGCAGCGCGAAGGCTGCGGTCTTGCCGGTACCGGTCTGGGCCTGGCCCAGCACGTCGCGGCCTTCCAGCATCGCCGGGATGGTGGCGGCCTGGATCGGCGACGGCGTTTCGTAGCCGATGGCAGTGACAGCCTGCATGACAGAATCGGACAGGCCGAGCTGCGCGAACTGCAGCTGCGCTTGGGTTTCTTGGGACATGGGGAACTCCGAAGGCACTGCCACGAGCATGGCAGGCGAAAAAAAGGGGGATTCCGCGCTTTGGGCGCCCTTCTTATCGCGTGCCCTGGCGCTGCTCGGTTGAAGCTGAGGTTTCACTCGCTCAGAGCGGAATGATACCGCACTGTTCCTGAACAAGGTGTACAGGAAACCATCGGCATGCCGTTACGGCCCGCCGTGGCGCACAATAGGCGCCCATTTTACCGCTGCCGGCCCTGTCCTGCAGCGCCTGCCCAGGAAACCCCGTTCCATGCAGATCCTCGAATTCGACCTCGACGGCGACTACGTCGAACTCAAGCAGTTGCTGAAGCTGGCCGACCTGGTCACCAGCGGCGGCGAAGCCAAGATGGTCATCAGCGAAGGCCTGGTGCTGGTCGATGGCGAGGTCGAGCTGCGCAAGGCCTGCAAGATCCGCGCCGGCCAGGTGGTCGAGTTCAACGACAGCCAGATCCGGGTGCTGGCCGCCGCCTGAGTCAACACGGGGCCTTCAGGCCACGCGTTGGGTCAGGTGGGCGGCAATCAGCTGCCGGAACGGCGCCACCCCCTGAGCTACCCGCAACCCCGCCGCGCGCAACAGGCGCGCCGGCCTGCGGTCATCGGTATACAGGCTGGCAATCGCATTGGTCGCCTCATACAGCGGCCGCGCTGCCAGCCGATGCCCGCGCTGGTAGCTGCCCAGCATGCCGGCGGCGGCGATGTCCGCCCCGCGTCGCTGCTGCTCGGCGATGCCCTGCGCCAACCGCTGCGCACTGGCCAGGCCCAGGTTGAAACCATGCGCGGTGACCGGGTGCATGCCCACCGCAGCATCACCGATCAATGCCGAACGCTCGCCGACGAAGCGCTGCGCATATACCCCAACCAGGGGATAAGCCTGCGGCGTCGCCACTGGCTGCATGCGTCCCAGACGGTGTTCGAAGAAACCGCTGATGGCGTCCCCGAACGCGATCTCATCCATCGCCAGCAGTTCTTCGATCTGCCGCGGCGGCAGGGTGATCACCGCCGATGCCTGGCCTTCGTTGAGCGGCAGCAGTGCCATCGTGCGGCCATAGCCGAACCATTCCCACGCTGTGTGGTGATGATCGTGCTCAACCTGCATCCTGCAGACCAGCATCGATTTGCCGAAGTCACGCATCTGCGCACCGATGCCGAGCATGCGGCGGGTGCCGGAGAAGCGGCTGTCGGCGCACACCAGCAGGCGCGCGTGCAGTTCGCTGCCATCATCCAGGCGCACCACGTGGCCCTGGCTGTCGGCGCGCACCGCCTGCACCTTGCGGCCATCGAACAGTTCCAGCCCGTCCTGGCCCTGCACCGCCTGCCAGGCCGCGCGGCGGATCAGATGATTGGGCACCAGCCAGCCCAGCGGCTGGCCATCGATCTGGCTGCTGGCGAAGGTCAGCGCGAACGGAGAGCCGCCGTTCATCACCCGCGCATCGCGCAGCTCGGCAATCTCGGTGTCGGGCAGGCGTTGCCACAGGCCAAGCTGTTCCAGGCTCTGCCGCGACGCATGGGTCAGGGCGATTTCACGGCCGTCGAAGGCGGCCTCGGCCAAGGCCTGGCGCGGCTGCGCTTCGACCAGTCCCACCTGCAGGCCAGTACCAGCCAGTGCGCGCGCAAAGCACAACCCGGCCGGTCCGGCACCGACCACCACCACGTCCATCCTGCGCATGCGCGCCTCCTGCCGTTGATCCAGTCGCGGCCAGCATAGCGCCGCGTGCCTGACCGGCCTTGATCTGGATCAGCTGCACTTCACAGCAGCGCGAATACCAGCGCCAGGATCGCCAGGATCGACACCAGCCAGACCAGGCTGCGCACATAGGGAATGCCGGCCGCGTACAGCGGCAGATACACCACACGCGCCCAGAAGTAGACGTGTGCCGCCAGCGCGGTGGTGTCGCTGCCACGCCCGGCCACTACCACCGCGATCGCAGCGGCAGCGAAGAACGGGAAGGTCTCGAAGAAGTTGGATTGCGCCCGCTGCAGCCTGCCTGCTAGCGGGCTCAACGGCTTGGACGAGTCGTCGCGTGCCGAGGCGTTCCACTTCATCCCGCGCTCGCGGGTGACCACGGTGGAGGCGGCAAAGATGTAGACGAAGCCGAGCACGATCGACCAGGCCAGCATTGTCAGTTCAGTTGCCATTTGCTCATCCACGGGGCGAGAGGTTGAAAGGAGGATCCTTAATTACTTCGACTCATTACGCAGCCTGCTGATTATCCGATTCCAGTAGCGCACAGCCTCAAAGTGCTGCTGTCTCGTCAACCACGTTTTATTCTCAGGACAGACTGGATCACCGCCAACGATAACGGGCTTGATCTCGAACAACTCCATGCCCCTAGGACGCGAATGCTTATTCAAGTCAATCATCCTGTTCTGCCAGATGAGCAAACAGATCGGGAATGTCCCTCGCTACCGAGATCGCATGCTGACGATCCATACCTATGAAAGGAACCCGAACCACCGGCATCGCCACATCCAATGTGTCAAACCCATATCCCTCGCCTCCGCCGTTGGAGGCGAACAAAAATATTCCCGGAGCATATATCTCGACCTCATATTCACGATTGAAATCGACTACCTCTTCCACTCTCCAGAAAATAATGTAGTTATCGCCAATGAATCCTTCACCACCATCGTGGGCCTTGAAGAATTCGATGTAACCTTCAGGGAGCGCGACTCCCACACGCGCTGACAGACCATCGACAGCCGAAGCTGCAGCCGGACTATTAAGCTGCCCCTCGGTCAGATGATATTGCATCGTTGCTTTTCCACGCATCTCTGCAAATGGCTCCACCAATGAATTACCTGCTACCGATCCTCAGGGTGCCGACGCGCGCAGGCTGTAACCGGCCAGGCGCCACACCTGATCCTCGTCGAATCGGAATGAGACCAGCTCGCGCACCGGCTGTGCGCTGTTGGCGAAACGGGTCGGGAAGCTGACGTTGATGTACAGGCCTTCGGGCACGGCGGCGCCTGCGGCGTACTTGACCCGGGTGATGGTCGGCTGGCCACGCCCGGCCATCGCGCCCAGACGCGTGCGGTCTGCCGCAAGCTGGCTGACGAAGGCGGCCTTGGGCACCGCGCGGCGGGCAACCGCCGAGGCGCCGTCCCACAACTCACCGGCCCGATTGGCGTCGACCAGTTGCGCGGCCTTCAATGCGGCGCTGCCCATCTCCGCATCCTGCTTCTGCACCTGCGCCTGCTGGGCCGGGCTCAGCGCCGGCGTGGCAGCGGTCGCCGGCTTCGCGGCCGTCGTTGCGCTCGGCGCGGGGCGGGCCGGGGCCGGCGCGGGCGTGGCCGGTGCAGGCGTTTGCGCCAATGCAGTCAGGGGCAACAGGGACAGCAGCAGGAGCACGCGCTTCATGGACACCGCCGGTTCGATGGAAAGAACCGCAGTCTACGCCAGCGCAGTGAGTGGACCGTCAGCGCGCCTGCACGCTGCCTTCGACGGGACCCGGGTCGGCTTGCGCCGCCGGTGCAGCCGATGTCGCTGGCAGCTGCTCGGCCACCGGCGGCTGCTCCGGCGGTGCCGGCGGCAGCGTCGCCACGTCGATCTCCGACAGCGGGCTTTCCTCCGGACACACCGGATCGGGGAAGCCGAAGCGCTGTTTCAGCGACTGGCCACAGCTGTTGATCGATTCCATGTCGGCGCCGTCGCGCTTGCACTGCTGGTCGAAGGCCACCAGGAACGCGTCCTTGCGTTGCACGAAGTCATCGCCGCAGGCGCGCATCTGCTTGATACGCTCAAGGTCATCCTGCACCGCGTTGGTGCCGTCCAGGCCGTACTGGCGAAGCTCTTCGGCCGTCAGCAGGCGCAGGCTGCGGTTGGGCACGGTCATCATCAGGTCGGCCACGCCCACTGCCACGCCATTGCGCTGCAGGTAGTCCTTCACGTTGTCATAGACCTCGTGCAGCTCGCGGTTGAGCTCCGCGCGCGAGGTGGCCTTGGAACTGATGCGCATCATGCGGTGGATGCCGACCTTGCCGGTCAACAACCGGTTGTCGCCGGCAGCCAGCACGAACACGCAGGCGCTGTGGCAGATCGAGCCCTCGCGTACCCAGATGGTCCAGCCGGATTCACCGATGCTGTCACCGGCGACGATGGCCGATTCCACCTGGCCGCCGCTGGAATCCAGATCGAGGATGCGCTTGTGGATCTGCAGTTCGTCGGCAACCACGGCCAGTCGCCACATCAGTTCGGCGAAGCCCGGATTGATCTTGCCGGCGTAACGCACGCGCATCAGGCCGCGCTCGGCGCACGGCGCCAGGGCCTGCTTCAGCTGTTCGCGCTGCAGCCCTTCCAGCTCGAGGCCATCGCCGCCTTCGCTGGCGTAGTCGGTACTGCAGCTGATCCACGCCTTGCCATTGTCCAGCTGCGCCTGCGGCCAGGGCCGGTCGGCGCGGCTGCGAGCCTGCGGTGGTGGTGGCGGCGCATCGGCGGCATTGATCGACACCATGTTTTCGCCATCGCTGGCCGGGGCACGCGTGGCCTTGTCGGCGGCAGTGACGTTGCCGGGGTTCTCCAGCTGGCTGCAGCCCGCCAGGGCCAGGCACAACAGGGGCAACCAGCGGAGTTTGGCGGACATCGGGCAACCGGATTTCGGACAGGTAAGAACCACAGTCTACCTGCCCATGCCGCGCATTCAGCGCGCGCCACTGAACCGCTTCTGACCCTCAGGCCCCCTCATTTCCCATTCCAGTGTCTTCCACCTTCCCATCCACGCATGGCGTGGATCTACGTGTCGACCCAGGTCGACACCCACCAAGAGCAGACCATGCCATTTCGACAGTTCGCGGAAATCTGTCGAAGGCGGGGTGGGTCCGGTTGCAGGGGCGTGAGCGCCATGGATGGCGCGACCGAGCTTACATGGACGTACTTGCAGCGTCCCCCGCAACCGGACCCACCCCGCCATCCCATGGATCGCCCGCTGTTGCTGTTGAGGTTGCTGTTGAGGTTGAGGTTGCCGTTGCCGTTGCCCCCGCGGGTGCCGGGCGCAGCCCGGCCGACCTCCCCCAGCATCCATGTCCGAATATGGCGAGTACTGTCCCCCGGACGCGCCTAGACTGGCGCCATGGATACCGCACTCGCCCTCGACACAGCCGCCTGCGACCGCGCCCGCCTGGCCCGTGATGCGCGCTTCGACGGCGTGTTCTTCACCGCCGTGCGCAGCACCGGCATCTACTGCCGCCCAGTGTGCCCGGCGCCGCCGCCGAAGCCGCGCAACATCACCTATTACCCCACGGCAGCTGCCGCCGCTTCGGCCGGCTATCGTCCCTGCCTGCGCTGCCGCCCCGAACTGGCCCCGCTGGCACAACAGGCACTGGCCGGGCAGGCCGTGCAGCGTGCCCTGGCCCTGATCCATGCAGGCTTCCTGCAGGACCAGCCGGTGGCCGACCTGGCAGGAAAGATCGGCCTCAGCGCGCGCCAGCTGCAACGCCTGTTCGTCGAACGGCTGGGCGCAACGCCAGGGCAGATCCACGCGACCCATCGCCTGCTGCTGGCCAAGCAGCTGCTGACCGAAACCACGCTGCCGGTGACCGACGTGGCGCTGGCAGCCGGTTACAACAGCCTGCGCCGCTTCAACACGGCATTCCTGCAGGGCTGCGGCATGGCGCCCACCGTACTGCGCCGCCAACACCATCCACTGGCCGCCGACGATGGCGGGCTGGTGCTGCGTCTGGGCTATCGACCGCCGCTGGATTTCCCGCGGATGCTGTCGTTCCTGCGCAAGCGCAGCCTGCCCGGCATCGAGCTGATCGGTGAAGACAGTTACCAGCGCGTACTCGGCACGGCCGAGCGCCCCACCCTGCTGCGGGTCACCGCCGATCCGAAGCGGCCCGAGCTGCGCCTGCAGCTGGGCGCGGTCGACCCGCGCCTGATTCCGGACATCGTACGCCGCGTGCGTCGCGTGTTCGACCTGGACGCCGACCTGCAGCAGGTGCACGCAGCACTGGGCGACGAACCGTTGCTGGCACGCGGCATCGACGAGCGCCCCGGCCTGCGCGTGCCGGGCGGCTGGGATGGCTTCGAGGTGGGCGTGCGCGCGGTACTGGGCCAGCAGGTCAGCGTGGCGGCGGCCACTACGTTCGCACGCCGACTGGTCGATGCCTACGGTGCGCACCTGCCCGGCATGCCGTCTGAATTCGACCGTCAGTTCCCAGCACCGGACGTACTGGCCGAAGCACCACTGGAATCGATCGGCCTGCCACGCAGCCGAGCCGCCACCGTGCGCGCACTCGCCGCGGCCTGCGCCAGCGGCCAGCTCGATTTCGGGCCGGGCCAGGCACTGGAGGATTTCGTCGCCCGCTGCGTGGCCCTGCCCGGCATCGGCCCGTGGACGGCGCAGTACATTGCCCTGCGCGGGCTCGGCCAGCCTGATGCCTTCCCCGCCGGTGATCTGGTGCTGCAGCAGGTGCTGGGCCACGCACAGGGCCAGCGCCTCAGCGAACGCGCCACCGAAGCACGTTCGCAATCGTGGCGCCCATGGCGAGCCTATGCCGTGCTGCATCTGTGGCACCTGTCCGGCACTTTCGTTGGAGAACCCTCATGAACCTGTTGTTCGATCGCTTCGACACTCCGATCGGTGAACTGACCATCGCCGGCGATGACAATGGCCTGGCCCACGTTCTGTTCCCGGAAAACCGCCATCCTGCGCGCGGCCGCGAGCACTGGCATTACGCGCCCGGCGCATTGCCGGAGGCGCGCGAACAGTTGCTGCAGTACCTGCATGGTGAGCGCAGCGATTTCGACCTGGTGCTGGCACCGCATGGCACGCCGTTCCAGCTGCGCGTCTGGCATGCACTGGCGTTGATTCCCTTCGGCCAGACCTGGAGCTACCTGCAGCTGGCACAGCAGTTGGGCCAGCCGACGGCGACCCGTGCGGTCGGCGCGGCCAATGGCCGCAATCCGCTGCCGATCGTGCTGCCCTGCCATCGCGTGATCGGCAGCAACGGTACGTTGACCGGCTTCGGGGGCGGCCTGGAAACCAAGGCGGCGTTGTTGCGGCTGGAGCAGCGGCAGGCGCCGTTGTTTGCGTGAGGTTTGCTGGCCGGGCTGCGCCCGGCACCCGCTGCAAGCCAGAGCAACTGCAACAGCCGAAGCAACAGCCGGCTCTGTATTGACTGAGGTTTGGGCGGGATGGATCGGGTATGCAGGACACGCCGTAAACCCGTCCATGGGGGCTCGATGGCGCCATCCATGGCGCCAACGGTCCTGCATAACCGATCCATCCCACCCCTGACAGTTTCCCGGTGACGGTAGATCCACGCCATGCGTGGATGGAAGCATCCGTAATCTGTCTGGAGAAGAGCCCCCTTTTGTTAAAGGGGGCGCGCCGACAGGCGCGGGGAATAGGAAGAATGCGTGGACACGTGGCGCCCTTGGGCGCCACGTGTCTTGGGTACGTCATTGCCGCGGATTATCATGGCCGGATGACTTCCGTACGCCTGACCTGCACGCTGGCGCTGCTGCTGCCTTTGGCCGCCTGCACCACCACGCCTTCGCCTTCGACAACCATCGCTGCACCTGCCGCGGAGGCGAATACGCCGCCCGCCAGCCCGCCGAAGCTGCTGCTGATCTCCATCGACGGCCTGCGCGCCGATGCGCTGGATCGCGGGCTTACCCCGAACCTGCAACGGATCATCGACGGTGGCGTGCGTGCACGCTGGATGACGCCCTCCTATCCGTCACTCACCTTCCCCAACCACTACACGCTGGTCACCGGCCTGCGCCCGGACCACCACGGCATCATCAACAACAGCATGGATGACGCTGAGCTGGGTCGCTTCGCGCTGCATGACCGCACTGCGGTGACTACCAGCGGATGGTGGGGCGGCGAACCGATCTGGGTCGGTGCCGAGAAGGTCGGCGTGCGCACCGCCACCACCTCATGGCCGGGCAGCGAAGCCGAGATCCAGGGCACACGGCCCAGCCAGTGGCGCATGTACAACGCCAAGGAACCCCTTGAACAGCGCGCGCAGACCGTTCTCGACTGGCTGTCGCAGACCGATGCCGATGCCCCGCGCCTGACCACGCTGTACATGGAGCACGTGGACAAGGCCGGCCACAACTTTGGGCCGGAATCCAGGCAGTACACCGATGCGATCGTGCAGGCCGACCGGATCATCGGCCAGGTGCTCGATGGCTTGCAGCAGCACGGCCTGACCGATACCACCAACGTGATCGTGGTCTCCGACCATGGCATGGCGTCGGTGCCTGAGGGCCAGGTGATCGCCCTCGAATCAATGGTTGATCCCAGCATCGCGCGCAACGTCAGCCCGGGCCAGTCGGTCGGCTTCGCGCCTGTGGCGGGACGTGAGGCCGAGGCCGAGCGTGCCCTGCTCGGTCGTCATGCACACTACGAATGCTGGAAGAAGGAAAACCTGCCGGCGCGCTGGCACTACGGCACCCATCCGCGCGTGCCGGCGATCGTCTGCCAGATGGATGAGGGCTGGGACGCGCTGACACGCGAGAAGATCGCCAAGCGCGAGCATGCCGATCGCGGCTCGCATGGCTACGACAACGCGTTGCCGTCGATGCGCGCGGTGTTCGTGGCCCGTGGCCCTTCATTCCGGCAAGGCCTGGTGATCGACGGTTTCGACAACGTCGACCTCTATCCGCTGCTGGCGCACCTGCTGCAGGTGCCGGAAGCGGCCAACGATGGCAATCCGGAAACGCTGAAGCAGACCCTGCGTTGAATACGTTGTAGAGCCGAGCCCATGCTCGGCTGCATTGCGCCAGCCGAGCATGGGCTCGGCTCTACAAAAACGGGCAAAAAAAACGCGGCGCCGAGCGCCGCGTTTTCTTTGGACCGGTCGGTCGGCGGATCAGCCGGCCTTGGCCACTGCCTTCTTGGCCACGGCCTTCTTCGCCGGAGCCTTGGCCACGGTCTTCTTGGCAACCGGGGCGGCGGCGCCTACAGCGACCTTGCTCGCGGTGTGCGAACGGGCGTTGCCGTAGCTGGCGTTGTAGCGCTTGCCCTTGGCGGTCTTGCGGTCACCCTTACCCATGTCTTCAACTCCTCAAATGTGAAATCTGGTTACCCCGTGCTGACACGGGTTCGGCGGGGCCGCCTTGCTGGGCGCCCCCGCGCACGATCAGAAAGCCTACCACGGAGCACCTAGTGCGCGCAGCTGGCGTCATGTACGTGGCCGTGGTTCAGGCGCAGGTTGACCAGGTGCGCGATGCCGACCAGCAGCCCGCCCAGGGTCATCACCACAGCATGTGGCACCGCGTTGTGGTGCAGCGGGTCGTACAGCACACCGGCCCACAGAGCGACCAGGCCGGGAATCAGGAATGCCAGCGCACGCAGCGCGCCGTGCCGCCGGTAACCCCAGACCAGGCTGAACAAGCCCAGCAGGGTCACGAACACCACCAGCGCTTTTTCCACACCATCACTGAGCCAGAAAGACAGGCCCAGCGAGGGCGCCGCTGCCAGCAGCAACGGAATGACCGCGCAATGCACCGCGCACAGCATCGAACCGGTGGCGCCGAAGCGATCGAGCAGGTGGCGCAGGCGTGAGGGCAAAGGCATGACTTCCAGCAGGGCGGCGAATCGTTATGGAATAATATAACATCGATCCCCGACCCGCACGGTTTCTCTCCCCCTGTCCCGCCGACGGGATTCGTGCGCCACCCGATTGATACAATGTAACAAAGGACCACCCATGCCCTCCCACCACCCTCGTTTCAAGCCGCATTCCCTGGCCTTGGCGCTCGCTGCGCTGCTGCCGTCCGTCGCCTTTGCGGCCTCCGACGATGATTCACATCGTGACCGCCACCTGACCGAACTGTCCTCGGTACAGGTCACCGCGTCGCCGCTGCAGGGTGACGCCGAATCGCTGGCACGCCCGGTTGAAGTGCTGGCCGGTGAGCGCCTGGACGAGCAGAAGGCCGGCACCCTCGGCGACACCGTGGCCAAGCTGCCCGGCGTGCAGAGCACCTTCTTCGGCCCCGGTGTCGGCCGCCCGATCATCCGCGGCCAGGAAGGCCCGCGCGTGGCCGTGCTGTCCAATGGCATGGGCAACATGGACGCCTCCACCGTCAGCGCCGACCACGCCACCAGCATCGAGCCGTTCCTGGCCGATCAGATCGAAGTGCTGAAAGGCCCCGCGACCCTGCTGTTCGGCAGCGGCGCGATCGGCGGCGCGGTGAACGTGGTCGATGGCCGCATCGCGCGCGAACTGCCGGACCGTCCGCTCAGCGGCCGCGCCGAACTGCGCGGCAACTCGGTGAACGACGAGCGCAGCGGCATGTTCCGCCTTGACGGCGTGAGCGGCAACGTCGTGCTGCACGTGGATGGCCTGGTGCGCAATGGCGACGACTTCCGCATTCCCGGCTACGCGGTGATCGACGGCCTGGAAGACCACCACGATGACCACGACCACGCAGGCGAGGAAGGCGAAGAGCCGCGTCGCGGCCGCCTGGACAACAGCTCCATCCGCACCCGCGCCGGCGGCGTCGGCGCCACCTGGCTGGGTGAAGGCGGCTACTTCGGCGTCTCTGCCAGCACCTACCGCACCAACTACGGCATTCCCAACGGCGCCCATGTGCATGCCGACGGCGATGACCACGACCATGGTCACGACCACGACCATGGCGAGGAGGAGGAAGGTGAAGAGCATGACGTGCGCATCGACATGGTGCAGAACCGCTTCGAGACCAAGGCCGGCATCTACAACCCGGTGTCGTTCCTGAAGAACATCAACGCGCGTGTGGCCTACACCGACTACGAGCACGTGGAACTGGAAGCCGGCACGCCGTCCACCCGCTTCACCAACCGCGGCATCGAAGGCCGCCTGGAAGCGGTGCAGCAGCAGATCGGCGGCTGGGACGGCGCCTTCGGCCTGCAGGTCGGCAACAGCGATTTCGGCGCCAAGGGCGAAGAGGCGTTCGTTCCGGATACCGGCACCAAGAACATCGGCGTGTTCGTGCTGCAGGAAAAGCAGTTCGGCCCGTTCAAACTGGAACTGGGCGGCCGCCACGACCAGGTCAAGCTGGACCCGACCGGCGACTACCAGCGCCGCAAGTTCGATGCGACCAACCTGTCGGCCGCCGGCATCTGGAAGCTCAACGATGCCGTCGACCTGCGCATCGGCGTGGACAGCTCCGAGCGCGCACCGACCAATGAAGAGCTGTACGCCGCTGGCGCACACATCGCCACCCGCTCGCTGGAAATCGGTGATGCCAACCTGAAGACCGAGCGCGGCCAGCGCATCGAGCTGGGCATCCACACCCACAGCGAGCGACTCGATTTCTCCGCCGCGATCTATCAGACGAAGTTCAAGGACTTCATCTACCTGGCTGACACCGGCGTGACCGAGAGCCTGCCGGTGCGTGCCTGGACCCAGCAGGACGCGGTGTTCAAGGGCGCCGAGGCCGAAGCGCTGGTGCACCTGTTCGAAGGGGTTGCTGGCGATTGGGATCTGCGCGTGTTCGGCGACTACGTACAGGCCAAGCTGGACGGCAACGGCAGCCGCACCCTCGACATCGCCGTGCCGCACGGTGACCACAACCACAACTACAGCGTGGAACTGGCCAACACCGGTTACCTGCCGCGCATCGCACCGGCCCGTGTCGGCGCCGACCTGCGCTGGGCGAAGGATGGCTGGCGTGCCTCGGTGGGTGCGGTGCGTTACAGCCGGCAGAAGGACGTGGCGCAGAACGAGGAGCCGAGCAACGGCTACACCCTGGTCGATGCGCACCTGGCCTACCGCTGGGACCGCAGCGACAGCAACAGCTACGAGCTGTTCCTGGATGGCAGCAACCTGACCAACCGCGAAGTGCGTCCGCATACCTCGCTGCTGAAGGATTACTCGCCGTTGCCGGGTCGTGGTGTCGCTTTCGGGATCCGCGCGTTCTTCTGATGGGGCATCCACGCATGGCGTGGATCTACTGGAAAGTGCATCCACGCATGGCGTGGATCTACCGACTTTGATGGCTACGTGCTGTCGTTCTCTCCCGGGGGGCCCAGGTTGGCCCCCCGTTTTTTTGGTCATCCCAGTTGCCCCTCACGCGGGCGTCACAAAGATGTGCGTACGACAACAAGCGGACAATCCCGTCGCCATTCGTCTCTCGCCATCCGGACATGTTTGTCCGAAAATGAAGCCATGACCACCCAACGTGCCGATGCTGCTGCCCGCCGAGCCCTCATTCTCGATGCCGCCGACCATGTGTTCGGCCAACATGGCGTTACCGCGCCGCTGGACCTGGTGGTCGAGCGTGCCGAAGTCGGCCGCGCCACCCTGTACCGCAACTTCCCCGACCGTACGGCGCTGATCCAGGCGCTGCTGCAGCGCACGGTCGACCGCATCCGCCGCCAGGTCGAGCAGCTTGGCGACCGCGACGATGCCCTGTTCGAGGTGTTCGAAGGCATGGCCCAGCGCATCGTCGATTCGCCCGCACTGGCCGACTATTGGCGCGCGGTCGATTCGGATGTTCCGGCCATGCGCACCGCACGCGAGACCGTGCGCGACCTGCTGGAAGCGCCCATCGCCCGCGCCAAGGCCGCTGGCCTGTGCCGGCCCGACCTGGAGAAGACGGATATTTCACTGATCTCCGGCATGCTGGGTGCGGCCCTGCGCGGCAAGACCCGCGATGAGCGCGCCCAGCTGGCCGGGCGTGCCCTGCAGCTGCTGCGCGGGGGACTCCAGGGAGCAGCCAGCGGGGACCGTTGATGGTGCAGCCGTACCTCAAGCCGGTTCCGGATTGGGAGGAGCACGAGAAGCCGACCATGCCCGGTTCGGCGTCGATGCCGTGGCACCCGCCCTATCGGCGTGCAGCCTATGCGCTGGTGTCGCTGCTGGTGGCCATCACCGGCGGCCTTGGCAATGCGTTGGTAACGGCCAACCTGCCCTTTCTGCAGGGGCAACTGTCACTCACTCCCACCCAGGGCAGCTGGCTGGTCGCCGCCTACGCCATGGTCAACGTGACCGCCAACCTGCTGGCCTTCAAGTTCCGCCAGCAATACGGCATCCGCCTGTTCGCCGAGATCGGCCTGGGGCTGTATGCGGCGCTGGCGGTGCTGCACCTGTTCGTCGGCAGCTTCGAGACCACCATGCTGACCCGCGCCGCCAGCGGTTTCGCCGGCGCGGCCTGTTCGACGCTGGGCACGCTGTACATGCTGCAGGCGCTGCCGCGGCGGTACACCGGCAACCTGCTGGTGGTCGGCGTCGGCCTCTCGCAGCTGGCAGTGCCGATCGCCTGGATCGTCTCGCCGGGCCTGGTCGATACCGGCCAATGGCACCAGCTCTACTCCTTCGAAGCCGGCCTGGCCCTGTGTGCGTTCGCCGCGGTGGTGGTACTGAAGCTGCCGCCGGGCATCCAGGTCAAGGCATTCGAACCGCTGGACTTCCTCACCTTCGCCCTGCTCGCGCCCGCCGTCGCCCTGCTCGTGATCGTGCTGGCGCAGGGCTACACGCGCTGGTGGTTGAACACGCCGTGGCTGGGCTGGGCGCTGATCGCCTCCATCGCGCTGACCACCACCGCGCTGATCATCGAACACTACCGGCGCAATCCGCTGCTGCAGATCCGTTGGCTGTCGACGCTGCCGGTGATGCACTTCATCGTCGGCGCCTTCCTGATCCGCTTCCTGACCACCGAACAGTCCTACGGCGTGGTCAACCTGATGCGCACCCTGGGCATGGGGCCGGACCAGATGCGGCCGCTGTTCGTGGTGATCCTGGCCGGCGTGGTGACCGGCATCGCCGGCGCGGCGATCACCTTCGGCCCGAAGCGGCTGATCGCGCAGCTGCTGATGGCGATCCTGCTGCTGGGCGCGGCCGCGTTCTTCGACCAGCACCGCACCAGCATGGACCGGCCGCACGACTTCTACGTCAGCCAGTTCCTGGCCTCGGTGGGCGCCGGCATGTTCATGGGCCCGCTGATCATGCTCGGCATTTCCGCCGCGTTGAAACAGGGTGTGGACCACATGATCACCTTCCTGGTGACCTTGTCGATCACCCAGACACTGGGCGGACTGGCCGGCTCGGCAGTGCTGGGAACGTTCCAGCTGCATCGCGAGCAGCTGTATTCCAGCGCCTTGACCAGCCAGCTCGATCCAGCCGACCAGGTAGTGGCGCAGCGCCTGCGCATCCAGCAGCAGCTGTACGCAGCGCAGATCACCGACCCGGTGCTGCGCAGCGCACAGGGCAGCGCGCAGCTGGCGCAGACCACCCGCCGCGAAGCCAACGTGCGTGGCTTCAACGATGTGTTCACCCTGAGCGGCTGGCTGGCAATCGGTTTCCTGTGCTGGTTGCTGCTGCTGTCGCTGCGTACCGCCGTGCGCAAACAATGGCGCAAGCGCCATCCTTCCTCTCCCGCTGCGGCTGCGACCGCGGCACCGCGCTGAGTTCACTGCCATGCCTCCCGTCCCGCCCCGTCCAGACGACACCGACGCTGCCGAGAACGTTACCCCGCCACCGCCCACCGATGCGGCGCCTGCGGCGACGCCTGCCGCGCCCGCCGCCGCGCCGAAGTACCTCAAGCCGAGTTCGCGCAGCGTGGTGGTGATGGTCGTGGTGGCGTTGCTGGGCATCGCGCTGATCCTGCGCGCCTGGCATCTGTGGCCGTTCAGCAGCAGCGTGATGGTGACCGACAACGCCTACGTGCGCGGGCAGATCACGGTGATGGCGCCGCAGGTGAACGGTTACGTGACCGAGGTACTGGTGAAGGATTTCCAGCACGTGAAGCAGGGCGAGCCGCTGCTGCGCATCGACGACCGCATCTATGCGCAGCGGGTGGCGCAGGCGCAGGCGACGTTGGACAGCGCGCGCGCGGCACTGGCCAATTCGGACCAGTCGCAGGCGCAGAACCGCGCGCAGATCGCTTCGGCGCAGGCCACGCTGTCGGCGGGGCAGGCTGAGCTGCAGCGCTCGCGCAATGAAGCCAAGCGCTACGAGGAACTGGCGGCGCAGCAGCTGGTATCGATCAACGACCGCGACAAGTTCCGTACCAGCCAGGCCTCGGCACAGGCCAGCGTGCAGCAGTCGCAGGCCCAGATCCGCATCGCCGAGGAGACCCTGGTCTCAACCCAGGTCTCGCGCAAGAGCCTGGAGGCGCAGGTGGAAAGTGCGCAGGCGCAGCTGGAACTGGCGCGCATCGACCTGGCCAACACGGTGATCCATGCGCCGCGCGATGGGCAGATCAGCGAGGCCAGCGTACGCGTGGGCCAGTACGTGGCGGCCGGTTCGCAGTTGCTGTTCCTGGTGCCGGACGCATTGTGGGTGGTGGCCAACTACAAGGAAGGCCAGACCTGGAAGATGGCGATCGGGCAGCCGGCGTCGTTCTCGGTCGATGCGTTCCAGGGCCAGGTGCTGCGCGGACGCGTGGAAGAAATCGCGCCGGCCACCGGATCGGAGTTCAGCGTGCTGCGCCCGGACAATGCCAGTGGCAACTTCACCAAGGTGGTGCAGCGGTTGCCGGTCCGGATCTCGATCAACGGCGAACAGGAACTGGCGGCACGGTTGCGGCCGGGCATGTCGGTGATCGTGCGGGTAGATACCGCGACCAAGCCGATGGATTAGGCGCTGGCTTGCTTGACTGCGCGGCTCCGCCAAGGACAGCGAACGGCAGAGCCCCTCGTGGCTGATCGTTGCGGTTGGATTGGTGGGATTGGCCAGGTGGAAGACCTGATCGGCTTCGTGCTGGAGCACGGTGCCGAAGGTGCGGCCGAGATTGAACGTCTGTGCGCGCTGCATGGATGGCGCGAGGAGTTCCAGTACAACTGGCGATGGCACGCATTTCGCGCTGATGGCGCCGTGGGCAAGGGCCTGTGCGGCTTTCGGCCATGGCGGCGTGGCGGCGATGCTGCCGCTGCTGGATCAGCCGCGCATGGCGACCTATGTGATCGGGGTGCTGGAAGAGGTGCGCAGCGAGGCTTCAGTTGCGGCCCTGCTGGCGTTCTGCGGACAGGCCGATTTCAACGTCAGCACCGTGGCGGGCGTTGGGCGCGCTGAACGTGCTGCTGTCGTTCGACAGGGGGGTGGCGGTGTATACGGATATCCAACAGGCGTTGCTGCAGCGTGTGCAGCGCGCGTGGGGCCAAGCGCCGACGCCGCAACGCCAGTGCATGGCGCTGTATGCCGTGCGCGGCGCACGCGTGGCCGAGGCGTTGGACTGGGTGCAGTCACTGGTGCTGGAGGATGCGGAGTTGATCGCCGCACGCAAGGCAGTGCTGAAGCATCTGCGCAGACATCTGTGAGATGGGGTCAGATCCCTTTGCCGCTGGCAAAGGGATCTGACCCCAATTGCGAGGATGCCGGCCAGCGACCGGCACTCCCCTTCCGTCAGCCGGCGCAGCGGGCGCAGAGTCCGTGCACTTCCAGCGTCTGTGCCTGCGGCTGGAAACCGAGTTCCTTGGCCCGCTTCTCCAGCTGGGTCACGATCTCGCGGTCCTCCAGCTCCACCGCGCTGTGGCAGCTGTTGCAGATCAGGAACGGCACCGAATGGGCCGCACTGCTGGGATGGTGGCAGGCCACGAAGGCATTGACCGATTCCAGCTTGTGCACGAAGCCATTGGCCATGAGGAAGTCGAGGGCGCGGTACACGGTGGGCGGGGCGTCGGCGCCCACACCCTTGCCGTTGCGCACCCACTCCAGCAGCTCGTAGGCCTTGACCGGCTTGCCGGCCTCGGCGATCAGCTTGAGTACGTTGGCGCGGATCGGGGTCAGGCGCAGCCCGCGCTCACGCGAGACACGCTCGACCACCGCCACGAAATCCGAAGCGTCGTGGACATGGTGGTGCGGGGCCGTACAGGCGGTTTTGGCGGACATGCGCGTTCTCCAGTTCGGGCGTGGGCCGGTGGGCTCAGGCCGTTGCTACCTTGGTGATGGCCACATCGATGCGTTTCAAGGCCTGCTCGCGACCGGCCAGGTACACGGTATGCGAAATGTCAGGACTGACCTGGGTGCCGGTGATGGCCACGCGCAGCGGCTGGGCGACCTTGCCCATGCCCATTTCCAGCGCTGCGGCAGCATCGTGCAGGGCCACGCCAACGGCCTCGGCGGTCCACTCCGGCAAGGCTGCCAGCAGCTCGCGGGCCTTGCCCAGCGGCAGTTCCGCACCGGCCTTGAAGTGCTTGGCCACCGCCGCTTCATCGTACTCGGTCAACGGCTGGTACCAGACCACGGCCTTCTCGGCCATTTCCTTCAGGGTCTGCACGCGCTCGCGCAGGGCGATCACCACGTCCACCGGCGCCGGGCCTGCGGCCACGTCCAGGCCCAGCTTCTGCAGCTGGTAGACCAGGTGCGGCACGATCGCGGCCGGTTCCTCGGTCTTCAGGAAGTGCTGGTTGACCCAGCCCAGCTTGGCCATGTCCAGGCGCGAGGCCTTGGAATTGCAGTTCTTCACGTCAAACAGGTCGATCAGCTCCTGGCGGCTGAACAGTTCCTGGTCGCCGTGCGACCAGCCCAGCCGGGCCAGGTAGCTCAGCAGCGCGTCGGGCAGGTAGCCGGCGTCCTTGTACTGCATCACGTCGGCCGCGCCGGTGCGCTTGGACAGCTTGGCACCCTGCTCGTCCAGGATCATCGGCATGTGGCCGAACTTCGGCACCGGCGCGCCGATGCCTTCGTAGAGGTTGATCTGGCGCGGGGTGTTGTTGATGTGGTCGTCGCCACGGATGACTTCGGAGATCTTCATGTCCCAGTCGTCCACCACCACCGCGAAGTTGTAGGTGGGGTAGCCGTCCGGACGGAAGATGACCATGTCATCCAGTTCGCTGTTGGCGATCTCGATGCGGCCCTTGATCAGGTCATCGAACACCACCGTGCCTTCAAGCGGATTCTTGAAGCGGATGACGCGGTTCGGGTCGTCCCTATATGGCAGGCCCTGCTCGCGCGCGGCGCCGTTGTAGCGCGGCTTTTCCTGCCTGGCCATCGCGGCCTCGCGCATGGCGTCCAGCTCTTCACGGGTCTCGTAGGCGTAGTACGCCTTGCCGTCGGCAATCAGCTGCTCGGCCACTTCCTTGTACCGGGCGACGCGCTCGGTCTGGTAGAACGGGCCCTCGTCGTAGTCCAGGCCCAGCCACTCCATCGCCTCCAGAATCGCGTCGATCGCGCCCTGGGTGCTGCGTTCGCGGTCGGTGTCCTCGATACGCAGCACGAACTCGCCGCCACGGTGGCGGGCCTCCAGCCAGCAGTACAGCGCGGTGCGGGCGCCACCGATATGCAGGTAGCCGGTGGGACTGGGGGCGAAGCGGGTGCGGCAGGTCATGGAGGGCTCGAGGAACGGGTATCCCCCGATTTTACCAGCCCTCCGTCCCCTTTTCAGGGCTCGGGCTTGCGCGGGAACGGCTGCTCGCGCATGGCGGCGTGGTAGGCGAAGGAGGCGACGATGGCAGCGGCCTGCTTCAGGTCTTCCGGTTCAGCGTGGTCCCAGGTGTCCAGGTGGCTGTGGTGGACGTTGCTGAAATAGTCCAGCTTGTCCTGGATGAACTGGAAGCCCGGCAGGCCGATGCGGTCGAAGCTGATGTGGTCGGTGCTGCCGGTGTTGCGGGTGGCGACGGTGGTTGCACCCACGTCATGGAACGGGGCCAGCCAGGCTTCGAAGATCGGCATCGCCGCCAGGTTTTCCTGCGCGTAGATGCCACGGAAGCGGCCCGAGCCGTTGTCCATGTTGAAGTAGACCTGGAACTTGCCGTAGTCGCGGGTCTTCTGCAGGGCACCGGTCGGTTCGCGCAGCGAGGCCGGCAGCGCCTTCTGCGCGGGGTCGGTGGGCTCGGGGAATCGACCGAAGTGCTTGGCCACGTATGCCTGCGAGCCGATCAGTCCCTGTTCCTCGCCACTCCACAGCGCAACCCGGATGGTGCGCTTGGGCTTGGCACCGCTGGCCTTGAGGATGCGCATGGCCTCCATCATCACTGCCACGCCGGCGGCGTTGTCGGCTGCACCGGTGCCGCTGTGCCAGGAATCCAGGTGCGCACCGATCATCACCACTTCATCGGGCCTGCTGCTGCCGCGGATCTCGGCCAGCGTGTTGTAGCCGGGCTGGTCGGCCTCGTCGGTGAAGCGTGCGGCCACATCCACGCGCAGGCGCACGCTCTGCTTGGCTTCCAGCGCGCGCACCAGCGGATTGAAGTGCTCGGCGATCATCGCCAGTTCGGGGATGCCGACCGATTCGCCGGCCTTGCGCGAGCCGCCACCGGCCACGCGGATGATGCCGTTGTCCCAGCTGCTGATGCTGATCGCGGCCAGCGCGCCTTCTTCGACGAAAAACGCGTTGACCTTCGCCGCCAGCGCCTGCTTCTCCTGGTACTCCTTGACCCGTTTGGCGCGGTCGGCGGCCACGTCCTTGTCCTTGGGCAGGGTGAACTCCTGCAGGCCTTCCAGCGAGGTGGCGTCGTGCCGGTGCGAATCGGCGTCGGCGCCGCGCTTGTATTCGCGCGCCTCGCCCAACAGCAGGATCTTTCCACGCAGCTTGCCGCGATATTTCTCGATGTCCTCGGGCTTCTTGATGTCCACCTGCAGCAGGTCGCCCTCGACCGGGCCGTTGGTACCCGGCGTCCACGCCTTGGGCAGGGCATGCAGTGGCTGCACGCGATCGCCCAGCATGTCCACGCTGGCCGACGTGAATTCCCAGCCACGGCCGAATTCGTCGAAGGCTTCGTCGTGGACATTGTCCAGCTTCCATTCGCTGAACTTGCCGCGGGTCCAGGCGTTGGCCCGCCCCATCGCCGGCGAGTTGGTCAGTCGCGGCCCGATGCGTTCGGTGAGGTAGCTGAAGGTGTCCATCACCTGCGATTTGTGGAACGCCTGCTGACGGATCTTGCCGACCATGTCCAGGTCCACCGGCTCGCGCTGCTGCGCCACCGCATTGCCACCCATCGCCAGCGCTACTGCCAGCACGCCCCACTTCAGCACATCGCCCCCCTGCCCTTCGGCTCGATCATCAACCGGTTGAGTCTAGCCAGCCAGGGCGGCTGGCCCCTGTCCCATCGGTCATGGGCATCTGGTAGATCCACGCCATGCGTGGATGGGGCTTCCCACCGAAGAGCGGCGCGGACCAAGGTCCGCCCCCACCAGAGGCCCAGCAGATCCACGCCATGCGTGGATGGCCCTTCCACCATCACCCCTTCCACCCCAGCCACAGCTGCGCGCGTTCCGGCAACAGCAGCAGCCAGTGCCGCTGGTCGATGCTGCTGCAGCCGAACACGGCAGCATGTTCCGGCCAGTCTGCAGGCAGCCCGTCGATGCCGATCTCCGACAATGCCGCCGCCCCGGCCTTCCATGGCCGGTAACGAGGAACCTTGCCCGCGAGCGTGCCGCGTCCATACCGCGCCTCCCGCAACCAGTCCAGCCCACGCCGCTGCAATCCCTCGCAGGTGAGGGCGGCCAGCTGGAAGCGGACCAGGCCGGGCGCGATCCGTGCCCCCGGCAATGCCGCCAACACCCCATGCGCCTGCAGCAGCGCATCCACTTCCAGCAGGGCGGGAATGCCCTGTCGTGCCCGTTGCTGCAATCCTTGGCGCCAACCCACGGTGTGCTCCCTACTTCTGCTCGGCCAGGGCGTACCAATCGACCCGACGGGTCACCCACATCGCCAGCGCCAGGATCACGAACAGCAGCAGCGAGCCCATCAGCAGTGCATTGTTTTCCGATACCAGCAGCCCATACAGCGCGCCGTACAGCACCGTCAGCATCGCGGCGAAGCCCAGGCCCCGCTTCCAGTGCCCCAGCACGTTGGCCAGGTACACCGCCTGCAGGCTGATGCAGGCCAGCGCGGAAACCAGATAGGCCTGCCAGAAGGCGATGTGCTCGGACAGGCTGATCAGCAACAGGAAGAAGATCGCCAGCGCCAGGCCGACCATCAGGTACTGCAGCGGGTGGATGCGCAGCGACTTGATCAGCTCGAACAGGATGAAGCCAACGAACGTCAGCACCACGAACAGCACGCCGTACTTGGAAGCGCGGTCGGCCTGGGTATAGGTATCGACCGGGTCCACCAACGAGACCTGCACCGCCTGCGCATCCAGGTCATCGCCCTCGCGCAGTCGCTGCTGTGCGTCCGATGCCAGCGAGGACACGGCCCAACGTGCATCGAAGCCCTGCGCATCCACACGCCGCTCGTTAGGCAGGAACGCACCGGCAAACGAGGGGTGCGGCCAGCTGGAGCGCAGGGCGATCTGGTTGTCATCGCCCACCGGCACCACCGACAGGGAGCGGCTGCCATCGAGCTGCAGCTCCAGTTCCACGCTGCTGGCCGCCAGGGTGCCGCCGCTGCGGGCGATGCCGGCGATGGGTGCATGCAGCCCACGGCCCAGTGCGGATGCGCCGGCCACGCCCGGCAGCAGCTTGACCTGCTGTCCATCAACGCGCAGGTTCGGCGTACCGACCAGGCCGCGCGCATCGGACACGCCCAGCGCGATGTAGGCCTCGCCATAGGTCGTGCCATCGTGCTCCGGGTAGTCATCCTCGCTGAAGGTCGCCTTGAGCTGGCCATTCCAGCTGTACACCGGCACCTTGAACAGGCCGACCGAACGCTGGCTCGGCAGCAGCTCGCCGCTGATCTGCAGGGTGGCCGGCGGCTGCAACCAGTAACCCTGGGTGGTCTGCAGCTCGGTCTTCTTGTTGCCCTGCGCGTCGACCACCTCCACCTGCTCGCGCTTGGACCAAGGCACCACGCGCACCGGCCCGACCACGCGCTGGGTTCCGGCACGGCTTTCGGCCACCCGCGAATAGGCCTCTTCGCGATAGGCGCTGCGCTCGGTGATGACGCTGCGGATCAGGAACAGCGGGATCAGCAGCAGCAGGATAAGGCCGCCGACAATGGCGAACCGCAGCAGCATCTTCAGGGATTTCATCGTCCGTCCTCGTTGGAGAGGACTGCAGGATGGACGCCTGCGGTGAGCAGGGTTTGTGGCGAATTTGAAGCGGGTGTGAAGTCAGCGCCGCGGGCGCTGCCCCGGTATCGCCAACGGCAGCCACAGGCTGGCCACGGTGCCGCCATCTTCGCGCGGCTGCAGGCTGGCGCGGCCGTCATGCAGGCGCGCGACTTCCTGCACGAAGGGCAGGCCGAGGCCGGAACTGCGGCGGCCGGTGCCGGGTCGGGCCAGCGAATAGAAGCGTTCGAACACGCGCTCGCGCGCGTAATCGGGAATGCCCGCGCCACGGTCGGCAACCTGCAGGCGTACGCCCTGCCCGTCCACCTGTGCATCCAGCTGCACCTGTGCCCCGGGCGGCGAGAACGCAATGGCGTTGTCGATCAGGTTGTGCAGCGCTTGCCGCAGCAGATAGCCATCGCCCTGCACGCGCAGGTCGGGCACCTGGTCGATATGCAGCTCGACACCGGCGGCCTGCGCGCGTACCTGCGCTGCCACCGCGGCTTCCTGCAGCAACGCGGGCAAGGCAATCGGATCCCGGGTCTGCAGCCAGCCGTGCTGCTCGACCTCGGCCAGCGCCAGCAGCTTGTCGATGGTTTCGGTCAGCCGCTCCTGCTGGTCGACGATGCTGCGTGCGAAATGCGCGCGGTCGGCGTCGGCCATAGGCTCCTGCAGCAGTTCGGCCGCACCGCGGATCGCCGCCAGCGGGCTTTTCATCTCGTGGGTCAGCGATTGCACGTACTGTTCGACGTACGCCTTGCCTTCCAGCTTGCGCCGCATCGTCTCCAGTGCCTGGCCAAGCTCGCCGATCTCATCGTTGCGCCGCTTCGGCGGTGGCACCGGCTCACCGGCACTGACCGCCCGCGCATAGCGGCTGAGCTGGCCCAGGCCGTTGGTCAGCCACATCGTCACCAGCACGCCCACCAGCGCTGAGAGCCCAATCAGCCACGCGCCGCGTTCGATGATGGCGCGCTGGCTGGCGGCGATGAACGGATCGATGCTGCGGTTGGGCTGGGCCAGGCTGAGCACGCCGATCAGGGTGCTGCCATCGACCGGGTCGTACACCGGCGCGGCCACGTGCATCACCGTGTTGCTGTCATCGCCCGGCGTTTCCGGGCTGGAGCGCGCGCCGTACTCGCCGCGCAGGGTGCGATAGACATCGTTCCAGCGCGAATTGTCGCGGCCCACGTCGCGGCCCAGCGAATCGTAGATCACGATGCCCTTGGCGTCGGTGATCGTCACCCGGTAGTCCAGCGCACGCTTGGGGAAGCGCCAGACCATTGCCTTCAGGTCGCGCTGCCGGGCCTTGGCCAGGTTGCGGGTGAAGCTGCCGTTGCGGATGGTGCCGGCTTTGACGTCGGCGGCGGCCATCTCGGCCAGCACGTTGGCCGCATCCACCAGGGTCGATTCCATCGCCTGGCGCACGCCCGGCTTCACTTCGTTGACGAACACGCGCATCACGAAGAACGCGGCGATGCCTACGATCAGGAAGAATCCCAGGAACAGTTTCAGGACCAGACGCACGCGTCAGACCTCCAGGGCGTAGCCGAGGCCGCGATGGGTGCGGATCGGTTCACCGCTGGCACCTGCCGCCCGCAGCTTCGCGCGCAGCGTCTTGACGTGGGTGTCGACGGTACGGTCGGCGCTGTCGGCGGCGCTGTCCCAGCCACGGTCCATCAACTGGGCACGGCTGAGGATCGCGCCGGGGCGCTGCAGCAGCGCTTCCAGCAACGCATACTCATAGCGGGTGAGGTCCAGCGCGTGGCCCTGGAAGCGGATGCGGCGGCCTTCACGATCGATGGCGAAGGCACCGTGTTCCTGCCAGCCGCTCTCGGCGCCCGGGGCGGCCGGAGCGGGCGTTGCGCGCCGCAGCCGGGCACGCACCCGCGCCACCAGTTCGCGCGGCGAGAACGGCTTGGCCATGTAGTCGTCGGCCCCCAGCTCCAGGCCCAGCACGCGGTCGAGTTCGTCGTTGCGTGCGGTCAGGAAGATCACCGGCACCTGCGCCACCGGCCCCGGCAGGGCGCGCAGCCGGCGGCAGACCTCGAAGCCACTGAGGTCCGGCAGGCCGACATCCAGCACCACCAGGTCGATATCGCCGGCCTGCAGCTGCTGCAGCGCCAGCCCGCCCAGCAGGCAATGGCTGGCCGCATAGCCTTCGCTGCGCAGCGCATAGAGCACGGTTTCGGCGATGGCCGCTTCGTCTTCGACCACCAGGACATGGGTAACAGGGGCTGTCATGGCGCGCAGCATAGCCGCTGCGGCCCTTGCCCCGTACACTGCCGCCCATGAACTATCGCCACGCCTTCCACGCCGGCAACCACGCCGATGTCCTCAAGCACATCGTGCAGCTGGCCCTGATCGACAGCTTCAAGCGCAAGGACAGCCCGTTCTTCGTGCTCGACACCCACGGCGGTGCCGGCCGCTACCTGCTGGCCAGCGAAGAAAGCCGCAAGACCCTGGAAGCCGAATCCGGGGTCATGCGGCTGATGGCCCAGCCCAAGCTGCCGGAGGTGGTCGAGCGCTACCTCAAGGCGGTGCAGGCCGACAATCCGGTCGGCGCGATGATCGCCTACCCCGGCTCGCCGCTGCTCAGCGCGCAGGCCATGCGCCCGCAGGACCGCATGGCGGTGTGCGAGCTGCAGGAGGACGAAGCCGCGTCGCTGAAGACCCTGTTCGCCCATGACAGCCGCGTCGGCGTGCACCCCGGTGACGGCTACGCGCTGCTGCGCTCGCTGCTGCCGCCCAAGGCCAACGGCGCCAAGATCGGCCGCGGGCTGGTCCTGATCGACCCGCCCTACGAGGCCCAGGACGCCGAGTACCAGGCGATCCTCGCTGCTCTGGCCGAGACCCTGGCGCGCTGGCCGCAGGCCACCTGTGCGGTCTGGTTCCCGATCAAGCAGCGCCGCACCATCCTGCATTTCCTGCGCAAGGCCGCCGCACTGCCGGTGAAGTCGGCCGTGACCATCGAGTTCCTGGTGCGCCCGGACGACTCGCCGCTGCGCCTCAACGGTAGTGGCATGCTGGTGCTCAATGCGCCCTGGCAGTTCGACCGTGTGGTCGGCCCGGCGCTGCCGGCGCTGCGCCAGCATCTGGGCGAACCCGGTGCCAGCACCCGCCTGGACTGGCTGAAGACGGCCGAATAAGGGCCTTCACGAGGCTGTACGACCGTGAGCCTTTCGTTCACGGAATGCAGCCCCGGTGATGACACAATCGATGGACCACCAAGGAATCACCCGGTATGGCCACTCGCAACCGCATGCCGCCCTGGCATGAGATCTTCAAGGCTCCCAGCGGCCACGAGCTGCTGATCCGCCCCATCCGCCCGGAAGATGGCGCGCCGCTGCAGGCCGCCTTCAGCCTGTTCGGGCCGGAAGAAATCCGTGACCGTTTCCTGCAGTCGGTGACCGAGCTGTCGCCGGAAACCACCCAGCGCCTGACCCACCCCAATCCGAAGACCGAGATCACCCTGGTCGCCGCCGAGTCGCTGCCGGCCGGTGAGGCCGTGGTCGGCGCGGTGGCCCGTGCTTCGATCATCCCCGGTACCCGCGAAGCCGAGTACGCGATCCTGATCAGCCGGTTCCTGATCGGCCAGGGCCTGGGCCGCCAACTGATGCGCAAGCTGGTGAAATGGGGCCGCGGCAAGTACCTGGACCGCCTGTACGGCGATGTTGCCGCCGAGAACGAGCCGATGAAGCAGCTGGCCGCCTCGCTGGGCTTCAAGCCGGTGCCGCACCCGAACGGGGCCGAAGGCCTGGTGCGGATGGTGCTGGAACTGGACAACTGACGGTAGTGCCGGCCGCTGGCCGGCTCCACCGATACCCCGCAGCATCATGAGGCTGCCGGCCAGCGGCCGGCACTACCGGTATCGGCCTGCCGCCGTCAGTACCGGCTGACACGGTCGCGACAACGCGGTCTGTTAAGATCAGCGGTCCATGTCGCGTACTCCCTACCCCGCCCCGCCGCTGCCCCGTGCCGGCCAGCTCCGCGCCTGGTGGCGCGCCCCCGCCTCGCCCACTGCCCTGGCCTGGTATCTGGCCCAGGCCGCGCGCACGCATGACGCCCCGGTACTGGTGGTGGCCCGTGACAACCACGGTGCCAACCAGCTCGAAGCGGATCTGCATACCCTGCTGGGAGGCGACCCGAGCCTGCCGGTGGTGGCGTTCCCGGACTGGGAAACGTTGCCCTACGACCGCTTCAGCCCGCACCCGGACATCATTTCGCAGCGCCTGTCCGCCCTGCACCGCCTGCCCACGCTGAAGCGTGGCCTGGTGGTGGTGCCGGTGCAGACCCTGCTGCAGCAGCTGGCTCCCCGCAGCTACGTCATCGGCGGCAGCTTCAATCTTGAAGTCGGTCAGCGCCTGGACCTGGAAGCGGAGAAGCGGCGCCTCGAAAGCGCCGGTTACCGCAACGTGCCGCAGGTGATGGACCCGGGTGACTTCGCCGTGCGCGGCGGCCTGCTTGACGTCTACCCGATGGGCGCCGACGAGCCGCTGCGGGTGGAGCTGCTGGACGAGGACATCGATTCGATCCGTGCGTTCGATCCGGAAAGCCAGCGCTCGCTGGACAAGGTCGAGGCGGTGCACATGCTGCCCGGTCGCGAAGTGCCGATGGACGACGCCAGCATCGCGCGGGTGCTGGCCACACTGCGCGAGCGCTTCGACGTCGATACCCGCCGCAGTTCGCTGTACCAGGACCTGAAATCGGGCCTGGCGCCGGCCGGCATCGAGTACTACCTGCCGCTGTTCTTCGAGCGCACCGCCACCCTGTTCGACTATCTGCCTGCCGGCAGCCTGCCGGTAGTCTGCGTTGGCGCCGCTGAGGCGGCAGAGACCTTCTGGACGCAGACCGGCGAGCGCTACGAGCAACGCCGCCACGATGTTGAACGGCCGCTGCTGCCACCGTCGGCGCTGTACCTGTCGCCGGACCTGCTGCGCGAGCGTCTGAACGACGCACCGCGCATCGAGGTGTGGGCTGCCGATCACGCACGTATCGCCGACGCGCATGCGCTGGGCGACCAGCCGTTGCCGCCGCTGCCGGTGGCCGCGCGCGAAGCACCAGCCGGTGACGCACTGAAATCCTTCCTCGGCCATTACCCCGGCCGGGTGCTGATTGCCGCTGATTCGCCCGGACGCCGCGAGGCCCTGCTGGAAGTGCTGCAGGCCGCCGAGCTGAAGCCGCCGGTGGTGGCCGATCTGCTGTCCTTCCTGGCCAGCGACGAACGCTTCGCCATTGCCGTGGCGCCGCTGGAAGACGGCTTCGCATTGGACGCACCGCACATCGCGGTGCTGACCGAACGTCAGCTGTTCCCCGAGCGCGCGGGCAGCACGCGCCGCACGCGCCGCGCCGGACGTGAGCCGGAAGCGATCATCCGCGATCTCGGCGAGCTGACCGAAGGCGCGCCGATCGTGCACGAGGACCATGGTGTCGGCCGCTATCGCGGACTGATCGCGATGGACGTCGGCGGCATGCCCGGCGAATTCCTGGAAATCGAATACGCCAAGGGCGACCGGCTGTACGTGCCGGTCGCGCAGCTGCATCTGATCAGCCGCTATTCCGGCGCCTCGGCCGAGACCGCACCCCTGCATTCGCTGGGTGGCGAGCAGTGGAGCAAGGCCAAGCGCAAGGCTGCCGAAAAAGTGCGCGATGTGGCCGCCGAGCTGCTGGAGATCCAGGCCCGCCGCCAGGCGCGTGCCGGACTGGCACTGCAGGTGGACCGCGCGATGTACGAGCCGTTCGCCGCCGGTTTCCCGTTCGAGGAAACCCCGGACCAGCTGGCCGCCATCGACGCCACCCTGCGTGACCTGGCCAGCAGCCAGCCGATGGACCGCGTGGTCTGTGGCGATGTGGGCTTCGGCAAGACCGAAGTCGCGGTGCGTGCCGCGTTCGCCGCCGCCAGCGCTGGCAAGCAGGTGGCGGTGCTGGTGCCGACCACGCTGCTGGCCGAACAGCATTACCGCAATTTCCGCGACCGCTTCGCCGACTATCCGATGAAGGTCGAAGTGCTGTCGCGCTTCAAGAGCACCAAGGAGATCAAGGCCGAGCTGGAGAAGGTCGCCGCCGGCACCATCGACGTCATCGTCGGCACCCATCGCCTGCTGCAGCCGGACGTGAAGTTCAAGGATCTGGGCATGGTCGTCGTCGACGAGGAGCAGCGCTTCGGTGTGCGCCAGAAGGAGGCACTGAAGGCACTGCGCGCCAACGTGCACCTGCTGACCCTGACCGCCACGCCGATCCCGCGTACGCTGAACATGGCGATGGCCGGCCTGCGCGACCTGTCGATCATCGCCACCCCGCCGCCGAACCGGCTGGCGGTGCAGACCTTCATCACCCAGTGGGACAACGCGCTGCTGCGCGAAGCCTTCCAGCGCGAGCTGGCACGCGGTGGCCAGCTGTATTTCCTGCACAACGATGTGGAAAGCATCGGCCGCATGCAACGCGAGCTGTCCGAGCTGGTGCCCGAAGCGCGCATCGGCATCGCCCATGGGCAGATGCCCGAGCGCGAACTGGAAAAGGTGATGCTGGACTTCCAGAAGCAGCGCTTCAACGTGCTGCTGTCGACCACGATCATCGAATCGGGCATCGACATCCCCAACGCCAACACCATCATCATCAACCGTGCCGACCGCTTCGGCCTGGCCCAGCTGCATCAGCTGCGTGGCCGCGTCGGTCGTTCGCACCACCGCGCCTATGCGTACCTGGTTGTACCGGACCGTCGCTCGATCACGCCCGACGCGGAAAAGCGCCTGGAAGCGATCGCCTCGATGGACGAACTGGGTGCCGGCTTCACCTTGGCCACGCACGATCTGGAAATCCGCGGCGCCGGTGAACTGCTGGGCGAAGACCAGAGCGGGCAGATGGCCGAGGTGGGCTTCAGCCTGTACACCGAGCTGCTGGAACGCGCCGTGCGCAGCATCAAGCAGGGCCATCTGCCCGACATCGATGCCGGCGAAGAAGCGCGTGGCGCCGAGGTCGAGCTGCATGTGCCGGCGCTGATTCCGGACGACTACCTGCCGGACGTGCACACCCGCCTGACGCTGTACAAGCGCATTTCCAGCGCGCGCGACAGCGATGCGCTGCGCGAGCTGCAGGTGGAGATGATCGATCGCTTCGGCCTGCTGCCGGATGCGGCCAAGAACCTGTTCGCCATCGCCGAGCTGAAGCTGCAGGCCAGCACGCTGGGCATTCGCAAACTGGACCTGGGCGAGAACGGCGGCCGCATCGTGTTCGAATCCAAGCCGAACATCGACCCGATGGCGGTGATCCAGCTGATCCAGAAACAACCGAACCTCTACGCGATGGACGGTCCGGACAAGCTGCGCGTCAAGCATCCGCTGCCGCTGCCCGAAGACCGCTTCAATGCCGCACGTGCGCTGCTGCTGACCCTGGCCCTGCGCTGATCGATCTCCAAGGTGCCGGTCCGCCGCGGGCGGCAGACCGGCACCCTTTCCGTTTACCGCGCCCGCGACAAGGAGTGTTGCCGTGAATCGTTTCGCCCCCCTTCTGCTCGCCACCAGCCTGGGCCTGCTGGCCGCCTGCCACAGCGGCATGAGCAACCGTGATTACCTGCTTGAGAATGTCGCCAGCTGGAACGGCACGGTCAGCATGGTCGAGCAATGGACCAACGGCCCGAACGGCGAGGCCTTCCATGCGTCGCTGCAGGATGGCAAGAGCATGCAGCAGCATCGCTTCGGCCTGAAGAACGCGCACCAGGAAATCGCCGACCGGCTGGTCTTCGTCCAGCAGTTCACCCATGGCAAGGACGCCGATGCACTGCATCAGAACCTGCTCGATTCCCTGAAGAGCACCGAACAGATGTTCGCGGTGATGGAACAGCTGGCTGCCCTGCCCGATGGCTACAGCGAAGAACAGGTCGCCCCGCTGTTGCAGACGCTGGATGAGGCCGTGACCAAAATGGACGAAGACATGCAGACCCTGAGCGACGCGCAGGACGCCTTCGCCAAAGCCCATCGCATCCACCTGCAGACCACCGGCTGAGCCACGCCGCCCCGGTTGCCGATGCGGCCGGGGCGACGACACGCTGCACGACTGAACGCATGGCCCCACGCGATACCGTCGATGCGCCCCGCGCAACACCGATGTGGGTACCCTATGCACCGCCCCGGCCCGCTCTCGCGGGCCTTTCCGTTTCCTGCGTGGCTTCGCCGCGCCGCCAGTTCCGATGCCCCAGCCCAGACCTCCCGACCTCCTGCACGCGCAGGCCTGCCTGATCGACGCCCTGTCGATGTCGCTGCAGATGCGTGATGCCTATACCCGCCACCACTGCGACCGCGTGGGCCTTCTTGCACAGCACCTCGCCCTGCGCTGCGACCTGGATGAGGAGGCCTGTACGCAGGTCGGCCTGGCCGCGCGCTTCCACGATATCGGCAAGATCGGCATTCCCGACGACGTACTGCTGAGCCCGCGCCGGCACAACGATGAAGAGCGCGCGATCATGCGCGAGCATCCGGTACGTGGCGAACACATCTTCCTGGCCACCGGTCGCAGCGATGCCGCGCCGGTCGCGCGCCTGATCCGCGCCCACCATGAAGCGTTCGACGGCAGCGGCTATCCCGATGGCCTGCAGGGCGAGAATATCCCGCTGGGCGCACGCATCGTCACCATCGTCGATGCTTACGATGCGATGACCAGTGCACGCCCCTACCGCGCAGCGATGGAGCATGAGACGGTGCTGCGGATACTCGATGAGCAGGCCGGCGGCCTGATCGATCCGTACGTGCTGCAGCGTTTCCACGGCATGCTCAAGCACGAGCCGGCGCTGGCCTGAGCATTCACATGCTGGGCTGCGCCTCGCTTGCGCAGCCGCGGCAATCCTCGCAAGCTGATGGTCGGCCAAAGACGGTCGCCTGCTTACGAGGAGTACCACCCATGAAAGGAAACACCCGCACCGCCGCACCGCTGGGACTGTTGCTGTTGGCCCTGGCGCCGTTCGCGCAGGCTCAGCAGGAGAGCAACGCGCCCGCTGCCGCCTGCTTGTCGCGCAGCCAGATCAGCGCCAGCACCTCGCCCGCCGCCTTGATGAACGCCCTGCCCCGCTGCGTGCAGGATGGGCGCATGCAGGACGCCATCGATCTCTACAACATCGCCGGCGTATTCGCCCATTTCGATCGCCAGCGGGTCGCGGACGAGACCGGACACAGTGCCTACAACGCGCTGAAGGCGATGGCGGGTTCGGCGATGGGCGAGGAGAATCTCGGCCGCTTCGACAGCGCGTTGAAGGCGCAGCTGTCCCCCGACAAGGCGCCCGCCTATGTCGCTGGCATCTGCAGCTTCAGCAAGCGCGTGGGGCCGCCCTCGTATACCCCCACCTACATGCTGGCCCATGGCATGTCCAACTTCACCGGCACGGGGGGCGGCCTGGTGCCGGGCTTCGAGCCGGCCAGTGCATGGCAGGCGACGTTGTCGCAGTACCTGAAATGCCCGGCCTGAGCCTCAGCCGCTTGTAGGCGAGCGCAATGAAAAGGCCCGGCTTGCGCCGGGCCTTCTGCTTCACGCGTCGCGGGCGATCGGTTACCAGATCACCACGCGCTTGTCGTCGGCACGCACCATCGCATCGCCGGCCTTGCACTGGAACGCAGCGGCATAGGACGGCATGTTCGACGGTGCACCGTTGGCACGGAAGTTCGCCGGCGCGTGCGGATCGGTGTTCAGGCGCACGCGCAGCTCACCGTCGGTGAAGTTGCGACGCCACACGGTGGCCCAGTTCATGAAGAAGCGCTGGTCCTGGCTGTGGCCGTCAACCTCGACGTTCGCCTTCGGGTTCTCCTTCAGTGCCATCTGCAGTGCATCGTAGGCCACGGTCAGGCCACCCAGATCACCGATGTTCTCGCCCAGGGTCAGCTTGCCCTTCACGAACACGCCCGGTACCGACTCGTAGCCGTCGAACTGTGCGACCAGCTGGTCGGTGCGCTCGGTGAAGGCCTTGCGGTCGCTGTCGGTCCACCAGTTGTCGAAGTTGCCGTTGGCGGCGAACTGGCTGCCCGAGTCATCGTAGCCGTGCATCATCTCGTGGCCGATGACCGCACCGATGCCACCGTAGTTCAGCGCCGGATCGGCCTTGGCGTCGAAGAAGGGCGCCTGCAGGATCGCCGCCGGGAACACGATCTCGTTCTTGGTGGCGTTGTAGTAGGCGTTGACGGTCTGCGGGGTCATGCCCCACTCGGTCTTGTCTACCGGCTTGCCCACCTTGTCCAGCATGTAGCGGTAGTTGAACGCGCGCGCGGCCTGCATGTTGCCCAGGTAGCTGTCACCGTTGGTCTGCAGGCCCGTCCACTCGCGCCACTTGTCCGGGTAACCGATCTTCGGGGTGAAGCTGGCCCACTTCTCCAGTGCCTTCTTCCTGGTTTCCTCGCCCATCCACGGCAGCTGCTCCAGGCGCGCCTTCAGCGCCACCGACAGGTTCTGCACCAGGTGCTGCATGGCCTCCTTGGATTCGGCCGGGAACACTGCATCGACATACAGCTGGCCGAGCGCTTCGCCCATGCCGCCGTTGACCGACTCCAGCACGCGCTTCCAGCGCGGCTGCATTTCCTGCTGGCCACGCAGGGTCTTGCCATAGAACTCGAAGTTGGCCTTCTCGAACTGGCTGCTCAGGTACGGCGAGGCATCGTCGATGGTGTGGAAGCGCAGGTACGACTGCCAGGTGGCGGCCGGCACGTCGGCCAGCATCTTGTCCATCTCGCTGAAGAAGCCCGGCTGGGCCAGCGAGAACTTCTGCGCGGCCGGCACCTTCAGGGTGTCGAACAGCGCGGTCCAGCTGAAGTTCGGGGTCAGCTTGTCCGCGTCGGCGGCGCTGAGCGGGTTGTAGCGCTTGGCCGGGTCACGCATCTCGATGCGCGACATCGAGGCCTTGGCCAGGCGGGTCTCGAAGGCCATCACCGCCTTGGCCTGTTCGGCGGCCTGCGCCGCGTCCACGCCGGACAGGGTCAGCACCTGCGCGATATAGGCCACATAGGCATCGCGGATCCTGGCTTGCGATTCGTCGAAGTAATAGCCCTTCTCCGGCAGGCCGAGGCCGCCCTGGCCGACATAGGCGATGACGTTGGCCGAATCCTTGTAGTCGGCGTTGGCGAACAGCGAGAGCAGCACGCCCTGGCCCTGCGCCTGGCTGTCGCGCAGGTACTGGGTGATGGCGGCGGTGTCGTTCAGCGCGGTGATCTTGTCCAGCGTCGGCTGCAGCGGCGCCAGGCCGGCGGCCTCGATCTTCGCTTCATCGTTGCCGGTCTTCCAGATGTCGCCGATCTTGGCTTCCACCGAGCCGGCCTTGGCCTGGCTGGCGGCGGCCTGCTGCACCAGCGCGTGCTGCACTTCCAGCGAGCGCTCACGCAGGATCTCGAAGCTGCCCCAGGTAGTCTGGTCGCCCGGCACCGGGTTGGCCTTCAGCCACTTGCTGTTGACGAAGCCGTTGAGGTCGGCGCATGCGGCGATGGACGGATCCAGGTCGGCGCTGTTGAGCGAAATCAGCGCGGTCTTGATCTGCGACTGGTCGAACGCCGGCTTGGCGGCGTCGGCAGCGGGCGCGGTCTCGTTCTTGCCGCAGGCGGCGAGCGAGGCGGCGATGGCGATGGTCAGGCCCAGCGGGACCAGATTGCGGACGTTCATGGCGTGTCTCCAACGGCGAATCGCCCAGCGTAGCCGCTGCGGCGATGGTGGGGACCGGCCAAAGGTCACAGGGGGAACACCCGTGGTCGCAATCGAGCAGGTGCGGACCGTTGGTCCGCACACACCCAGAGAGGAATACCCACAAACGGTGGGTATCTACCGCGCCTTGCCCTGGTTGGCCACGGCTTCAGCAGCCTTGCGTGCCGCTTCCGGGTCACCCAGGTAGCGGAACGACTTCACGGTCAGGTCGTCGTTCAACTCGAACAGCAGCGGAATGCCGGTCGGGATGTTCAGCTCGAGGATTTCCTCGCGCGAGACGTTGTTGAGGTACTTGTACAGCGCGCGCAGCGAGTTGCCGTGGGCGGTGACCAGCACCGTCTTGCCGTCCTTCAGCTGCGGCGCGATGGCGTCGTGCCAGTACGGCAACACGCGGTCCAGGGTGGTGGCCAGCGATTCGGTACCCGGCAGCGCGTTGCGGTCCAGGCCGGCGTAGCGACGGTCATGGATCGGATGACCCGGATCTTCCAGGTCCATCGCCGGCGGCGGGATGTCGTACGAACGGCGCCACACCTTGACCTGGTCTTCGCCGTGCTTGGCGGCGGTCTCGGCCTTGTCCAGGCCCTGCAGGCCGCCGTAGTGGCGCTCGTTGAGGCGCCAGGACTTGTTCACCGGCAGCCAATCCTGATCAAGCTCGGCCAGCGCACCCTGCAGGGTGTGGATGGCGCGCTTGAGCACGGAGGTGTGGGCGACATCGAACTGCAGGCCTTCCTCGCGCATCAGGCGGCCGGCGGCAGCCGCTTCCCGGCGCCCCTGTTCGGTCAGGTCGACGTCGACCCAGCCGGTGAAGCGGTTGTCCAGGTTCCATTGGCTCTGGCCATGGCGCAACAGTACGAGTTTACGGGTCACTGCAGGGTCTCCAACGCGAGGAAAGGCAGGCGGCCATTGTAGCCCCGGCGCCCGCTCACCGCGCCGTGGCGGTGCGGATGTCATCCTGTGGCCGATGAATACCGTGATCGACCCCGGGCGCTGGGAAGGCAGCGTCAGTGCCGCGCGAGAGCAGCAGAAACAGCTGGCCACCCGCGTGCAGCGCCAGGACCACTTGCCCGCCACCGTGCGCTGGCTGGCCGGACTGGATGTCGGCTTCGAGGAAAACGGCGCGATCACCCGTGCCGCGGCCGTGTTGCTCGACGCGGATACCCTGCAGCCGGTGGCGCAGGAAATCGCCCGCATCCCCACCGTGATGCCCTATATCCCGGGCCTGCTCAGCTTCCGCGAACTGCCGGCGCTGCTGGCCGCGTTGGCGTTGCTGCCGCGCGCACCGGACCTGGTGTTCGTCGATGGCCATGGCATCAGCCATCCGCGCCGCCTGGGCATTGCCGCACACCTAGGCGTGGTGACCGACCTGCCAAGCATCGGCGTGGCCAAATCGAAGCTGGTCGGCCGCTTCGTCGAGCCGGGCGCCGACGCTGGCGCGCATACGCCGTTGATGGATGGCGGCGAGCAGCTCGGCTGGGTGCTGCGCAGCAAGCTGCGCTGCAAGCCGCTGTTCATTGCCGGCGGGCATCGGGTCAGTGCCGATACCGCGCTGTCCTGGGTGCGGCGCACGCTGCGCGGCTATCGCCTGCCCGAGCCGACCCGGTTGGCGGATCGGCTGGCCTCGCGGCGCGACAAATAGCGGTGCAGCTGGGCAATACCGTTCAGCGATGCACGTGACCGCGATGGCCCTGCGCGTCGGTGGCTGCATGATCGTGCCCGGCGTGATCGTCGCCCTTGGCCGCTGATGGCTGGCCACAGGCTTCGCCGCAATGGTCGGCTTCGATCTGCAGGGTCACGTGCTCGATGCCGAAATCATCGTGCAGGCGATCACCGAGTTCGCGACGAAGGCGGTCGGCGTCGTCGCCTTCGCGCATCACGATGTGTGCGGTCAGTGCCGGCGTGCTGGACGCCAGCGCCCATACGTGCAGGTCATGCACGTCCAGCACCGCGTCATGGTCGGACAGGCGGTCGCGCACCTTGGCCACGTCCATGCCCTTGGGCACGCCTTCCAGCAATACGTTGATGGCTTCGCGCATCAGCACATACGTACGTGGCAGCACCCACAGACCGATCAGCACGGCCAGGATCGGGTCGATCGGCTTCCAGCCGGTCCATTGGATCAGCAGCGCACCGGCAATCACCGCCACCGAGCCGAGCATGTCGGCCCACACTTCCAGGTGGGCCCCCTTCACGTTGAGGCTCTCGCCGCTGCCGGCCTGCAGCAGGCGCATGGAGATCATGTTGATCACCAGACCGACCGCAGCAATCACCAGCATGCCGGTGGAGGCGATCTCCTGCGGCTGGCGGAAGCGACCGATGGCTTCCCACAGGATGTAGCCGGCGACCACGAACAGCATGGCGCCGTTGATCATCGCACCCAGTGCTTCAAGACGCGCATAACCATAGGTGCGGCGTGCATCCGGCGGACGCCGGCTCAGCCGCACGGCCACCAGCGCGATCATCAGCGCCAGGGTGTCGGTGGCCATGTGCGCGGCATCGGACAGCAGCGCCAGACTGTTGGTCCAGAATGCACCGACCACCTCCACCACGAGGAAGGTGGAGGTCAGGCCGAGCGCCCACCACAAGGGCTTCTCGTGGCGGATCTCGGATGGCAGGTGATCGTGGTCGTGACCCATGGCAACAGCTCCTTTGCGATGGAGGCAGGCTACGCCGAGGGGCGTTGGGAAACTATCACGGTGTTTATAACATTTCAGACCTGCACGGCCTGCACGGCCGGCGCAAACGAGGATGGTGCCGGCCAACGGCCGGCACTACCGCCTGACGATCAGAACCCGAAACGCAGGCTCGCCCAGTACGCGCGACCGGGCTCGTTGTACGTCGCCGCACCGGCATCGCTGCTGTTGGCCTCGCGGAACAGGCGCTTGTCGGCCAGGTTGTTGACGCCGAAGCCCACGCTGACCGTGTCGGTCACCTTGTAGCGCGCGCTCACGCCCCACACGTTGTACGCGCTGCGGGTCTGCAGCACGGTGGACGCATCGCAGTTGACCGTGCAGCGCGGGTCGTTGTTGATGTTGGTCGTGGCCGGTTCCTGCTTGCCGTAGAAGGTGCCGGTCAGCAGCAGCGACAGCTGCTCGGTGGCCTGCCAGTCCAGCATGGTGTTGACGGTGTACTTGGGAATCACCGACAGCGGCTGGCCGGTGCTCTTGTTTTCGTTCTCCACCATGTAGGTGAAGTTGTTGCTCCACTTCAGGCGGTCGCCCTGCTCGCCCAGCAGCGGGATCACCAGGTTGCCCTCGAGCCCCTGCACGATGGCCTTGGGTGCGTTCTCCCAGCGGAAAATGCGGCCCTTGCTGTCGGCCGTCAGGCCGATCTGGGTGTACCCGGCCTGGATCTTGTCCTTGTAGTCGTTGTGGAAGTAGGTCAGCGAGGCCTGCCAGCCGCTCTGCGGTGCCCACTCCACGCCCAGTTCCTTGTTCAGGCTGGTCTCTGCCTTCAGATCCGCATTGCCCCGCATGTAGCAACCGGCGCCGAGGCTCGGCAACGCGTTCGGGCAGCCGTTGCCACGGGTGTAATACAGATAGTCCGGGTTGGACTGGTACAGGTTCGGCGCCTTGAACGCGCGCGCGATGCCGCCCTTGACCACCCAGTCACTGTTGAGCCGGAACTGCGCGTTGAGGCTCGGGCTGGTGTTGTTGCCGAACTGGCTGTGATGGTCGAAGCGCAGGCCCGGGGTCACGATCCAGCGCTCACCCAGGTAGATGTTGTCTTCCACGTAGACAGCGGTGGTCTGTGCATCGGACTTGCCGCGTGCGCGATCTGCCGAAAGACCCGGAATGCCACCACCGCTGCTGCTGGACTGGCTCATCGAGTACGGATCGGTCAATCGGCTGTCGAGGTATTCGAAGCCCAGCGTCCACACGTTCCCGGCGCCGCCGAGGGTGGTCGGGAAGCTGACCTCGCCGTCCAGTTGGTAGTTGCGCAGGCGCGAGGTCGACCAGTCAGCGCCGTTGAAGCTGCCTTCCGGACCACCGGCCAAGCCCTCGTTGATGCGCGAATTGTTGACCCCTTCCACCGCTGCCGTCAGCCGCGAACTGACATCGCCCCAGCGTCCGCGATGGGTGATCGCGCCGGTGCTGCGGTACATGCGGTTGGTCTCGGCCTGCTGCTCGGCCAGCGCGGCCAGGTCGACGCCGGTGGAGGTTCCGGTGGTGCTGACCGCACGGTCGCCGGCATAGATGTTGCCCTGGCGGCTGGTGCCGGCCTCGAATTCGACGACCTGGTTGGCGGTCACGTCCCAACGCAGCAGCGCGTTGACATCGCGGTTCTTGACGCCCTCGCGGCCCGCCGGCGGTACCGCATTGGCGCCGGTGGCGAAGTTGCGGTTGAGATCCAGCGAATCGGCATCGGTCTTGTTGAGGTTGCCGTACAGCCGGAACGACAGCGTGTCGGTCATCGGCCCGCTCAGCTGCAGGCCGACGCGCTCGCTGCCACCCTCGGCACTGTGTTCGGGTACCAGGCCATACAGATCAACCGCGCCGGTCAGGTCGCCGGTCGGGCGCTTGGTGATGATGTTGACCACGCCACCGGATGCACCCGAGCCATAGCGCGCCGCCGCCGGGCCGCGCAGCACTTCGATGCGTTCGATCATTTCCGCCGGCACCCAGTTGGTATCGCCACGCGTGTTGCGCTCGCCACTGCGGCCCATGCGCACCGCGTCGCGTGCGCCCACGCGCTTGCCGTCGATCAGGATCAGGGTATTTTCCGGCCCCATGCCGCGCAGATCGATCTGCCGGTTGTTGCCGTACTGCCCCGACGCGCTGTTGCCGGTCAGATTGACGCCGGGCATCGTACGCAGCAGTTCGGCGATGTCGTTGACCGGCGGTCGCTTGGCGATGTCTTCAGCGGTGATGGTGGAGGTGCCCAGCGCCTGCCGCGCTATCTGCGAGGCGGTGACATGCACGGTATCGATATCGGTGGCATCGGTTTCCGCATGCGCGGTAACCGCGGCGCCGGCCAGCAGCGCGGCGACGGCGAGCGCCAGCGGGCGCGGTGAAAGAGTGTTTGCAGGCATGTTCTGGACCTTCTGGCAGGGCAGCGGAAGCCTCTGGCATAGGGCACGAGGCGGCGACGGGGGAGGCGGAACGATCACTGCGGGATGCGCGCAGGTTGGTTCCTGCCGTCATTTTTCCACAAATGCGAGTGATTCTCAAATGCGTCAACGCATTGCGGCATCGGCCCGCATGTGCTCTGCCCGGGTTTTTCGGCCTGCATGGCGCTTAAACTGGCGGGCTTACCTGCCATCAACCGTCGACAGCTGCGGCCGATACCGTGGTCTGTTGTGCGCCGCTAGAGATCGACGTGGATACACCCCAACTGGACGAAGCCAGCCAACCGCTGGCCCAGGCCTGGCAGCACTGCCTGCTGCAGGCCGGCCCCGCCGCTGCCGCACTGCTGCATGCCGTGGCCGCTGATGCACCGCCGATGCTGGCGCAGCGCTTCTACGAAGTGCTGCTGCAGGACACGCGTGCGCGCCGATTCCTGTCCCATGAACAGGTCAAGCAGCGCCTGCAACCGGCGATGCAGCGCTGGCTGGCGCAGCTGCTGACCACCGATGCGGATGGAATTGCCGCTACGGTCGCCGCACAGCGCGTAATCGGCGATGTGCATGCGCGGGTCGGCATTCCGGTTGACCTGGTGACTCGCGGAGCACGCGTGCTCAAGCACGAACTGTTCGTGCGCCTGCGCGCCGACGCCCATGACAACGACACCGCCTTCGCCGCCATCGATTGCCTCAGCGCGATCATGGACATCGCCATGGAGGGCATGACCCTGGCCTATACGCATGCCCGCGAGCGCTCGTCGCGCACCGATGCAGCGTACCGGCTGTTCTCGCTGGTGCAGAACGTCAGCACCGAGCGCGAGCGCCAGCGCGCACTGCTGCTGGATTGGGAAAACAGCCTGCTGTACACGCTCGCTGGCCATGCGACAGGCACCGACAACGCCAGTCTGGCGACCTCTGAGTTCGGCCTGTGGTTCACCCACAAGGGCATTCCCAGCTTCGGCGAAAGCAGCGAGACACAACAGGTCGGCCAGCTGATGGCGCGCATCGACAGCAGCCTGCAGCGTGCCACGGATGAAGATCCGGCACGACGTCTGGCCGCCCTGCCGGCCATCCGCGAAGACCTGGCCACCATCCGCAACCTGATGACCCTGCTGTTCGAACGCATCGGCGAACTGGATGCGGGCAGCGATGCGCTGACCAACCTGCTCAACCGGCGCTTCCTGCCGACCGTGCTGCGCCGTGAGATCGAATTGTCCACGCGCAACCACACGCCGTTCTCGCTGCTGTTGCTGGATCTGGATCATTTCAAGGCGATCAACGATGGCCACGGCCACGACGGCGGCGACCGCGCACTGCAGCACGTCGCCGCCCTGCTCGGCCAGCAGACCCGTGGCAGCGACTACCTGTTCCGCTACGGCGGCGAGGAGTTCGTGGTGGTGCTGGTGGCGGCGAGCGAGTCGCAGGCGGAGGTGATCGCCGAAAGCCTGCGTCGGCAGATCGCACAATCGCCGATCACCCTGCCCAATGGACAGACGTTGGGGCTGACCGCCAGCATCGGCGTGGCCGGACACGATGGGCATCCCGATTACGAGCGGCTGATGGCGCGCGCCGACGCGGCGATGTATGCCGCCAAGCGACAAGGCCGCAACCGCGTGGTGGTGGCCGACGCAGCACTGCCCGAGGCACCCGGGCGACGCGCGCTGCAACGTTGAGCCTGCAGCGCGCGCGGCAGGGCATCGAACAGCGTCGGCGCTACAGGGCGGCCTTACGCGGAATGCGCCACGCCGCCCACCACATCAGTGCCAGCAGCGCGATGCCCGCTCCCAGCACGCACACCGCCGGCCACCCGTAGCGCGCCTGCATCCAGGTGCCTGCGGCAGCACCCGCACCACTGCCCACCGCATAGAACAGCATGTACAGCGCCACCAGGCGCCCATGCTGTTCGGCCGGTGCACGCAGCAGCAATGCCTGGTTGGACACGTGCAACGCCTGCCCGCCCAGGTCCAGCACCACCACGCCCAGCAGCAACAGCGCCAGCGACTGCGGCAGGCCCAGCAGCGGCGCCCAGGCGACCAGCATCAGCAGCAGCGCGCCCAGGCTCACCCGATGGGCAAAACCACGATCCATCCAGTGCCCGACCCGCGCCGCCAGCAGCGCGCCGATGATGCCAGCCAGGCCCAGCGCGCCGATGCCAGCGGTCGACCAGCTCAGGGGCGGCGCCGACAACGGCAGTGGCACCGCCGCCCAGAACACATTGAGACCGGCAAACAACAGCAGTGCCAAGGGCCCACGTTCGCGCAGTGCCCGATCCTGCAACAGCATCTGGACCATGGAGCGCAGCAGCTCGCGCCACGCCGGCGGCATTGCAGGCACCGGCACATGCGGCAGCCGCCGCCACAGCAGAAGCGCCAGCGCCGCCATCAGCAGTGCCGACAGCAGGTACACCGCGCGCCATCCCGCCACGGCGGCGACCGCGCCGGAGACCACGCGTGCCGACAACAGACCGATGAACACGCCGCCCTGGACCATGCCGACCACCCGCCCGCGCTGCTCCGGTGCAGCAAGGTTGGCGGCATAGGCGATCAACCCTTGGGTGAGTGCGGTACCGAGCAGCCCCGCCAAGAGCATGCCCGACAGCAACCACGCGGTGCTGCGGGCGGCGGCCAGCCATAGCAGCGCCACCACCAGCGCCAGCAGTTGCATCTGCAGCAGTCGGCGACGGTCGCCACGGTCGGCCAACGGCAGCAACCCGAGCAGAGCCAGCACGCTGCCGGCCTGGGTGGCAGCCAGCAGTGCACCGGCCACCGCGGCATCCAGGGCGAAATCGTGGGCCAGGCGCTCCAGCAGCGGCTGCGCGAAATAGACGTTGGCCACGCTGGCACCGGCAGCAATGGCGAGCAGGCCCAACAACGGGCGGGACAGCGAAGGCATCATCAGTGTGGTTGCATTTTGAAACTACGTGCACGGTAGCGCCACTGGTTTTAAACTGCAACCACAATCAAGGGATACCGCCATGCACGCCAACAGCCCCTGCCCCGTGGCCCGCAGCGCCGATCTGCTTGGCGACCGCTGGGCGTTGCTGATCATCCGCGACGCCTTCGATGGCATCAGCCGCTTCGGCGATTTCCAGCGCAGCCTGGGTGCGGCGCGCAACATCCTCAGCGACCGCCTGCGGCGACTGGTCGAGGCGGGGCTGCTGGTGCAGCAGCCTGCCGCCGATGGCAGCGCCTACCAGGACTATGTGCTCACCGCGGCCGGCCAGGACCTGTTCCCGCTGCTGGTCGCCCTGCGCCAATGGGGAGAACGGCATCGCTTCGCCGCTGGCGAGGCACACTCGCAGCTGATCGAATGCAGCAGCCGCCGGCCGCTGCCCTATATGCAACCGCACGGACGCGACGGCCAGCCGCTGCACGCCACCAATACCCGCGTACGCAAGCTCAAGGAAGAAGGCGGCCGGGCCTGATCCGCCCGTTCACGCACACCGGCGACGTCCCCGGGCAGTTAGCATCGCTGGTCTCCTGCCGCTGAATGCCGCTGAATGCCGCCGATGCCGAACTACGCCCGAACCGTTTCGATCCTGCTGCCGCTGGCCCTGCTGCTGGCCGCACCACTGGCCTCGGCCCGCGACGCGGCAGCACCCGCAGAACACGTCGACAGCGATGGTCCTTACGTGTTCCGTGAAGGCGCGCAGCTGAAAGCGCAGTGGATCTGCCAGGACCAGGTGGAAACCCAGACCGTGCACGCCGGCACCGCAGGCGCGGACGTTGCCGCGCACTGCGGCTATCCGCATGCGGTGCATGTGCTGCCGCCGAATGCACCGTCGGTCTCCGTGCTGCCGGCGGTGCCGCGCATCGTCGCCGTGTCCGACATCCACGGCCAGTACGAGCTGCTGGTCCGCCTGCTGCGCGCCAACCGGGTGATCGACGCGCAGGACCGCTGGGCACTGGGCTCGGACACGCTGGTAGTCGCGGGCGACGTGTTCGATCGCGGCCCACAGGTGACCGAAGCGTTCTGGCTGCTGTACGGCCTGCAGCAGCAGGCGGCGGCGGCCGGTGGCGCGGTGCATTTCGTGCTGGGCAACCACGAGACCATGGTGCTCTATGACGACCTGCGTTACGTCAACCCGAAGTACCTGCGCAGCGCGCAGCTGCTCGGTCGCAGCTATCCGCAGCTGTATGCTGCCGACTCGGTGATCGGCCAGTGGCTGCGCACGCGCCCGGTGCTGCTGCAGATCGGCGACACCCTGTTCCTGCACGGCGGCATCTCGCCCGATGCCGTGCAGATGGCATTGGACCCGGCCCACGCCAACGCCGCCTACCAGGCCTCGCTGGGCATTCCCAAGGCCGAGGTGAAGGCAGACCCCGCCACTGCACCGCTGTACGACGGCAAGACCAGCCCGATCTGGTACCGCGGCTACTTCGACGGACGCTTGGACAGCCAGGGCGTGCAGGCGGTACTCGACCGCCTCCAGCTCAAGCGCATCGTGGTCGGCCACACCTCCATGCCGCACGTCAGCAGCTTCCACGACGACCGCGTGATTGCCATCGACAGCAGCATCAAGAATGGCGAGAACGGCGAACTGCTGTTCATCGAGGACGGCAAGCTCAGCCGCGGCCTGCTGAATGGTTCGCGGGTGCCACTGGCCAAGGGCGAGACCGGCCTGCAGGACTGAACGAAGGGCCAGCGCCGGGCCGGCCCAGGCCCCCCACGCCCGCCACCTGCGCCCGGTTTGCCGCTACCCTCGGCAGCCGAGAGGCCCGCCCTGTCCAGCGGGCGGCCCATCCGCCCCCAGGAGCCCCGCGCATGCGCGTTCTCATCGCAGAAGACGACCCCGACATCGCCTCCGGCCTGTGCGCCTCGATGCGCCGGCAGGGCCACGTGGTCGACCACGTGGACAACGGCGCGCATGCCGATGCCGCACTGAACTCCACCCAGTACGCATTGCTGGTGCTGGATCTTGGCCTGCCCCAGCTCGATGGCCGCGATGTGCTGCAGCGGCTGCGCCAGCGTGGTGACGGCCTGGCCGTGCTGGTGGTCACCGCACGCGATGGCCTGGCCGAACGCGTGCGCGTGCTCGACCTCGGCGCCGATGATTACCTGGTCAAACCCTTTGCACTGGACGAATTCGAAGCACGCGTGCGCGCGCAGCTGCGCCGGGTCACCAGCAACGGCAACCCCGACCTGCGCATCGGCCGGCTGCGCCTGGACCTGACCGGGCACCGGGTGTGGATAGACGAGCAGACGCTGGAGCTGACCGCGCGCGAATTCGGCCTGCTGTCCGCCCTGGCGGTGCGTGCCGAGCGCATCGTCTCCCGTGCGCAGCTGGTGGAGGCCCTGTGCGACTGGGGCCAGGACCTGACCGACAATGGCCTGGACATCGCCCTGCACCGCCTGCGCCGCAAGCTGCAGCCGGGCGGCATGGGCATCCGTACGGTGCGCGGGCTGGGCTACATGCTGGAAGACGCCGGCGCGTGATCAGCGGACCGCCCAGCCTGCGCCGGCGCCTGCTCGCCTTTCTGGCACTGCCGATGCTGGGCCTGCTGACCTTCAACACGCTGCTGGCGTACTACGTGGCGCTGGACTACTCCAACCGCATCCACGACCGCAACCTGACCGACGACACCGTGTCGTTCGCGCAGATGCTCAGCACCATGCCGGTCAGCAGCGACCTGTCCCCGCAGGCACGTTTCCTCATCGAGTACGACCCCGACGGTCATCGCTACTTCAACGTCGACAGCAGCCGCCTGGGCACCATCGCCGGCAACGCCGATTTCAGCGCCTATGCACCGTCGCAGGACTGCAGCGGCACGCACCCGGCGCTGTACGAAGGTGAATTGAACGGCCAGCAGGTGCGCATGTCGACGGTCTGCACCCAGGCGATGAACGATCCGCAGGACCAGCTGGCGGTGACCGTGGCCGAAAGCATGGCCGACCGCCGCCAGCGTGCACGCGAGATCCTGATGATCGTCATTCCCCTGATGGCCATGCTGGCCCTGGGAATGGCGGCGCTGGTCTGGTTCGGCGTCACCCACGGCCTGCGTATCCTGACCCCGCTGACCTCGCGCCTGGCCCAGCGCCGCGGCGAGCTGGCACCGATTTCCGATGCCGACGTGCCCGAGGAGATCCAGCCGCTGATCAGCACCATCGACGGCCTGTTCGCGCGGCAGGCGGAAATGATCACGCTGCAGAACCGCTTCATTGCCGATGCCGCCCACCAGTTGCGCTCGCCGCTGGCAGGCATGGCACTGCACGTGGACCAGGCACTGGCCCACGGCGATCCAGAGACCGTGCGCGAAGCGCTGCAGAACATCCGCCGGCTCAACCAGCGAACCGCGCGCGTCAGCACCCAGCTGCTGGCGTTGAGCCGTGCCCAGACCGTGCCGGAGACGGTGGAGGCGCTGGACCTGTCCGAGCTGGTGCCGCAATGGGTGGGCATGCGCGTGCCCGAAGCGATCCGCGATGGCACCGACCTGGGCTACCTGGGTCCGCAGCAGCCGGTGCGGATACTGGGCAACGGCGCGCTGCTGCACGAGGCGCTGGACAATCTGATCGACAACGCACTGCGCTACGCCGGCGTGGATGCAACCGTCACGGTGGGCGTGCAGGCGCTGGACGACAACGATGTCGAGCTGTACGTCGAAGACAACGGCCCGGGCGTACCCGAGGACGTGATGTCGCGGCTGGGGGAACGCTTCTTCCGCGCGCCCGGCACTGCCGCCAGCGGCACCGGTCTGGGCCTGGCCATCGCCCATGAGGCCGTCGAGCATCTGGGCGGGCGCCTGGGTTACCTCAACCGCCCCGGTGGCGGCCTGAAGGTGTCCATCACCATACCGTTGCTGAAGGGCCCTTGATCCAGCAGGGCCGTTGAAAGGTTGCCGAAAATCGCGCTTGCGATGCTGAGCTTCCCGACTGCCGCGCTGGAGCCGACTGGTGCCTGCATCCCATGAGTTCTTTCTTCCCGGTGGCCCGCAGGGTGTCCTGCTGATCCATGGCCTGACCGGCACGCCGGCCGAAATGCGCATGCTGGGCAAAGGCCTGAACAACGCAGGCTTCAGCGTGCACGGCGTGCAGTTGCCGGGCCACTGCGGCAGCGTCGAGGACCTGCTGCAGACCCGCTGGGAACAGTGGTACCAGGGCGTGGAAGATGCGGCGGCAAACCTGCGCGGCAAGGTCGACCAGTTGTTCGTGGGCGGGCTGTCGATGGGCGCGGTGCTGGCGCTGGCACTGGCCGCGCGCCGGCCGGACTGGGTTTCCGGCGTGGGCGTGTACGGCGCCACCTTCCGCTACGACGGCTGGAACATTCCGGCGGTTGCGCGCTTCTCGTTCCTGTTGCCGTGGTTCAAGCGCCTGGGCATCGGCCGCGACCGCATGTTCATGGAAGAGCCGCCGTACGGCCTGCGCGACGAGCGCCTGCGCGCGCAGGTCAGCGCCGCCATGCTGTCCGGTGACAGTGCTGCTGCCGGCCTGCCGGGCAATCCGTGGCATGCGTTGGCCGAAATGCGCGCACTGAGCACCTGGACGCGCCGTCACCTGCACCAGGTCACGGCACCGTGCCTGGTGATGCACGCCCGCGAGGACGACGTGGCCAGCATGGGCAATGCCGAACTGGTGATCTCACGCGTCAGCGGACCGACCGAACTGGTGGTGCTGGAAGACAGCTACCACATGATCACCATCGATCGCGAACGGCGCGAGGTGATCCGCCGCAGCGCGCGCTTCTTCAGCGACATCGGCGAACGTGCGGGCGTGCTGCAGGCGGTCGCCTGAGATGGGATCGCTTGCCACCCTGCTGTGGCTGGTCAACGTGGTGCTCGACACCGGTGGCCAGTTGGCCTTCAAGGCCGCCGCCAGCGACCCGCAGAACGGCGAAGGCCTGCAGCGCTGGAAACACATGTTCGGCCGTCCCTGGCTGTGGCTGGGCATCGCCTGCTACGTGCTTGAATTCGTCGCCTGGATCGCGTTCCTGTCGCTGGTACCGTTGTCGCAGGGCGTGCTGCTCGGCTCGATCAACATCGTCGCGCTGATGGTTGCCGGCCGCATCCTGTTCCGCGAGCGGCTGACGCCGTTGCGGGTGACCGGCATGCTGCTGGTCAGCGCCGGTGTTGCCGTGGTTGGAGCCGGAACATGAGGCGGCTGTACCTGGTCGGCTTCCCGCTGCTGATGGCCTTCGACACCCTGGCCCAGCTGTGCTTCAAGTATGCCGGCGACGCCGCGCTGCCGGTCGAGGCCAATACCGCGTGGCTGCTGCGCGTACTGTCACAACCCTGGGTGTACGGCGCGATGCTCGGTTACGTCGGCGCGTTCTTCACCTGGATGAGCCTGCTGCGGCACGCGCCGATCGGCCCTGCGTTCGCGGCCTCGCACCTGGAAGTGATCAGCGTGTTACTGCTGTCTGCGTGGCTGCTGCACGAGCCGTTGACGCTGCATCACCTGATCGGTGCGGTGCTGATCGTGGCCGGCATCATCTGCCTGGGTCGCGCCGAAGCGGATGATCCGCACGCTGCAACTGAAGCAGCCCCGTGAGCCTGCTGCCGCGCGAGCTGCCACCTACCGCCGGCCTGCCGCTGCAGGCCGGCGATTTCCTTCCCGGCGGCGGTGACCTGTGCGCGATTCTCGCCGAGCAGCTGGGCACGCCGTCGCTGCAGCTGACCTGCTCGGGCACCCACGCCCTGCTGATCGCCCTGCGCACCCTGCGCAGCCGCGCGCCGCAGCGCGATACGGTGATCCTGCCGGCCTATACCTGCCCACTGGTACCGATTGCCGTGCACAGTCTCGGCCTGCGCATACAGCTGTGCGATACCCGCCGCGACCATTTCGATTTCGACCCGGCAGCACTGCATGCCGCCGCCGACGCACGCACCCTGGCGATCATTCCCACGCATCTGGGCGGGCGTATCGCCGATGTCGATCGCACATGTGCCATTGCACACCGCGTCGGCGCGTGGGTGATCGAGGACGCTGCGCAGGCACTGGGTGCACGCGTGGCCGGCAACAGCGTCGGCCTGCGCGGCGATATCGGTTTCTTCAGCCTGGCCGCCGGCAAGGGCCTGAGCCTGCATGAGGGCGGTCTGCTGCTGACGCATGACGAAGCACTGCGTGCGGCATTGATCGAGCAGGCCGCAGCACACACGCCCTTCAGCCTGCGCTGGGAGCTGACCCGCAGCCTGCAGCTGCTGGGACTGGCGGCCTGCTACCGCCCTTCCCTGCTGTCGCTGGTGTATGGAAACCCGCTGCGGCGTGCCCTGCGCAGCGGCGACCTGGAAGCTGCAGTGGGTGATGTGTTTCCGTTGGATATTCCGCAGCATCGCGTCAGCCGCTGGCGGCAGAACGTCGGTGCACGCGCAGCACAGCGCCTGCCCGCCTTCCTGCAGGCGGCCCGCCTGCGGGCGCTGCAGCTGCGCGTGCAGCTGGAGTCGCTGCCTGCCGTTGAAGTGGTGGACGGAATGCCTGGCACCCTTGGCACCTGGCCGATGCTGATGCTGCTGCTTCCCAGCGAACGTGCGCGTGACAAAGCGCTGTCCACGCTGTGGCAGCGCGGCCTGGGTGTCAGCCGCATGTTCATCCATGCCCTGCCGGACTACGCCTATCTGCGAGGCGTCGTCGCAGACACGGATGTACCCAATGCCCGCGACTTCGCCGCACGCTCCCTGACCGTGGGCAACAGCCCCTGGCTGACCCATGAAGACACCCGCGAGATCGTGAAGGTACTGGCGCGCCAATAGTGGCTGAAGCCAGGCAAGGCCTGCTCCGCGTCACTGGCTGAACGCTTCCCGAGCGCCTCCATTCGAGCTTTCAGCCGGAAAGGAACGAGAAAGACGGCATGCCTACATTGGCCCCGTCGCCGGCATCGTGCCAAGGCCTCTCTTCATCGACGGAGCTGCCCATGCAATGGAGCATCCTGTGTGACTTCGATGGCACCATCAGCCTCGAGGACGTCATCGATTCACTGTTGGAAAAATTCGGCCAGCCCGGTTGGCAGCAGCTGGAAGACCAGTGGCGTTCCGGTGAGATCGGCTCGCGTGAATGCATGCAGGGCCAGGTCCGCCTGCTGAAGCTGGATCCGGCCACCCTCGATGCACACCTGGACCAGGTACGCATCGATCCGGGCTTCGCCGCCTTCGTCAATCGCGCACACGCATTGGGCCTGCCACTGCGCATTGTCAGCGACGGCCTGGACTACGCGATCCATCGCATCCTCGCCAACCATGGCTTGCCAACGCTGCCTGTAGTGGCGAACCACCTGCGCTGGTGTGACGACCATTGGCAGCTTGAATCCCCGTACCAGGCCGAAGGCTGCCGCAGCGGCACCTGCAAGTGCACCTGCGCGGCGCAGGCACGTGCCGACGAAGCCCCCCGCGTGCTGATGATCGGTGATGGTGCCTCGGATTTCTGCGTATCCGAACACGCCGATTTCGTCTTCGCCAAGCGTCGCCTGGTCTCCCATTGCACCAACGCCGGCATTCCCCACGCCGCCATCGACACCTTCCACGACGCTACTGCGCTGCTGCCGCGCCTGCTCGAAGGCAGCCTGCTTCAGCCCTCGCTTCCGCGGCTGCTCGCCACCGCCTGATCGCTCCGCCCGTTGCTTCCTTTGAATGCCCTCTCCGGAACCGAACCGATGAATATTTTTGACAAGAACACCGATGCCGCCATCACCGATGCGCAGCTGCTGGCAGACGAAGCCCGCTACAGCTCCTTCGGCGACACCGTGCACTACGTCGATCCGCCGAAGATCTTCCAGTGCTGCGAAGGCAGTTACATGTTCGATGCCGCCGGCACCCCGTACCTCGATCTGCAGATGTGGTACTCGGCGTGCAACTTCGGTTACGCCAACCAGCGCCTGAACAATGCGCTGAAGGACCAGATCGACGCCCTGCCGCAGGTCGCCAGCCAGTATCTGCACCCCACGCGCGTGCAGCTGGCCAAGACCATCGCGGTGGACATGCACGAGAAGTTCGGCCTCGATGGCCGCGTGCACTTCAACGTCGGTGGTGCGCAGGCGGTGGAGGATTCGCTGAAGATCGTCCGCAACGCGCGCAACGGCAAGAGCCTGATGTTCGCGTTTGAAGGCGGCTACCACGGCCGCACCCTCGGTGCCTCGTCCATCACCTCCAGCTACCGTTACCGCCGTCGTTACGGCCACTTCGGCGAACGCGCGATGTTCATCCCGTTTCCGTATCCGTTCCGTCGCCCGAAGGGCATGACCCCGGACGAATACTCCGACCACTGCGTGCACCAGTTCGAGCGCCTGTTCGAAAGTGAGTACAACGGCGTGTGGGATCCCAAGGTCGGCCAGGCTGAGTACGCCGCGTTCTATGTCGAGCCGATCCAGGGCACCGGCGGCTATGTCATTCCGCCGCGCAACTTCTTCAAGGGCCTCAAGCGCGTGCTGGACAAGTACGGCATCCTGATGGTCGTCGATGAAATCCAGATGGGCTTCTGGCGCACCGGCAAGCTGTGGGCCATCGAACACTTCGATGTCACCCCGGACGTGTTGGTGTTCGGCAAGGCGCTGACCAACGGCCTCAATCCGTTGTCGGGCCTGTGGGCACGCGAAGAGCTGATCAACCCGACCGTGTTCCCGCCGGGCTCCACCCATTCCACCTTCAACTCCAATCCGCTGGGCACGCGCCTGGGTCTGGAAGTGCTGAAGCTGGGCAAGGAAATGGACTACGAGCGCACCGTGCCGGAGAAGGGCGCCTACTTCCTCGACGGCCTGCGCGGCCTGCAGAAACGCCATCCGGAAATCGGCGATGTCGACGGCCTCGGCCTGGCCCTGCGTGCAGAAATCTGCGCCGCCGATGGCTTCACTCCGAACCGTGAACTGCTGGACCGCATGGTCGACATCGGCCTGGCCGGCGACCTGCTGCACGACGGCAAGCGCATGGGCCTCGTGCTCGATGTCGGTGGCTGGTACAAGAACGTGATCACCTTCGCGCCTTCGTTGAACATCACCTACGAAGAGATCGATCTGGCGATCACCCTGCTGGACCAGCTGCTGACCAAGGCCAAGGGCTGAGCTCGAATGCGCTGCCGGTTCCCGTGCGCCGCATGGACATGATTCCGCGTGTATCCAGCACCGCGCTGGAACCGGCCGCGCTGCTGGAGGGCTTCCTGGCCCACCCGCCCCTGGGCTTCGATGCCAGCCGCCTGCCCAGTGGCCTGCCCAGCTTCCGTGCACCGCTGGATCTGACCACGACCCTGGACGATGCACTGCGCTCGCGCCTGCTGGGGTTGCCGCTGTCGCGCCTGTGGCGGCCGTGGCTGACCTGGCAGACGCGGTTCATCGGCGCCACCAGCACCGAGTACACACCGCTGCCGGCACATGTGTCGGCGGCTGCACTGGCCGACGACGTGCTGCGTCACGGCGTCGGTGACAGCCGGCTGCTGGTGGTCAAGGACCTGGCGATCGATTCCCCCTTGCTGGACGACGCCGCCAACGCACACAGCCAGGCGTTCCTGCAGGCGCTGCTGGAACGTGGGTTCATCCAGCTGGAAGGCATGCCACTGGCATGGGTGGCGATCGATTTCGACTGCATCGACACCTACCTGGCGCGCCTGTCCACTGCGCGGCGCAAGAACATCCGGCGCAAGCTGCGCTCGCGTGCCCACCTGCAGATCGACTGCATCGCTACCGGCGACCCCGCCCTTGCCGAGCCACGGCTGCAGGCCGAACTGCACGCACTGTACCTGCAGGTGTATGCGCAAAGCGCCGTTCATTTCGACCAGCTAGACCTGGCCTTCTTGCAGCACCTGCTGGCAGACACGCAGGGCCAGGGGCGCTTGTTCCTCTACCGCCACAACGGCGAGCTGATCGGTTGGAACCTGTGCTACGTTCACGCCGGCAAGCTGGTGGACAAGTACATCGGCCTGTCCTATCCGCAGTCGCGCGACCACAACCTGTACTCGGTCAGCTGGATGCACAACCTGGAATACGCGTTGCAGCACGGCCTCAGCCACTACGTCGCCGGCTGGACCGACTCACGCATCAAGGCCGAACTGGGAGCCCGCTTCACCTCCACCGTGCATGCGGTGCACGCGCGTTCGCCCCTGCTGCGCGCCGCCCTGCGCAGGCTGGCCCCGCACCTGCAGGCTGAGCCGGACGGTGGGGGCTGACCGATGCAACTGCGCCCCCCGCTGATCCTCGACCTCGATGGTGGCGTACTGCCATTGCCGCAGGCACGCACGCTTGCGCTGCAGCACTGGCATGACCCGCTGCGCTTTGCCTGCCGCAACGCCACGCTGTCACGCTTCGCCAATGACGTTCTGTTGCCGTTGCCGGCACAACTCGGCACGGTGATGCTCGGCAGCGGCGATTTCCACCATCTCAGCCTGCCACTGCTGCAGCGCCTGCATACGCGCGCCCCGTTCCAGCTGGTGGTGCTGGACAACCACCCTGACAACATGCGCTTTCCCTTCGGCATGCACTGCGGTTCCTGGGTGAATGCCGCCGCCGCGTTGCCGCAGATATCGCATGTGCATGTACTGGGCATCACCTCCACCGATATCGGCCTGGGCCATGCGTGGGAGAACCACTGGCGCCCCTTGCTGGAGCGACGGCTGACCTACTGGTGCATGGACGTGGATGTGGGCTGGGCCAGCCGCGTGGGCATGGCAGGTGCCTTCCGCCGCTTCGAACATCCCGAGGCACTTGTTGCCGCATTCGCCGCCGAACAGGCGCAGGCGCCGCGGGCCACCTATCTGTCGATCGACAAGGACGTGTTCGCCGAAGAGGTAGCACGCAGCAACTGGGACCAGGGCCGCTTCCAGCTTGAACATGCGCTGATGGTGATCGAGGCCCTGCGCACCGGTGGACTGGTGGGCAGCGATATCACCGGCGAGGTGTCACTGCCCAACTACCAGAGCCGTTTCAAGCGCTGGCTGTCGTCGCTGGATGGGCAACCCGACATCGCTGCCAGCGATCTGCCAGCCTGGCAACAGCAGCACCAGCAGGTGAACCGCGAACTGCTGGCGGCGATGGCCGCAGTGCCGACTGCCTGCTGAGTGCTTTTTTGTAGAGCCGAGCCATGCTCGGCTGCTGTTCGCGGTCCCCTGAGTCGAGCATGGCTCGACTCTACAAAAGGCGATAGCCGAGCATGGCCCGGCACTACACTGGCCTCCCGCCCCCGGAGCCGCCGTCATGCCCCAGACCGTCATCCCTCAGTTGCGCATGCGCCATGCCGATACCAGCCTGCCGTTCTATGTGCAGGGCCTGGGCTTCCTCGTCGACTGGGAGCATCGCTTCGAACCCGGCTTCCCGCTGTTCGCCCAGCTCACCCGCGAGGGCCAGACGATCTTCCTGACCGAACACACCGGTGACTGCGAAGTGGGCGGCGCGGTGTATTTCATCGTCGCCGACGTCGATGCCCTGCATGGTGCTTTCAGCGCTGCCGGGGTACCCATCGAGCAGCCGCCACACGATACGGATTGGGGAAGCCGCGAAATGCTGATCGTCGATCCGGACGGCAACCGCCTGCGCTTCGCCACCGACGCTGGCTGAATGCCCCGGGCTTGAGTGACGATATACGTTTCGTATACGCTTCGTATATTCCCTGTCGAGAACGCCCATGGGCATCGTCAACATCGATGACACCCTGCACGACCAGCTGCGCCGTGCCTGCACCGTCTCCAACCGCTCGATCAATGCCCAGGCCACGTTCTGGATCCGGGTCGGCATGCTGTGCGAGATGAACCCGACCCTGAGCTTCCAGGACGTCGTCGCCAGCGAACTGCGCGCCGCCGGCGTGCAGCCGCAGCCGCTTGCGCCCGGGCGGGCCTGAGCCGATGGCCATGATCAAGCGCCCCGACGAGATCGACCACATGGCCGAGTCCGGACGACTGCTGGCGCAGGTCTTCGCCATGCTCGACACCCTGCCGCTGCAGGGCCGCAGCACGCTGGAGATCAATGACATCGTCGAACGCATGATCCTCGACGACCTGCAGGCGCGGCCCGCCAGCAAAGGGCAGTACGGGTTCCCGTACGTGCTCAATGCCTCGATCGACAACGTCATCTGCCACGGCATGCCGTCGGCCGATGACGTGCTGCGCAACGGCCAGATCGTCAACCTCGACATCACGCTGGAGAAGAACGGCTACATCGCCGATTCCAGCACCACGTATCTGGTGGGTGAAGTCGACTACGCCGCGCGCAAGCTGGTGCAGGTGACCTACCAGGCCATGTGGAAGGGCATCGCCGCCGTGCGGCCCGGCGCGCGCTTGGGCGATATCGGCCACGCCATCGCCCGCCATGCCCGCAGCCACGGCTACAGCGTGGTCAAGGAGTACTGCGGGCACGGTATCGGCCAGGAAATGCACGAGGAGCCACAGATCCTGCACTACGGTCATGCCGGCACCGGCATGGAACTGCAGGAAGGCATGGTGTTCACCATCGAGCCGATGCTCAACCAGGGCAAGCCGGCGATCCGCCAGCAGCCCGACGAATGGCCGGTGTATACCCGTGACGGCAAGCTTTCAGCGCAGTTCGAGCACACCGTGGCCGTGACCGGCAGTGGTGTACGCGTGCTGACCCTGCGCCCCGGCGAGACCCCGTTGTGCGCGGTGGATGCGACCTAGAGCGGGCGCAGCAGCAACAGCAGCGCAAGGCACAGCATGAACACCGCTACGCCTGCATCCAGCACCCGCCATGCGGCCGCGTTGCGGAACACCGGCTGCAGCAACCGTGCACCGAATCCCAGCCCGCAGAACCAGAGCACGCTGGCCACGCAGGCGCCCGCCGCGAACGCCCAACGCAGGTCGCCCGGATAGCGCGTGGACAGGCTGCCCAGCAGCACCATCGTATCCAGGTAGACGTGCGGGTTGATCAGGGTGAAGGCCAGGCAGGCCAGCAGCACCTGCCGCCGGCTGCCCCCACTGGCATCGGCCGCGGCCAGCGCGCTGCCACCGCGCCATGCGCGCAGCCCGGCCTGCAGGCCGTAGCACAGCAGGAAGGCGGCCCCGCCGAAGCGCAGCACCTGCAACAGCAGCGGCCACTGCAGCACCAGCGCTCCCATGCCGCCCATGCAGGCCAGCACCACCATGCCCACGTAGCGACGCTGCAGGCCCTGCCGCAGCACGAAGGCGTTCTGCGCGCCGATGGCGATGATCAGGCCGGCGCCCGCGAACAGGCCGGCCAGGGCCGCAGCAATCCACATCCGACGCTCTCCACCGTGAAAGAAGGCGCAGGGTGCGACCAACGGCCCCGTTAAGGCCAGCTGGTTTTTCTTTATCCTGTGCAGAAAAACTGAAGAGGCATCGCGTGGACCTGGTACATCCGCAGTTGAGCGCCTTCACCGCGGTGCTTGAAGAAGGCAGCTTCGAGGCTGCCGCACGCCGCCTGTCGATCAGCCCATCGGCGTTGTCGCAACGGATCAAGGCGCTTGAGGACCGGCTGGGCCAGGTACTGGTGGCACGGCAGGCGCCATGCCGGCCTACCGCTGCCGGCGAAGTACTGCTGCGGCGGGTGCGGCCGATGCAGGAACTGCAGGCCGAAGCGCTGGCCGAACTGCTGCCGGAACGCGGCAGCGATGCCACCCGCACGCCGATCCCGCTGGCGGTCAACGACGATTCGCTGGATACCTGGTTCGTCGCCGCCATCGCCGAACTGCACCAGCGCCACGGCTACCTGTTCGACCTGCGCATGGACGACCAGGAACATACCCTGGAACTGCTGCGCAACGGCAGCGTACTGGGCGCGGTCACCGCCGAACGCAAACCCCTGAAGGGCTGCAACGTGCATCCGCTGGGCGCGATGCGCTACCACGCCATCGCCTCACCGGCATTTGCGCGGCGCCACTTCAGCAAGGGCATGCAGGCCGACGCGTTGGCGTCGGCGCCGATGATCGTGTTCAACCGCAAGGATGAACTGCAATGGCGCTTCCTGCGCAGGCTGACCCGCGCGCGAATGCAGCCGCCCGTACACTACCTGCCCTCCTCCACCGGCTTCGTCGATGCTGCCGCGCGTGGGCTGGGCTGGTGCCTGGCGCCGGAGGCCCTGGTCACGCCAGCGGCAGAGGCCGGGCAGATAGTGGTGCTGGAACCCCGTCGCTGGCTCGACGTACCCTTGTTCTGGCAGCATGCCGCCGTGCGTTCGAGCACGTTGCAGCACATCACCCACGCACTGCGCACCGCCGCTGGCAATACCCTACGTTGAAAAGAGCATGATCCAGACCACCGCAGACCCCGGCTTCACGCGCGGACCACTACCGTTTGCCCACTTCTTCACTACAGGAACGGCATGCGCCTGAGCTGCCCACGGACAAGAATGCATCGCGCGCTCGGCGCTGCCGGCCTGGCCTTGCTGGCCAGCCTGCCGCTGGCTGCAGCGGCACAGACCAGCGCGCCTCCCGCACTGGAATGGGAACAGGCGCGGCAGCGCCTGGAACAGGTCTCCGACGCACTGGCCGCTGCTGATGCCGGCGTGCGCAACAAGGAAGAACTGCAGGAAGCCACCCGCCTGCTGCGCCTGCCGGAGATCACCGGCGAAGTGCGCCGCCTCCAGTTCCAGAAGACACTGACCCTGCCGCTGGGCTCACTGGCACCGGTGGCCGAAGCCTATGGCATCGACTCGCCGCTGTCGTTCACCGAACGCGATTGGCGCACGCGGCCGGTGGTCACTGCAGTGCTGCCGCTGTACACCGGCGGCCTGATTCCCGCCGCGCAGCGTGCTGCCGGCGCGGCCAGCGAACAGGCCAGCGCCGAGCGCGAAGCGCAGCGGCAGTCGCTGACCGTGCAGCTGGCCCAGGCCTACTTCGGCCAGCGCCTGGCCGAACAGGCAGTGGTCGTGCGCCGCGATGTGCGCGATGGTTTGAACCGCCACCTGTCCGATGCCGAAAAGCTGGAACGCGAAGGCTTCGCCACGCGCGCGCAGCGCCTGCAGGCCACCGTCGCCCGCGACAAGGCCGAGCGCGAGTACCAGAAGACGCTCAATGACCTGGCCACGCTGAAGGCTGCGCTGGCCACCCTGCTGCGCAGTGGCGGCGATGTGCAGCCGTTGTCACCGCTGTTCGTGCAGCGTACCCCGCTGGAACCGGTCGCCAGCTTCGAGCGCACCGCACAGGCACGGCAGCCGCAGATCGCGCGGCTGCGGGCGATCGTCGCGCAGGCCGAACAGGGCGTTCGCGTGCAGCAGGCCAAGCTCAAGCCAACGGTATTCCTGTTCGGCCAGTACGACTTCCGCCGCCGCGACGAAATGCTGACCGATCCGGACTGGGCGTTCGGCATCGGCCTGAAGTACACCTTCCTGTCGCCGAACTCACGGCCAGCACAGATCAGTGCAGCACGCGCGCAGCAGGAGCAGGCCGAGGCCGGCCTGCGCGAGGCCGAGAACCAGGTTGCACTTGGTGTGCGCAAGGCCTGGAACGCGCTGGAAACCGCACGCCAGCAGTTCATGCTGCTGGACAGCAGCATCGCCCAGGCCGACGAGAACCTGCGCCTGCAGGAGCTGGCCTTCCGCGAAGGCCAGGCCACCTCGCTGGACGTGATCGATGCGCGGCTCGGCCTCGGCGGTGCCCGCGTCGAACGTGCGCAAGCCGCCTACCAATACGATATCGCCTTGGCGCAGTTGCTTGAGGTGAGTGGACAGATGGACCGCTTCGAAGACTATCGGCGGCGTGCAGACGAGGTGATCGATCATGAGTGATGTGTTGCACGACGAAGCAACGACGCCCCCAGGCAAGCGCCGGCTGGGGCCGATTCTGCTGGTGCTGCTGCTGGTAGCAGTGGTGCTGGGCCTGTGGCTGGCCTGGCGCAGCCCCGCCGACCAGATCCAGGGCATGGCCGACGCCGACACCCTCAACGTGTCGGCCAAGATCACTGCGCGCGTGGCCGAACTGAAGGTGCGCGAGGGTGATCGCGTGCAGGCCGGACAAGTACTGTTCCTGCTCGACAGCCCCGAAGTGGCGGCCAAGGAACAGCAGGCGCACGGCGCGCTGGCTGCAGCGCAGGCGGTGGCCGACAAAGCCAACGACGGTGCACGTAGCGAAGACATCCGCGCGGCCGAAGCCAACTGGAAGCGCGCCGAAGCCGGCGCCACGCTTGCCGAAGCCACCTACCGGCGCGTGCAGAACCTGTTCAACGAAGGGGTGATGACCCGGCAGAAGCGCGACGAAGCCGCTGCCCAGGCCACCAGCTCACGCGAGCTGGCGCGCGCCGCCCGCGCCCAGTACGACATGGCATTGGCCGGTGCGCGCGAGCAGGACAAGCGTGCCGCACAGGGCCAGGTGCAGCAGGCGCAGGGCGCGGTGGCGGAAGTCAACGCCGCACGTGTGGAAGTGGAAGGTCGCGCACCGGTAGCCGGTGAAATCAACAAGCGCATGGCCGATCCGGGCGAGCTGGTACCGGCTGGCTACCCGGTATTCACCCTGGTCGACATCGACCGCATGTGGGTGTCGATGAACCTGCGCGAATCGCAGATGCAGGGCCTGAAGGTCGGCAGCAAGCTGCGTGGCAGCGTGCCGGCGCTCGGCAAGGACGACGAATTCGAGGTCTACTTCATCAATCCTGCGGGCGACTACGCCACCTGGCGCACGACCCGGCAGTCATCGGGCTATGACGTGCGCAGCTTCGAAGTGCGGGTGCGCCCGGTACGCCGCATCGAGGGCTTCCGCCCCGGCATGAGCGTGCTGTTCGCATGGCCGCAGCACTGAACACCAGCCGCAGCGGCTTTGGCAGCTCATGGCAGCGTGAACTGCGTCGGTTGCGCAGCAACCGTGCAGACCTGGCGCTGGTCACCCTGCTGCCATTGTTGATGCTGGTGGTGATGGCCTGGATGTTCTCCGCATCGGTGATGCGTGACGTGCCGATTGCCGTGGTCGACCTGGACCACAGCAGCGACAGCCGCCTGCTGCTGCGCATGCTGGATGCCAGCCCCGGTGTGCGCATCACCAGCCAACCGGCAGGCATGGAGGAGGCACGCGCGCAGCTGCGCCGGCTGGAGGTGTTCGCGGTGGTGCTGGTGCCGCGCGATGTGACCCGCCAGGCGTTGCGCGGCCGGCAAGGCACGGTGTTTTCCTATTACAACGCCACCTACATGACCACCGGCCAGTCCGCCGCGCGGGATATCGGCGATGCAGTATCGGCATGGAACGCGCGGCTGCTGCGCGAACGCATCGGCCTGCAGGTCGGGCCGGGCAAGCTGCGTGCCGCGCCCATCGCGGTGCAGTCGGACATCCTGTTCAATCCGGCGCGCAGCTACGAGCTGTTCCTGCTGCCACTGATCTTCCCGGCGGTGCTATCGCTGGTACTGGCGCTGGCGGTGGCCGGCAGCCTCGGCCGCGAAATCCGCGAGGGCACCCTGCCCGCCTGGTTGGGCCAGACGCCGTGGTCGGCCATTGCCGGCAAGGTGCTGCCCTACGTGCTGCTGTTCTCGTTGTACGGCGCGCTGGGCGCGGCCTACCTGGCCTGGCTGCGCGGCGACGGCATCGCCGGCAGTGTGGTTCTGCTGCTGCTCGCACAGCCGCTGTTCTACCTGGCCACCGCGGCCTATGCACTGTTCTTCGTCGGCGTCACCCGCGACATGGGCACCGCGCTGTCCGCCGTAGGTCTGAGCATCGGCACCGCACTGGCCTTTTCCAGCGCCACGTTCCCGGTGATCGACGCGCCGTTGTTCACCCGCGTCTGGCACCTGCTGCTGCCGCTCAGCGCCTACATCAAGCTGCAGACCCAGCAGCAGTTCATCGGCTCGCCACTCGTGGTTTCGCTGTGGCCGCTGGCCACGCTGCTGCTGATGATCCTGGTTGCTGGTGGCATCGGCGGCTGGCGCCTGCTGGCGTTCGCGCGCACGCCGCAGGCCGCGCAGCCGGCTGGGGCAGGCACATGAGCCGGATCTGGCACAGCCTGCGACAGACCCTGCTGGCCGTGCTCTGCGACCGTTATGCGATCGTGGTGATGGTCGGCGCGGTGATTCTGTACTCGTTCTTCTACCCCGCCGCCTATCGCCACCAGGTGGCCGGCAACCTGCCCGTGCTGGTGGTCGATGAAGACCACAGCGCGACCAGCCGCGAACTGCTGCGCAAGCTCGATTCGCTGCGCGTGGCCCATGTGGTCGGGCAACCAGCCGATCTGCAGCAAGCACGTGCACAGCTGGAAGCCGGCCATGCCGAAGGCATCGTGCTGATCCCGGCCAACCTGGAGCGCGACATCCTGCGTGGCCATCCGGCCAAGCTGGTACTGCTCGGCAACGGCGCCTATCTCGGTCGCGCCAGCTGGGTGCTGGGCAGCGTGGCAGATGCACTGGGTGCGTTCGGCCGCGAAGCAGCGGTCACCCAGGCCGCGTTCATGGGCGCGCCACAGGCACCTCCGGTCACCCTCGTGCAACGGCCGCTGTACAACACGCAGGAAGGCTATGGCAGCGCGATCGTGCCCGGCGTGGCCGAACTGATCGTGCATCAAACACTGCTGATGGGCATCGGCGTCCTGCTCGGCGGCCGCCGGCTGGTGCTGGGCCGGCGCCTGCGGTTCGACCTGCCGACCTTGACCGGCATGGCCCTCGGCTTCGGCCTGATCGGGCTGTTCGGGCTGTTCTGGTACGCCGGCTTCACTGCATGGGTGCAGGACTATCCACGTGGCGGCAACCCGCTTGGCCAGTTGCTCGGCGGTACGCTGTTCATCGCTGCCACAGTGGCGTTCGGCCTGTTCGTCGGCAGCTTCTTCCGCACCCGCGAACGCGCCTTCCAGTACATCATCGCCACCTCCATCCCGCTGTTCTTCCTGGCCAGCCTGTCGTGGCCGGCGGTGATGACTCCGCGCCCACTGGTGTGGCTGGCACAACTGCTGCCGACTACCTCCGGTATCAACCTGATGGTCCGACTGAACCAGATGGACGCCAGCCTGGCCGAGGTCAGCCACGAACTGATCACCCTGACTGCCCTGCTGGTGCTGTACAGCGCCCTCGCCCTTTGGCGCCTGCACAGCAAAAAGGGGACGGAGGCGATTGCGTCGTAATCGACACGAAGGGGGAGAAAACGGTTTGATCCCCTCCGTCCCCTTTTACGGCTCCGGCGCGTACCAGAACGGGATGCTGTATTCGTGCCGACCGCTTGGGCCGCGCGGCGCTGCGCGATGGATTCCGGTGATGCGGACCACAACGCTTGGAAGTACTTCTTCTCCAGGAAGGACTGGGCCTGAAACGAAGAACGCCGGCACAGGGCCGGCGTTCGGGGTACAGCAGTGTGGAAGGGGCTATCGCATGAAGGGATCAGCGATAGACGCGCTCACAACGGCGCTCGACCACGCGGTCGCCGGTCTTCTGCTGATGGTTGCCCTGGATCTGTCGGCCGGCTGCACCGCCCGCCACGGCACCGGCCACGGTTGCCAGCTTCTTGCCGTTGCCGCCGCCTACCTGGTTGCCCAGCAGACCACCGACCACGGCGCCGGTGGCGGTACCGGTGATGCGGTTGGGATCGCGGGTATTGCGCTGCACTTCCACGTTCTTGCAGACCACGCGGCTGCCATCGTTGAACTTGCGGCCTTCATCACGCGGGCCGTAATTCTGTGCGCCAGCAACGGACGACGCCGCCAGCAGGGTGCCCAGCACCATCAATCGGGTCGAGGTCTTCATGGCCATCTCCTGTGCTCCGGTATGGCGCAAGTGTCTGCCTGCGGGTGGCAACTGCAGGTGAAATCCGCGTCTGCGGGGATTGAGCGGCCACCATCGGTTCAGGAAACAAAAATGCGCCCATCGCGACCAGCATCGCGATGGGCGCCGTCTCCCACCCGGCCTAGAACTCTTCCCACCCACCCGTGTTGGCCGCGAGCGAGGGCGCGATCCGAGGCGGCACGCCGGTCACGCGACGCACCGGCGGCACACTTGCAGCAACCGCGGCCAACATCGGACGGACTGCTGCCGCCGCCACCGAAGCCCCGGTGCGGAACACCGACACCGCCTCGGCCAACAGGTTGGCCTGCTCCTCCATCGAACGTGCTGCAGCACTGGCCTCTTCCACCAGCGCGGCGTTCTGCTGGGTGGCTTCATCCATCTGCATCACGGTCTGGTTGACCTGCTCGATACCGGAACTCTGCTCCTGCGAGGCCGCCGAGATCTCCGCCATGATGTCGGTCACCCGCTGCACCGAGGCGACGATCTCGCCCATCGTGGTGCCCGCCTGACGCACCAGCGCCGAGCCGTCGGACACCTTGCCCACCGACTCCTCGATCAAGCCCTTGATCTCCTTGGCCGCACCCGCCGAGCGCTGCGCCAGCGTGCGCACCTCACTGGCCACGACGGCAAAGCCCCTGCCCTGCTCACCCGCGCGCGCCGCTTCCACGGCGGCGTTGAGCGCCAGGATGTTGGTCTGGAAAGCGATGCCATCAATCACGCTGATGATCTCGGCGATCTTCTTCGACGACGCTTCGATGGCGCTCATGGTGGTCACCACCTGGCCGACCACCTCGCCGCCCTGCGAGGCCACCCCATGTGCACCGATCGCCAGCTGATTGGCCTGGCGCGCGTGTTCGGCGTTCTGCTTCACCGTGGAGGTCAGCTCCTCCATCGACGCTGCCGTTTCTTCCAGGTTGGCCGCCTGCTGCTCGGTACGCCGCGACAGATCGGTATTGCCCGAGGCGATTTCCCCCGCTGCCAGATTGATGCTGGATGCACTGGCCTGGATGCGGCCGACGATCTGGGTCAGCTGCTCGACGGTCGCGTTGCAGTCGTCGCGCATGCGGGCGAACACGCCGTGGAAGTCGCCCTGCATGCGTACGGTCAGATCGCCACGTGAGATCGCCTGCAACAGGCACGACACCTGCACCAGGTTCTCGTCGGTGGTCTGCATCAACCGGTTCAGCCCGGTCACCATCTCGGCGAAATCGTGGTCAAAGCGTGTTTCGTCGCCACGCAGGCTGAAGTCACCGGCTGCAGCAGCTGTTGCCAATCGGCGGATCTCACCGTTGATGGCCGACAGGCTGGACTTGGTCTCGTCCATCGCCTGGGTGATCGCCGCTTTTTCGCCAGGCAGACGATCCATGTCCACCGACAGGTCGCCGCGCGCGTAGTGCTTCATCACCTCGATCAGGCGGTTCTGCACGTGCACGTGGGAACCCACCAGCGCGTTGGTGTCATGCACCATCCGCCCGTAATCGCCGGGGAAGGCGCTCTCGTCCATGCGATAGCCCAGGCTGCCGTCATCATGCTGCCGCGCCATCTCGCCCTGCGCCGCCATCACCGCCTGCAACTGCCCCTGCATGCGCTGCATGGACTTCAGCAACTGGGTCACCTCGTCATTGCCCGAGGCATCGATGACGTTGTCCAGGCGACCGTTGGCAATGCCATCGGCCAGCTTCACCGCGCCCGCCAAGGGGCGGGTCAGGCTGCGGGTGATCGCCCACGCAGCCAGTGCACCGAGGATCAGGCTGAGCACACCGAAGGCGATGGACAGGGTTCCCGTCCACGCTTCCGTGGCGCGGTATTCCTCACGGCTGCGTTCGGTCAGGGCTTCCTGGTGCCGCAGCAGGCTGGAGATCGCTCCATTCCAGGCGGTGGCCAGACCGTGCTCGGCCAGCAGCTCGGTGGCTGCACCGTCGTAGTCGCCCGCCTTCATCCGCTCGTGCAGTTGTCGAGTGGAGACGTCGGTGGCCTTGCGTGCCGCCGCGATCTGCGCCACCAGCGTATCGCCGGTGGCATCGCGAGGAATCTTGACGTACTTGTCCCAGATGCCGTCGTAGGTACGGCTCAGTTCCTGCGCCCGCTGGTAGTCCTTGTCGAACTCCTCGCCACGCTTGATCACCATCAGGCGGCGATGCATCAGCACCGCGTTGTTGGTATCGAGCATGTCGTTCAACAACCGCATCTTGACCATGTTCACGCCCACTACTTTCTCGAACTGGGCGGACTTCAGATGGTTTCCGTACAACACCAGGCCGACGATGGCCAGGATGAACAGCAACAGCAGACCGAAGCCGGCAGAAAGCCGGGATCCCACACGGAGGTTGCGTAAGGCGAGCATCTCAATCCCCTTGATCGTGGCCCTATATCGGTGGCGGCACGGGCAAGGGAAACTTTATGGGTCAATTTTATTATATCGATCCAAAAATCTAAAACTGTGCAGACAGGTGTGAAATCAGGCAACCCACAGATGCTCTATATCCAGAAGGCATATCGATACATGCAGAAAAAACCAGACCGAACCGGGATAGCCCCCGTCATGCGGCATTATGGGGCAGCAGGCCCAGGGCAGACCAAATCCTGTCCGAGCCTTGCTGCATAGATGCTCTCGAACTGGAACGAGAGCACAAACCGGAACCCGCACGTCGCGGCGTAGCACCTGATGAAACGGCAGATTTCCTCCCAGGCGCTTTCAAATCCGCTCGCGCGGAAATGAAACGAGCCGAGCAGTCCAACCATCCACTCGGCTTCAACTCCTTCGGCTACGACAGCCTCCGGCGGATCGACGATGCCGAACCCGAAGCCGGTGTTGGACGCTGGGAAATACCCATGCAGATCGTCAATGCCGTTGGAGTACTCGGCCCGGATCGAATCCAGGGCATGCAGAACGGCATCGAGGTCGGCGCCGGCTTCGACCTCGAGAAACAGCGAAATGCTCATTACTTGCGCAAGCCGATGAGGGTATGCCTGTTGAAGAACCGCATCTTCCCCTGGATGGTGAAGTCCGTGCGCCTGATTTCACCCAGCATCATTTCGCGCTGTTCGTCGTTCAACGTGCAGGGCTCCATAACATTGGCCTCCAGCACGCGACCTGGGGGCGCCAAACGCAACTCGACAATGCAGGCATTGCCGTCGGTCGGAATGCCGGCAGGCCACGCCGTCATTGCGATCGCACGCATCTGCTCCTGGTATTCCTCACGCTCCACTTCCTCCAACTGCGGATCCAGCGGATCCGGCAGGTTCGACGCCACGTGCACGGGAGACGGCTTGGGCGCTGGCTTCGGTATCGAACCAACCATCAGATTGATCAGGGTGTTCTGTGAGGCCGTTACCGCCAAGGCGATCACCAGAGCGGTGTAGCTGATATCGCCAGCCTTGCGCAGCTCAAGGTGCCACCGGTGTGCCCCGCGATGCTCGGCATCGACCTTGTGGACAATCCTTCGACAGTGCGCCAGGTACAGCGGATTCGCCAGGATTCCAGCAAGTACGCGAAACACCACGAAAGAAGGCATGGACAACCATGGCAGCCCCATCATTACTCATGCTTGGCTTGCAACTCGCCGCATGCCAGCCATTCTCAAAATGGCCGGCCATGTCTCAGCGCCGCCCCCCGCTCCTGCTGCTTCACCAGATACAAGCCGTCGCGTGCATCAAAGCATTACAGGCGCCTATCCACAGAAATTGACTCCCAAGATGGAGCAATCGAATTCTCCTCAAGATAAGTTTCAAGATCCCTGAACGGAGAAGCACCGATGTCAATCAAAGAAAACCAGACAGCATCACATTCGTCGCAGACAAATATCTGAACCCCACTCCTCTTGACATGAGCCTCAAATATCTCACCTTGCTCACAACGCGGACAAATCATAAAAAACCTCACTGTACAGGATATGCAGATATTATTTTATTGGTACCAGGTTTAACAATAATTCTTATATTTTTCTCGCCGGCAGTGCCAATCACCCGCCCCATTGGGACGATGAATGCTCCCGGATCTCCTGGCACCGCTGCCCCCTTCATCCTCCAAGCCTCGTCGATAAGAGAAATCAACTTGGATCTATCCTCAACGAAAACGGAATGCGTCAATTTTGCTGGGTTTGGAATCGTATGTGCCATTACATGTTTGATACGATTTCCATGCGTAGAGCCCATTCCATAGTCAAGCCCCCCCCCGGACTACTCCAAGTCTTGGTTACTTTGTTGAACGTCAGGGGAGTGCCAATGTTCGCACCCATTGTGCCTGCTGTTGCCTCTGCCCGGGACGCGGCCCCCTTCACAGCCTGCGCGGCCAGACTCTCCGCAACCTCCGCTGCAGCCTTGGCCCCTGGCACCTTCGTAAAGATAAGAAGAGGCACAGCTGCGAGGCTTCCGGACTCACCATCCCCCTTCAGTACATTCTTTATTACTGAACCCCACCCACCAATTTCTCCACTGAAGGTCTCGAGGATCATCACTCCATCACGGCCACGTGCACTCGTGGCGAGCTCAGCGAGCTGCCGGTTGTAGTCCAGCCTCACAGCTGCTTCTGTTTTACCTCCCTCCAGAAGTGCGGCGGTAAGCAGATTAAATTCGGCTCGCCGGGTGCCAAGCATATCCTTGTACAGGCTGTGGTCATTGCGGCGGTCATTGTCGAGTTCAATGAACCCTTCATGCTGCTTACCATCGGGCCCAACGAAAGTCATTGGGTTTGAGCCAATGAAACTTGACGCCGCAAAGTCTGACTCGTACGAGCCGTATATGTCATCCACGCGGGCGTAGGCTTCGCGCAACAGACGCCCCCGGGCCACATTGACCTGATCGGCACTACAGCTTTCCCCGCATCCAAACAGCAGATTGGCGAAGTCCTTTGCCTTTGCGGCCAGGAAATTAATTTCATCAGGATGCAACTGACGGTTGAACTGATCTCCCATAAGTGCCGTGCCTGCACCACTGGCGCCTCCCAGTGCGCCACCTAGGGATGCTCTGAACAACTACTTCGGCGGTGCCGTGCCGTGCCTTGGCCTGTCGCCTGAGAGACAATGGCGGCACACGTTGAGAAGCTATCGATGCAGCTGACATTTGGTGATGCCGAGGGCCTGGGCAAGCGCAAGCAGACCCGACGCGAGATATTCCTTGCGGAGATGGAGCAGGTAGTGCCTTGGAAGGCGCTGCTGGCTCAGATCGAGCCGCATTATCCGCGCTCAGATCGCGTGGGCCGGCCGCCGTATTCGATGGAGACTATGCTGCGCATCCACCTGCTGCAGCAGTGGTACGCGTTGAGCGATCCGGGGATGGAGGAAGCGCTGCACGAGATCGCTTCGATGCGGCTGTTCGCCCGGCTCAGCGGGCTCGATGTGATCCCGGATGAGAGCACGATCCTCAACTTCCGTCGTCTGCTGGAGAAGCATGGCCTGGCGGCGAATATGCTGGAGGCGGTAAATGCGCACCTTGCGCGCAAAGGCCAGAGCCTGCGCGCCGGAACGATCGTGGATGCCACGATCATCCACGCGCCCAGCTCGACCAGGAACACCAACAAGGCGCGCGACCCGGAAATGCATCAGACCCGCAAGGGCAACCAGTGGTACTTCGGGATGAAAGCGCATATCGGTGTTGATGAATTCTCCGGGCTGGTGCACCACGTCAAGTGCACGGCAGCCAATGTCAGCGATGTCACGGTCACCGACGCGCTGCTGCATGGCAAGGAAGAGTGCGTGTTCGGCGACAGCGGCTATACCGGTGCCGACAAGCGTGCAGAGCTGTCCAACTGCAAGGCGATGTTCTTCATCGCCGCCAAGCGCTCGCAGGTCAGGGCCGTTGGCGACGCGCGGGAACGCAAACAGGTGGAACGCTGGGAGAGCTGGAAGGCCAGCATGCGTGCCAAGGTCGAGCACCCGTTCCGGGTGATCAAACGTCAGTTCGGTTACACCAAGGCGCGCTACCGCGGCTTGGCCAAGAACACGGCACAGGTGCTGACATTGTTTGCACTGTCCAATCTGTGGATGGTGCGCCGGCAGCTGCTGCCGGCATAGGGATCAATCCGTCCGCAGGTGCCTGCCGGCACCACCCAAACGGCGAAAAACCGCACATCTGGCGCGCCTGCCGGACGTTGGTCGGGCCAAACCTGGAAACTCAGGACTCAGTGCTGGTTGTTCAGACCATCCCTAAGTGCCTCACTGCTGCGGCTCAGATCATCGTAGATCCCAAGATCGCCGGCCCAAGTGCCGTACTTGTACGCGACAGCAGCACCCACAAAGGCTTGGCAGGCTGGGCTTGCAGAGTTAGCAGTGCAGACTGAGAGCAACTCGTAATCCATGCTCCGGGACACTTCCTTCGACACATTCCGCACCATCTGTTGGCACGCCAGATCCGAGCCACACTCGTCCAGTTGCTCCTTAAGCACCAGCGCCTGCGGCTCGGTCAGGAAATTATTCTCAACAGAATTCCTGGCAATCCCCGCATTCAACGCGATGCCCGCCAGATCCTGTCCCGACAACCCGCCCGCCAGAGCTCCCACCGCCTGCGACAGCGCCAGAACTGTTTCCCTTTCCTGTGGGCTCAGCTTCGAGGGATCCCCGCCGAATAGCTTGTCCGTCAGGAACTTCGCTGCCAACTCACCACCACCGGCCGCAAGCGCCCCACTCCCCGCCGAGCCACCATTGGCCTCAGCCAACAACGCGCCCAGCAGCGCATGCGACAGCATCTGCATGGCCTCGCTGGGCACAGCACTCTGCTTGTTCGGGTCGAACGTCTTGCCAATCAGTTCAGCCGCATACGGTGCCAGCGCGTTGGAACCCAGCTGACCCAGCCCTTGGCCGGACATGCCTCCGACCAGTACGGTGGTTACCGCGCCAAGCGCGCGGCCATAGACACCGTCAGGAGCCCACTTCTGCTGCGTGACCAATGCCTCGGGGTATGACGGATCGAACACTTTCAGGCGATTGAACTGCTCGTCCCAAGGAAGGTCATCAAATACCCGTCTTTCTTCGACGCTCAGCCCTTCCCGATACTTGTCGGTGATCCTGTTCGCACCACTGCCAATGTCGTTGGCAATCTGCTGGCTTGTGGAAAGCACCGTCCCCGCCGCAGCCGCCATCGCCTGCTGGTCCGCCAGCAGCTTGCTGGCATCAGGCAACGCCTCCAGCGCACGATGCGCGGCACTGGCATCGGTGTTGATGCCCAGCTCCGCCGCCGTGGTCTGCTTGCCACCGATGGTGATGTTGCCTTCGGTCAGCGTTGCAAGCGTGGAGCTGCTGTCGCTGCCGCTCTCCGTCATTGGCGTACCCGGGCCACCGCGGGGGGCGGTAGTGCCCGCCTTCGGGTCCCAACCCTTCATCTGCCCGCCGGCACCGCCACTGATGCTGCCCGAGCTGGCCGAGTAGTCCATCTGGTTCTGCAGGTCGCTGAAGGTCAGCGTCTGCGCGGTCAGTTCACTGTTGGCCGCGTTGGTGCTGGCAATCGCGCCGCCAATCAGATTCACGTGTCCCGCATCCGCGTGATAGCCACCGTTGCCGGCAAACAAGCCACTCTGCTGGCCCACGCCCTGGTAGCTGCCCTCGGCCTTGCCTGCACTGACATAGCCATCGGCATTCCACGCATTACCGAAGGCCACCTGCACGCGCCCACCCACCTGGCTGTTCTTGGACATGCTCTCGGCCATGTCCTGCAGCGATTCGATGGTCAGCGTGCCGCCGGTCTTGACGTCGATGCGGTCGGCCGTGGCGGTCGCGCCGCGCAACGTGGTGTCACCCTCGGCCTCCAGCGAGATGTTCTGGCCGGTCAGCGTGGTGTTCTGCCAGGTGCTGCTGTCCGAGTTCGACTTGCTGCTGCCCACGCTGGCTTCGGCATACACATACACGCCCGTCTGCGCACCCACCACCACGCCGACGCCCACTTCGGCGCCTGCATTGCTGCTCTTGCTGCGGTCTGCCACGTGCGCCTTGCCCGCTTCCAGCAGGATGTCGCCGGCAGAATCCAGGTTGAGGGTGTTGCCCGCGCTCAGGTTGCCCTGGACTACGTGGATGTCGCCCGTCGTGCTGGTCAGGTTGACGTTGCCGCCGCCTTGGATGGTCGAGCCGCGCGAGACCGTGCTGCTGCCGTCTGCATTGCTGTTGGCGGTCTTGAAGCCGATGCCCGCTTCAGCACTGAACAGATCGCCGCTGCCGGCACGGCCGGACAGCGCCGAGATCGCACTGGCCGCTTGATAGGCGTTGGCGCCGGCGGCCATGCCCTGCATCTTCTGCAGACGATCATCGGACTGGCGGGCTGCGTCCACGTTGTTGATCAGGTCGATCAGCGGCGACTTCACCCGCGCGAACACGCCGATCTTCAGGTCCTTGTCGCTCTGCGAGCATGGACCCTCCCCCAGCAGGAACCATCAAGTCAAGGAAGAATTATTTTAAGCAAGAGCCACCCTATAAAACCAACGAGATCCTCACACAAAATACAGAAACGCCAAGATAAAAACCATAGCCACTCAGCAATCCCCCCCCCTCACTCGAACAACGCCACCCTACCAGCATCGCGCCATTTGAAATTTACTAACCCGCTTACCCTCGTCGCCGAATAACCAGAATCTCACCCCCATAACTAATCGCTCTCACCGAAGTAGAATAGCACGCACTTCCCACCATCCCTTCCAACCAGACTAATTGGCCTAACGGTATCACCACCATCAACTGAAATTTCTACGAACAGATCCTGATCTTCAAAAGTCATGAGCTCTTCGATCAAGTCCTTAATTGTTTTTCCGCGCACCACCCAAGAAGACTGCTCCAAGATCATTCTCCTATCCTATTCATTCTGGAATCAAAAGTACCAAGCCTAGTATCCCGGCTATTCAGCGCCTTCACTGTCCTAGCCGCCTTCCAAGCCCCACCATTATGACCATCAACATCTCTCGTGATAAATACTTTCCCATTAGTGAAAACAAGTTCGCCATCATGCGCAGTCTCCTTCACGCGTCTGAAGCCCAGAGCCGTCGCGGCAACAGTGGCCTCCTTATTAGTCGCATAAACCGGAGCAGCCGTCTGCCTAGGCAGTTGCTCAGAAGCACCAGATTTCGCCCCCTTCCCAAAACCTCCATTTCCGCCAACAATGTTAACAACCCCATACTTTCGAAGCAGTACCTTCGCAAGGCCCAACCCAAGCTCGGCAGATGCTTCCTTGGAGAAGATTCCGTACTGATCGACGGTCTTGTCAAAGTTGCCAGTCCACTGTGCAAGCGCAGCGACCGTGTACTCCTGAGGCATGATGTAGACAGGCTTTAGCCCGCCGTTTTCAAAGATGAGCTGGCGGTAAGCAGTTCCGTTCATGGAGTGCGCGAACGAGCTAAGTGCCTCACTGCTGCGGCTCAGATCATCGTAGATCCCAAGATCGCCGGCCCAAGTGCCGTACTTGTACGCGACAGCAGCACCCACAAAGGCTTGGCAGGCTGGGCTTGCAGAGTTAGCAGTGC